>NZ_JBIAEC010000020.1:0-127363 GCF_042868225.1 Streptomyces sp. NPDC007856 | reverse complement strand
GCTACGAGCGCAAGGCCGAGCACTTCCTGGCCTTCACTGCCATCGCCTGCAGTCTCATCTGCTACCGCAGACTCTCCAAATGAGACGACGTCTAATTCGCTCGCACGTCCACAGCTGCGCCTCCTACAGTGAGATCACAACGTCACGCACCTCCCGGTGCGATGGCAGCGGCTACTTCCCTTTCCAGGAATGAAACAACAGCCGCAGCCGACTTGATCTCGGGAGGCGCAGCTCATGGTGGGTGTCCGGTGCGCAGGCAGCGGATACTTCATTGGGATCGGAAGGTTGCGGGTTCGAATCCCGTCACCGACTTCGGGTCGGTGTAGCTCAACGGACAGAGCATCTGACTAAGGACCGTCGCCGACCCTCGACCTCGGACACCCTCCATTTGCCGCGCCTCCCTCCGAAACAGCAATGAATTCGGGGGAATTCACCATGGCGCGATTCAACACGCGTGCCGCCAAGGCACAGCCGGCCTCGCCCGTCACCACCACCGGCCGCACTCTGCGGACTTACGAGCGCGGCCGGGGCCACGAGCGCGACGCACGCTCCGAGCTCTTCCTGCTCGCCGTCTCCAACTTCGTCACGCGGAACACCTTCTACGAGTCCGGCACCGACCGCGACGACCGGTTCGCCCAGCTCGTGCGCGACCTCGCCGTCAGCGACCCCGACTGGACGGCCGGCCTGCTCGGCTGGCTGCGCGGTGAGGGGCACATGCGGACGGCGTCGCTCGTGGGCGCCGCCGAGTACGTGCACGCACGGCTGACGGCCGGCGCGACCGACGGCCCGGCCAACCGGCAGGTCATGGACTGTGTGCTCCAGCGCCCGGACGAGCCCGGCGAGCTGCTCGGGTACTGGACGTCGAGGTACGGCCGTGCCGTCCCCAAGCCCGTCAAGCGCGGGGTCGCCGACGCCGTACGGCGGCTGTACCACGCCAAGTCGCTGCTGAAGTACGACACCGCGTCCAAGGGCTACCGCTTCGGCGACATCCTCAACCTGGTGCACGCGGCACCGGACCCGGACAAGCCGTGGCAGGGCGCGCTGTTCCAGTACGCGCTCGACCGCCGGCACCACCCCGACACCGCCGTGCCGCCCCCGTCCCTGCCGGTGCTCACCGCGCACCGCGAGCTGATGGCACTGCCGGTGCCGGAGCGGCGGTCGGCCGTCACCTCGCCCGGCGGTGCCGAGCGGCTCGCGGCGGCCGGGATCACCTGGGAGGCGCTGGCCGGCTGGCTCCAGGGCCCCATGGACAAGGCGGCCTGGGAGGCCGTGATCCCGTCGATGGGTGCGATGGCGCTGCTCCGCAACCTGCGCAACTTCGACGAGGCCGGGGTGTCCGACGAGGTCGCGGCCCGGGTGGCGGCGAAGATCAGCGACCCGGAGCAGGTGGCGCGCTCGCGGCAGTTCCCCTTCCGCTACCTCGCCGCCTACCGGCACGCACCGTCGCTGCGCTGGTCGTACCCGCTGGAGCAGGCGCTCGGCCACTCGCTGGCCAACGTGCCCGCGCTGCCGGGCCGGACGCTGGTCCTGGTCGACCGGTCGGGCTCGATGTTCTGGACGCAGTCCCAGGACCGCTCTGGGCTCACCCGGGCCGACGCGGCGGCGATCTTCGGCACCGCGCTCGCGCTGCGGGCGGCCGACGCCGACCTCGTCCAGTTCGGTACGACCAGCGACAGGGTGCCGTTCCGCAAGGGCGAGTCGGTGCTGAAGACCCTGGAGCGCTTCGGCAGCCTGGGCGGCACCGACACCACCGACGCGGTGCGCCGGCACTACCGGAAGCACGACCGGGTGCTGATCGTCACCGACGAGCAGTACGCCCCGAACCGGCACGGCGCCCCGACCGACCAGATCCCGGCCCATGTGCCCGTCTACACCTGGAACCTGGAGGGATACCGGCCGGGCCACGGACCGTCGGGAAGCGGGAATCGGCATGTATTCGCCGGCCTTTCGGATGCCGCCTTCCGCATGGTTTCCCTGATCGAGAGTGGTCGCGACAGCCGTTGGCCATGGCTTGCCTGAGTTCTGGCCCTGCGCGGCGGAGCTTGCGCGGACGCCCCGCCCGGGGGGCGGGACCATGATGGAACAGTGCCCTGCCCCCCGGCGCCTCGTCCTACGACGCCCGGCCCGTCCGAGGCCCCCCGTCCCGCCGCCGCTCCCGGTCGTCTGGAGTCGGACCCCACGCCGCGGAGCGCCGTGGCGTGGCTGCCGCCGGCCGGGCTGTGGCCTGCCATCCAGGGCATCCGTGCCGAGCACGACCCGCAGATCCGGCGCTGGCCGCCGCATGTCAACCTGATCTTCGGCTTCGTGCCGGAGGAGGACTTCCCGGCGGCGCTCCCGCTGCTGGCCGCGGCGGCCGTGGAATGCGAGCCCTTCGACATCCGCCTCGGCGGGGTCCGCTCCTTCCGTCACCGGTCCTACTCCACCGTGTGGCTCGACCCCGCGGCGGCCGGTGCCGCGCCCTGGACGGAGCTCCGGCGTGTGCTGGCGGAGCCCTTCCCGTCCTGCACGGACCGCTTTCCGCGCTTCACCCCGCACCTCTCGCTCGGTCGCACCCGCACCCCACGCGTCCTCGCCGCCGAATGCGCCGCCCGGCTCGGCGTGCTGCACGCGCGCGTGGACGAGGTCACCGTGCTGTCCCGCCGCGGGGACGGCCCCATGCGGACGCGTGCCACGATCGGCCTGGGCACCGGCGCGGTACGCCGCCACCTCGGACCGGACCCGGCGACCGGCGGATACGAGCCACCGGAGCGGCACTGACCGGGCGAACCGGGTCTCGCTAGGCTGTGGAGACGATCCCCGGTGTGCGAGGAGTTGCTGGATGCCGCAGGTCAGGCCCATGCGCGCGGACGCCCGGCGCAACTACGAGCGGTTGCTGAAGGTCGCGGCCGAAGCGTTCGCCGAGCACGGGGAGAACGCGTCGCTCGACGACATCGCCAAGCGGGCGGGCGTCGGCTCCGGCACTCTCTACCGGCACTTCCCCACCCGGCAGGCGCTGCTGGAGGCCGCGTACGTGGACCGGATGGAGGCGCTGGGGGCTCGGGCCGACGAGCTGGCGAAGGAACTGCCGCCGGGTGAGGCGCTGATGGAGTGGCTGCACGAGTTGTGCGTCGCCACGATTCAGGTGCGCGGGATGAAGGCGCTGCTGGGGTCGGCGGTCACGGACGGCAGCTCCGCCGCGTCGACGGCGTGCGCCACGACGGTGCAAAGGGCGGCGGGCCGGTTGGTGGAGGCGGCTCAGAAGGAGCGTGCCCTGCGGGCAGACCTACAGCCGATCGAGCTGCTGCGGCTGGCCCACGGGGTGGCGACGGCCTCGGAACTGGGGGGAGGGCAGGGCCGGGAGATCCGGCGGTATCTGACGCTGCTGACGCAGGGGCTGGCGCCCTGAAGGGCGCGAGGAACTCGCGGCCGGCAACGGTCCGCACCAAAGCGGCGATTTCCGGCCCCCCAGATCCCCGCACCCGACGGGCTACAGGGCTCGCGCCCCCGGCTCCACCATGTTTCTCACCGTCCGGGCCTTCACGAAGTCGCCCAGCGCCGTCATGTCCCACTCGCCCGAGAACTGGCGGATGAGCTTGGCCATCAGCACGCCCGTCTGGGGCTCGGCGTGGGTGAGGTCGAAGCGGACCAGTTCCTCGCCGGTCGTGGCGTCCAGCAGACGGCAGTAGGCCTTGGCGACCTCGGTGAACTTCTGCCCGGAGAAGGAGTTGACCGTGAAGACCAGGCCGGTGACCTCCTGGGAGAGGCGGCCGAGGTCGACCGTGATCACCTCGTCGTCGCCCGCGCCCTCACCGGTGAGGTTGTCACCGGAGTGTCTGATCGCGCCGTTCAGGATCGTCAGCTTGCCGAAGTAGCAGCTGTCGATGTGGTTGCGCTGCGGGCCGTAGGCGATGACCGAGGCGTCCAGGTCGATGTCCGCGGCATGGAACGCCGGCTCCCAGCCCAGCCCCATCTTGACCTGGGAGAGCAGCGGGCGGCCGCCCTTGACCAGGGACACCGTCTGGTTCTTCTGGAGGCTGACCCGGCCCTTGTCGAGGTTGATCTTCCCCGCGCCCGGTGCCGGGGAGGGCGGGGCCGGGGGAGCGGACATCGGCGGGGCGGGCGGGGTGACCGGGGGCTGCATGGTGGGCGCCGGCGGGGTGGCAGGCTGTGGCGGGGCCGCCGCCGCGGGCTCCTCCACGGTCACCCCGAAGTCCGTCGCGATGCCGGCCAGACCGTTGGCGTACCCCTGGCCGACCGCGCGGGCCTTCCAGACGCCGCCCCGGCGGTAGATCTCCACGACCACCAGCGCCGTCTCCGCGCCGAGCTGCGGCGGGGTGAACGTGGCCAGCACCGCACCGCCGTCCGCGTCGCGGATCGTGGCCGTCGGCTCGATGCCCTGGAAGGTCTGTCCGGCCGCGTCCGGGCTGGCTGTGACCACGATCTTGTCGATGTCCGGCGGGACGGCGGCGGTGTCGACCGTGATCGCGTCCGGCGCCGCACCGCCGCCGGAGGCGTATGTCACGCCCGGCCCCGCCGGCTGGTTGTAGAAGATGAAGTCGTCGTCCGAGCGCACCTTGCCGTCGGCCGTGAGCAGCAGGCCCGACACGTCGAGCCGCACCGGAGCGGCGACGTCCACCGTCACGCGCGCGGCCGGGAGAGGGATGTTCGAGCCAGGGGTCATAGCTGTCATGCCGGGTGAACGAACGACACCGCTTTACCGTTCCCTTACCCGCAGAAACTCGCCGAACGGCCTACGGCACGACCACGATCTTCCGTCCCACCCCGGCCGCGAACTGCTCCAGCGCCTGCGGGTAGCGCGCCAGCGGGATCCGGTCGCTGATGAACACCCGCGGGTCCAGCACCCCGTTCGCGAACAGCTCGGCCGCCCGCTCGAAGCTGTGCAGCACCGCCATGGAACCGGTGATGGTGATCTCCTGGTTGTAGATGCGGTACGGGTCGATGGTCACCCGGGTCGCGTAGTCGGCCACCCCGAACTGCAGGAACGTGCCCGCCTTCGCCACCCGGTCCAGGCCGTCCTGGATCGCCGCCGCGTTGCCGGTCGCGTCCACGACCACGTCCCAGCCCTGCGGGCGGTCCAGCTCGTCCGCGCTTCCCGCCGCGCCCGAGACGCCGAGCAGACGGGCGGTCTCCAGCCGGGCCGGGTTCACGTCGACCACGTCCACGCTCGCCGCGCCCGTCCGCTTGGCCAGCTCCAGCATCATCAGCCCCATGGTCCCGGAGCCGTAGATCAGCACGTGGGCGCCCAGGCGGGACCGCAGGACGTCGTAGCCGCGCACCGCGCAGGACAGCGGCTCGACCAGGGCCGCGTCCTCGGTGCGCACGTGCTCGGGCAGCTTCACGCAGTTGGCCACGGGTGCGACCGCGTACTGTGCCGCTCCACCCGCCGTCGTCACGCCGATCGCGCCCCATCGCTCGCACATGTTGTTGTGGCCGTCGCGGCAGTAACGGCACTCGTAGCAGTACAGGGAGGGGTCCACGGCCACCCGGTCGCCGACCGCCACCTCGGTCACCCGGCTGCCGACGCCGACCACCTCGCCCGCGAACTCGTGCCCGGGGACGATCGGCAGCTTGGGCGCGAACTCGCCCTGGAGGATGTGCAGATCCGTGCCGCACAAGCCGCAGGCCGCCACCTCGACGACGACCTCGCGGGGGCCCGGGGTCGGGTCGGGCACCTCGGTGACGACGGCGCGGCCCACGGACTCGATGACGGCGGCCTTCATTTCACAGCTCCCAACGACAGGCCCTGGACCAGCTTGTCCTGGGCGGCGAACCCCGCGGCGAGCACCGGCAGGGAGACGACGAGCGACGCGGCGCACACCTTGGCCAGGAACAGGCCCTGGCTGGTGATGAAGCCGGTCAGGAAGACGGGGGCGGTCTCGGCGACCACGCCCGTGAGGACTCGGGCGAAGAGAAGTTCGTTCCAGCTGAAGATGAAGCAGATCAGCGCGGTGGCGGAGATGCCGGGCAGGGCGATCGGGGCGACCACGCGCGCGAGGATGGTCGGCAGCCGGGCGCCGTCGATCTGCGCCGCCTCGATCACCGCCACCGGGACCTCGGCGAGGAACGACTGCATCATCCACACCGCGATCGGCAGGTTCATGGAGGTGTAGAGGATGACCAGGAGCCAGATGTTGTCGAGCATCCCGGTGTTCTTCGCGAACAGGTAGATCGGCAGCAGACCGGCCACCACCGGCAGCATCTTCGTGGACAGGAAGAAGAACAGGACGTCCGTCCACTTGCGGACCCGCCGGATGGACAACGCGTAGGCGGCCGGCAGGGCGAGGAGCAGCACGCAGATCGTCGACACCACGGACGCCACGGCGGAGTTGATCAGCGCCGGCCAGGGGCTCGCGCCGCCGCCCGCCCCGAAGAACTCGCGGTAGCCGTCGAGGGTCAGCGAGGCGGCGAAGGACGGCGGGTTGGTCGCCGCGTCCGCCTCGGAGTGGAAGGACGTCAGCGCCATCCAGGCGATGGGCAGGAAGAACAGGATCCCGACGAGCCAGGCCACGAGACCCAGCCCGTTGCGGCGGAGCGCGGCGTTCATGCGCGGGACACCTCCTCGCGGAACAGGGACGACACCACGCGCAGGGCGAAGGTCGCGATGATGATCGAGCCGATGACCACCAGGACGCCGGCGGCCGAGGCGAGGCCGTTCTCGTGGGCCTGGTAGAAGCTCTGGTAGACGGTGTAGGGCAGGTTGGCGGTGCCGAGTCCACCGGACGTGATCGTGAAGACCGCGTCGAAGTTCTGGACGATGTAGATCGAGCCCAGCAGGGCGCCGAGTTCGAGGTAGCGGCGCAGGTGTGGGAGCGTCAGATGGCGGAAGACCTGCCAGTCGTTCGCGCCGTCCACCCGCGCGGCCTCGATCTGCTCGTGGTCACGGCTCTGCAGCCCGGCGAGCAGGATCAGCATCATGAACGGCGTCCACTGCCACACCAGGGAGGCCTCGACCGCGAGCAGCGGAGTGTTGGAGATCCAGTCGGGCTGTGGGCCGCCCACATAGTGCAACAACCCATTGAACAGGCCGTATTCAGGGTTGTAGAGCACATGCTTCCACAGCAGGGCCGCGGCCACCGGGACCACGAGGAACGGGGCGATCAGCAGGGTGCGGACGACGCCCCGGCCGCGGAACCTCCGGTCCAGGAGCAGGGCCAGCGCCAGCCCGAGGACCAGGCTGACCAGCACCACCGTCACCGTGAGCAGCACGGTCGTCCAGACCGAGTGCCGCAGGTCCGCGTCGGTCAGGACCTGGCGGTAGTTGTCCAGGCCGGTGAAGTGGCGGGCCTTGGGATAGAGGGCGTTCCAGTCGAAGAAGGAGATCACCAGCGTGGCCACGAACGGCAGCTGGGTCACCACGATCATGAAGACGAGGGCGGGCATGAGGGGGGCCCGGGTGGCCCAGGCGCGCAGGCGGGCCGAGGGAGGCCGCGTGGCGCGTACCGGCGTGGTCGCAAGGGGTGCTGTCGTCGCGGTCATCGTCCCTCGTACTCCTTGGAGATCTTCTCGGCGAGCGCTTGAGACTTCTTCAGGGCCGAGTCGACGGACTGGCGTCCGGCGATGGCCGCACTGATCTCCTGGGAGACCTTGGTGCCGAGATCGGTGAACTCGGGGATGTCGACGAACTGGATGCCGGGCGCGGGGCGCGGCTGTACGCCGGGGTCGTTCGGGCGGGCGTTCTCGATGGCCTGCTTCGTCATGTCCTGGAAGGCGGCGGCCGACGCGCGGTAGTCGGCGTTGGTGTACGTCGACGCCCGCTTGCCCGCCGGGACGTTCGGCCAGCCGCTGGTCTCGCCGACCAGCCGCTCGTACTCCTTGCCGGACGCCCAGGACACGAACTTCCAGGCCTTGTCCGGATTGCGGGAGGCCTGCTGGATGCCCCAGGCCCAGGTGTAGAGCCAGCCGGAGGACGCGGTCTTCTCCACGGGGGCGGGGGCGTAGCCGAGCTTGCCCTTGACGGGGGATCCCTTCGCCTCCAGCAGGCCGGCCGCGGAGGTGGCGTCGTACCACATGGCGACCTTGCCCTGGGTCATGTCGTTGAGGCACTCGGCGAAGCCGGACTGGGCGGCACCGGACTCGCCGTGCCCCCGCACCAGGTCGACATAGAACTTCGTCGCCTTCTCGAACGCGGGGGAGTCGAGGTGGGCCTTCCAGTTCTTGTCGAACCAGGTGCCGCCGAAGGTGTTCACCACCGTGGTCAGCGGCGCGATCATCTCGCCCCAGCCGGGCAGGCCGCGCAGACAGATGCCCTTCATGCCGGACTGCGCGCCGTCCACCTGGGCGGCCAGGTCGGCGACCTGCTGCCAGGTGGGGTGGGCCGGCATGGTCAGGCCCTTCGCCGCGAACACGTCCTTGCGGTACATCAGGAAGGACGACTCGCCGTAGAAGGGCTGGCCGTAGAGCTTGCCGTCGGAGGCGGTCAGGGACTGGCGCATGGGCGCGAGGACGTCCTGTTCGTCGTACGACGGGTCCTTGGCGACGTACGAGCTCATCTCGTGCAGCCAGCCGTTGCGGGCGTAGATCGGTATCTCGTAGTTGCTCAAGGTCGCCACGTCGTACTGGCCCGCCTGGTTGGCGAAGTCCTGGCTGATCTTGTCGCGGACGTCGTTCTCGGGCAGGACCGTGAAGTTGACCTTGATGCCGGTCTCCTTGGTGAAGCGGGGGGCGAGCTTCTGGAGTTCGGTCATCTGGGGGTTGTTGACCATCAGCACGTTGATGGAGTTGCCACCACCGGTCCCGCCCGCACCGACCCAGCAGCCGGACAGCAGCGGGGCGAGCAGCGTCCCTGCGGCGGCCATGGCGAGCGTGGCTCGCGGCCTCCGTCGGCTCTGGGTTCGCATGGATCGCTCCTGGAAATATAGGGAAATAAGGGGCACTTGGCGGTGTGGGGGGCCTCTAGGGGAGTGGGTTGGACTTTCAGACCCTGACGACCTGCGGGCCCAGCAGGGAGTAGCGGTGGGCCTCGGCGGCCGGGAGCTGGGTGCTGGTCACGATCGCCTCCAGCGCGCCGACCTCGGCGAACCGGCAGAAGCTGACCGCGCCGAACTTGGTGTGCACCCCCGCGAAGACGGTGCGGCGCGCGGCCCGTATCGCCTGCGCCTTGACCTCGCTGACCGCCGGGTCGGGGGTGGTCAGGCCGTGCTCGCGGGAGATGCCGTTGGCGCCGATGTAGGCGAGATCGAGGACGAAACCGGCGAGCATCTTCGTCGTCCAGTGGTCGACGGTGGCCAGCGTGCCGGCCCGGACCCGGCCGCCGAGCAGCAGGACCTGGATCTGCTCGGCCTCGGCCAGGGCGCCCGCGACCGGCAGGGACGCGGTGACCACGGTGAGCGGCCGGCCGGCGGGCAGGGCCTCGGCGATGAGCTGCGGGGTGAAGCCCTCGTCCACGAAGACCGTCTCCGCGTCCCCGAGCAGCTCGGCCGCCGCGGCCGCGATCCGGCGCTTTTCGGGCACATGGCTGGTGGCCCGGAAGGCGAGCGTGGTCTCGAAGCCGGCGCTCTCCACCGGATAGGCACCGCCGTGCGTACGGCGGACCAGTCCGTGGTCCTCCAGGGCGCGCAGATCGCGCCGGATGGTCTCCTTGGCCACGCCCAGCTCGGCGGCGAGCGCGGTGACGTCGACCGAGCCGGTGGCGCGCGCGGCCCGCACGATCGCGCGCTGGCGTTCCTCCGCCGTCCCTGTGCTCATGTTCGTCACCCACCTTCCCGCGGAACTGCCCGTTCGGGCCCATGGGGGAAGTTCTACAGCGGCTGTGCGGCACTGACCAGGCCTGTTGCGGTCCCGATACTGCCCGTTCGTGCCCGTTCACCGAGGGCACTGCCCGGCGCGGACCTGGGAGGCTGTGTCCGGCGAGGTGGGAGCGGGCGTCCTGGATGCCCGTATGCGCCGGCGGGCGGGCCCGTTCGGTGCCCGCTCGCGCGCGTGGACGACGGTTTCGAGCCGCCGTAGCTCTTTCGGCCGGGCTTTTCCGGGCTTCCGGCGCCGGCCGGGGCTCGGGGCTGCACGGCGGCCGGGTCGCAGTCGTGGCGGCAGTCAGGCCCTCACCGTGGTGCCGGGCGGCCTGGCGGCATGGTGTCCGGTCGGGGCGCGACGTCCCCGTCCGGCAGGTTCAGTACGGCCAGATCGGCGGATCGTTCACGAAGTGCCCGCCGAGGTGGGTGTGTGCCGGGTTCTCCGGGTCCAGCTCGCCCTGCTCCGCGATCAGCTTCTCGGCGTACGGCTCGGAGTCGTCCCGCGGTTCGTACCCGAGCGCCCGGGCGGTGGTCAGGTCCCACCACAGCCGGGTGTTGGCGGAGGAGCCGTAGACGACGGTGTGGCCGACCTCGTCGGCGGTCAGGGCCGCGTGGAAGAGGCGGGCACCGTCGGCCGGGCTCATCCACACCGAGAGCATGCGCACGCTGGTCGGCTCCGGGAAGCAGGAGCCGATGCGCACGGACACGGTCTCCAGGCCGTGCTTGTCCCAGTACAGCTGGGCGAGGTCCTCGCCGAAGGACTTGGACAGGCCGTAGAAGGTGTCCGGCCGGCGCGGGGTGTCGACCGGGATCAGCGGCTCGCCCGGGCGCGGGGCCGGGGTGAAGCCGACGGCGTGGTTGGAGGAGGCGAAGACGATGCGGGGCACGCCCTCCTGGCGGGCTGCCTCGTAGAGGTTGTAGGTGCCCTCGATGTTGGACTTGAGGATCTTCTCGAAGGGCGCCTCCAGGGAGATGCCCGCGAGGTGCAGGACCGCGTCCACGCCCCGTACGGCCTCGCGCAGGGCCGCCGTGTCGCCGAGGTCGGCGGTGATCGCGTCCGGCGCGTCCTCGATGGGCCGCACGTCGAACAGGCGCAATGTGTAGCCGTACTCCGGCAGCAGGGACCGCATCAGGGTGCCGAGCCCGCCGGCGGCGCCGGTGAGCAGAACGGTGCGGGGAGCGGGCATCCTCGGTTCTCCTTGTGGCCAGAATTCACATACGTGGACACGCTAGAGACTTTCGCCGTGCACCGTCAAGTGTCGCGTGATGTCGGTGAATTCGCTCCGGGTGTTGCGAGTTTGCCTGCTTGACCTGCCGTAAGAAGGGCCCGTAGCGTGGTCGCGTTCAGAAATATGGACGCGGATCAGAAACATGCACCGGTGTGTCGCAAGGGAGAGCCCGTGACGCCAGCCCCTCTCACCGCACGGCTCGACGAACCGAGCGGGCCGCTCTTCTTTCCCGTCACGGCCTGTGGCCCCGACGGCTCGCTCGACCTCGACGTCTACCGCACCCACGTCCGCCGGGGCGTCGCCGCCGGTGCCGCCGCCGTGTTCGCCTGCTGCGGCACCGGGGAGTTCCACGCGCTGCTGCCGGAGGAGTTCGAGGCGTGCGTCCGGGCGGCCGTGGAGGCGGCCGAGGGGCGCGTCCCGGTCGTCGCGGGCGCCGGCTACGGCACCGCGCTCGCCGTCCGCTACGCCCGTCTCGCCGAGCAGGCGGGCGCCGACGGCCTCCTCGCCATGCCGCCCTACCTCGTCCTCGCCGGCCAGGAGGGCCTGCTGCGGCACTACAGGGAGGTCGCCGCGGCCACCGCCCTTCCGGTCATCGTCTACCAGCGCGACAACGCCGTCTTCACCCCGCGGACGGTGGTGGAGCTCGCCCGCACCGACGGGATCATCGGCCTCAAGGACGGCCTCGGCGACCTCGACCTGATGCAACGGATCATCAGTGCCGTACGCACCGAAGTCCCGGGCGACTTCCTGTACTTCAACGGTCTGCCCACCGCCGAGCAGACCCAGCTCGCCTACCACGCCCTCGGCGTCACCCTGTACTCCTCGGCCGTCTTCTGCTTCGCCCCCGAGATCGCCCTCGCCTACCACCGGGCCCTGACCGCGGGTGACTCCGTGACCCTGCGGCGCCTCCTGGACGGCTTCTACCACCCCTTCGTGGAGCTGCGCGCCCAGGGCCGCGGCTACGCCGTATCGCTCGTCAAGGCGGGCGTACGGCTGCGCGGTCTGGACGTCGGCGAGGTCCGGCCCCCGCTGCACGAGCCGGCGGAGGAGCATGTCAAACAGCTCGCCCAGCTGATCGAGCGGGGGTACGCGCTGCTGGAGGAGAAGGCGTGAACGAGCGTGGGTGCGGCTCGAAGGAGGGTGTGTGAAGGCGTCGGCGTTCGTCTACCCGTGGGACGTGGTCGGGGACCCCGAGGCCCCCGCGCGCATCGCCGGACTCGGCGTGGAGCAGGTGACCCTCGCCGCCGCCTACCACTCCACCCGCGCCCTGACCCCCCGCCACCCCCGCCACCGCATCGTCACCGCCGAGTACGCGGCCGTGCTCTACCCACCGGGCGACCGCTGGGCGGGCCGTGGCATCAGGCCGTACCCCGCCGGCCGCTGGGCCCCCGGCGACGCCTACGGCGAGGCGGCGGCGGCGCTGACCGCGGCGGGCCTGGAGGTGCACACCTGGGTCGTCCTCGCCCACAACTCCCGCCTGGGCGCCGAGCATCCGGACACCTCGGTGGTCAACGCCTACGGCGACCACTATCCGTGGGCGCCCTGCATCGCCCAGCCCGCCACGCGCGCGTACCTGGTCGACCTGGCCGCCGAGGCCGCGGTACGCCCCGGCGCGCACGGCACCGAGCTGGAGTCCCTCGGCTGGTACGGGCTCCAGCATCTGCACGCCCACGACAAGATCTCCGGGGTGGGCCTCGGCGAGGCCGGCCAGTACCTGATGTCCCTGTGCCTCTGTCCGTACTGCCGCACCGGGTACGCCGAACACGGCCTCGGCTCCAAGGAGTTGGCCGCCTCCGTGCGGGCCGCGCTGGAGCCGCTGTGGCGGGGTGCGGCCGGCGACGAGGGCTGGCCGACGGTCGAGAAGCTGCTCGGCGAGGAGAAGGCCGCCCGCACGCGCGCGTGGCGCGACGAGGTCGCCGGCACGCTCCAGGAGGAGGCTGTCGCCGCCGTACGCGCCGCCGCCCCGGCCGGCTTCCAGGTCCTGCTGCACGCCGACCCGGTCCCCTACCACTGCGGCGCCAACGCCGGCGTCGACCCCGCCCGCGTCCTCGCCGCCGCCGACGGCGTGGTGGTCCCCTGCACCGGCGGTACGGCCCTGCTGTCGCCCTTCGCCGAAGCTGCCCGGGAGCGGACGGTAGTGGCCGCCAACCTCACCGTCGTCACCGGGATGGGCGGCAGCCCCGGCACGCTCGTGGCGGACGCGGCACGCGCGCGTGCGCGGGGTGCGACCGAACTGCGTCTCTATCACGCTGGGTTGGCGTCGGACTCGGACCTCGCCGCGGTGCGCGAGGCGCTGTCGGCGCGCTGAGCCAGGGAGGCGGCCGTTCCGAGCAGTGCGAGGCCGTACAGCGGCAACAGCAGTGTCGGGGAGACGAGTTCGACCAGCGCCGCGCCGACGGCCAGTCCTACGGCGTTGGGGGTGAAGACCAGGGTCCCGGCGGTGGCCGTCGCCCGGCCGAGCAGGGGGCCGGGTGTCTCCCGCTGCACTGCGGTGAAGACCGCGACGAGCACGCAGGGCAGGCCGAGACCGGCCGCCGCCGAGGACGCGAGGGCCACCGGGTCCGACGGCACGGCGCGCGCGGCCACCGCGAGGGCCGTCAGCGCGATCCCCGCCGCCGCGAACCGGCGCGCGCCGAGCCGCCGCAGCGCGGCGCCCGAGACGAGCCCGGCCGTCACCGAACCGGCGCCCTGGACGGCGTACAGCACGCCCGTGTAGGCGGGGGAATGGCCGAGCCGGTCGACGACGGCGTACAGCGTCGTGCTGCACAGGGCGGTGAGGAGCATCGTCGTACCGCCCGCCCGGACCAGCGGGCGCAGCTCCGGGTGGCCCCACAGGTGCCGGACGCCCTCCGCGGTCTCCGCGCGCCAACCGCCGGACCGGGCGGGCCGTTGCTCGCGCACCCGCAGCAGGGCGTACAGCCCGGCGGCGACCGCGAAGGTGCCCGCGTCCAGGCAGGCGACGGCCGGACCGCCGAAGGCCGTGTACAGCCCCGCCCCGGTCAGCGGGGCGACGAGCTTCATGCCCTCGGTGACGGCCATGCGCAGCCCGTTGAAGTCGCCGAGGCGCTCCGGGCCGATCGCCGCGGTCACCAGGGCCGACTCGGCCGCGTCATGCACGACCTCGGCGGCGCCGTAGACCAGCAGGACGGTGAAGAGCAGCCACAGGCCGCCCGGGGAGTCCACGGTGCACAGGGTGAGCAGCAGGGCCGCCAGGCCCGCGTTCAGGGCCACCAGCAGGGGCTTGCGTGGCACGCGGTCGGCGATCGTGCCGAGCGGCGGGCCGGCCACGGTGGGGGCCCACAGGGCGAGCATGCACAGCGCGGCCAGGCCGTCGGACCCGGTGAGGTCCTTCACCCACACACCCGAGGCCAGAAACAGCGCGGAGTTGCCGAAGCCCGACACCACCACGGCCGCCAGATACAGCCCCGCGTTGCGGTCCCGCAGCACGCGGAGCAGGGTCCAGGAAGTCGTCATGCCTGCTCATCGTGGGTCTAAGGAGGGCCTGCGCGGATCGGTGAGGTGCCTCATCCCGGAGGCCCGGCAGACGGCGGCAATCCGTCGGAACCTGTCGGTAATGCCCCTGGGGCGCCCGCACGACCGAACCTACTGTCGGCGCCATGCGTTACATCGCACCGATCCTGATCGGTCTCGTCTACGTCCTGCTGATGTCCCTCGTCCCGGAACGCCACCGGCGCCGCCTGAACGCGGTCATGGTGGCCGGCGCGGGCGCCGCCTACCTCAGCGGCGGCGGCCTCGGCGGCTGGGAGTTCGCGTTCACCGCGGTCGCCACCTACGTCGCCTACCAGGGCCTCGACTCCTGGGTCTGGATCGGCGTCGGCTGGCTGCTGCACACGGCCTGGGACGTCGTGCACCACCTCAAGGGACACCCGATCATCCCGTTCGCCCACGACTCCTCGTTCGGCTGCGCGCTGTGCGACCCGGTGATCGCGGTGTGGTGCCTGGGCGGCGGGCGCTCGCCGTGGGAGTGGCTGCGGGGCACCGATGAGTTTGCGCGGGCCGGCCGGTCAGTCCTTCGTACGAGGAGTGCACCCGTGAAGGAATGAGGCATGACCATGATCGACCTCGGCCCCCAGACCCTGGTCGTGGCGCGGCTCGCCGAGTCCGTGACCGACGAGCAGTTGTCGGCCCGCACCCCGTGTCCCGAGCTGGCGGTGCGGAATCTGCTGGGCCACGTGCTGTACCTGTCCATCGCCTTCCGTGACGCGGCCCGCAAGGACCTCGGTACGACGACGGACACCAGCCCGAACGCCGCGGTGCCGGACATCGGCGCCGGCTGGCGCGAGGAGCTGCCCAAGGTCCTGGACGAACTGGCCGACGCCTGGCGCGATCCGGCGGCCTGGACCGGCATGACCCGCGCGGGCGGGGTGAACCTGCCGGGCGAGGTGGCCGGCGCCGTCGTCGCCGACGAACTGGTCGTCCACGGCTGGGACCTGGCCCGCGCCGTCGGCCGGGACTATGCTCCCGACGCCGCGGCCCTGGACTCGGCCCACGGCTTCCTGCTGGGGGCCGCCGAGGACCCGAGCCGCGGCGGCGGCATCTTCGGTCCGGTCGTCCCGGTGCCGGCGGAGGCACCCCTGCTGGACCGGGTGGTGGGGCTGAGCGGCCGGGACCCGATGTGGCGTCCATGACTGAGTAGGAGGGCATCGGCTCGGCGCCGAGAGAATGCGAACAACTGTCCTGCGGGTCGTCGGTCAGGGTGGTCGCCGGACGAATGACGGTCGTTAGTGCGGTGGTCGTACTGCGGTCCGATGCCGTGAAGCTGGTGGTGCAGGTGAAGCTGCTGCCGACGCCCGAGCAGGCGTCGGCTCCGGAGGCGACCCTGCGTGCCTGCAACCCTGGCCCTTCCACCAGCTCGGACAGCACCTCGCCTGCAAAGCACGCAAGGCCGGAGTGCCCCCTCGCTGGGCCGGCCGATGTGGTCGCCGGGGTCCACGTGCGCGACCGCGCGCGCTCGGCGTGGGTGCTTGTCACCGCACCCGCACTCCCCCTGACAGTTGCTGGGGACTGGGTGGATGCTACCCGTGACCGTCCTGGCGTAGGGGGCAGTCGGGAGCGCGACGAGGTGTGAACGACCGAGAGAACAAGCTCGGCCGTTCACGGCCGAGAAGGTGACTGTTCGCATGACGACACAGCACATCGCACCGCGTCCGGGACCGGCCGACCGGGGTGAGCGGGACCCCCGTGCCTGGGTGGCTCCGGCGATCGCGACGGTTCTGCTGGTTGTGCCCGGTCCGGCCGCGGTCACGTTCGCCGGGCTCTCCGTGATGGCGACGGACAGCTGCGGCCCCGATGACTGCTCGGCCGCGTTGAACACGTCCCTGTCCTGGATCTTCGGCCTGATCTCCTACGGCGGACCGCTCTCCGCCGTGGCGCTGCTCATGGCCTGGGTGCTGCCCTGGAAGCGCCGCTGGTCGGTGCCGCAGACCTGGACGGCGGCCGTCGCGCTGATACCGCCCCTCACGGTGCTGTACCCGTGTTCACACTGCCCGCCCCGTAAGGGAGCACCATCACGAGAAGCCCGGGTTCCACTTGTCGAGGTGAGCCGGGGCAGGCGCACCCGCCGTCGTACTCTCCCCCCATGCCACTCACGCTCACCGTCCTCGGTACCGCCTCCCCGCACCCCGGCCCGGACCGGCCCTGTTCCGGATACCTGCTGTCCGGCGGGGGTGCCGAGGTGTGGGTGGACGCGGGGCCCGGCACGTTCGCCGCGTTGCAGCGGCACACGGACCCCGCGCGACTGACCGCGATCTGGATCTCCCATCTGCACGCCGACCACAGCGCCGATCTGCTGCCCGCCGCCTACGCGTTCGCCTTCGGCGGGATGACCCCGGCCGCGCCGATCCCGGTGTACGCCCCGCAGGACTGCGCCCGCCGGCTGGCCGGGTTCCTCGGGCGGGCGGACGTCGACTTCCTCAAGGGCGTCTTCGACTTCCGGGCCCTGTACGACGGCCATGACGTGCGGCACTGGAACCTCCGCCTCACCGCACGCGCCGTCGCCCACGACACCGAGGCGTACGGGCTGCGCGCCGAGTGCCAGGGGAGCGTGCTCGCCTACTCCGGGGACAGCGGACCCTGTGCCGCACTCGGTGAACTCGCGGCCCGGGCCGACCTGTTCCTGTGCGAGGCGGACATCGGTGAACGTCCCGACAGCGAACAGGTCCATCTGACGCCGGAGGACGCGGGCCGGATCGCCCTTGAGGCCCGGGTGCGCGAACTGCTCGTCACCCATGTCGGACCCACGCTCACCCGCGAGGAAGCCACCGCCCGCGCCGCCACGGTCTCCGGCCGGCCCACGCACACCGCCGTCGAGGGCGACACCCGCACCGTCTGAGGTCGCCACCCACCTGCTTTGTCATAGGCATTGACGAAACACGGCACCCCTCCTACCTTCAACGCGTCGTACTTCGTACGTCATATATGAGACGCGATATGTGAGATCCGAGAGGGCCGCATGACCTCTGTGCCCACCCCGATCCCGTCCCGCACGCAGTACGTGCTGGACGCGATCAAACACCGCATCCTGACCGGTCAGCTGACGCCAGGTCAGGCTCTGGTCGAGACGGAGCTGGCCGCGCAGTACGGGGTGTCGAAGACCCCGGTGCGGGAGGCGCTGAAGACGCTCGCCGGGACCGGGCTCGTCGTGATGAGCCAGTACAAGGGCGTCACGGTGCGCATGGTGGACGCGGACATGGCACGCGAGGTCTACGACGTGCGGCTGCTGCTGGAGCCGGAGGCGCTGCGCAGAGCCGTCCGGCGAGGTGCCTCCCTGGACGCCGCGCGCGACGCGCTGAACCGGGCCGACGCCGCCCACGACACCGCCGAACGGTCGCTCGCCAACCGGGAGTTCCACCGCGCCCTCTATCTGCCGTGCGGCAATCCGCTGCTCGGCCGGATGCTGGACGAGGTCCGCGACCAGGCCGCGCTGGTCTCCGCCGTCGCCTGGGCCGCCGACCCCTCCTGGGAGCGGGAGGCCGCCGAGCACCGGGAGATCCTCCGGATCGCGCTGGGCGGCGACGCCGACGGCGCGGCCGCCGCCCTGCACGCCCACATCGCCTCCTTCGTCCGGCGCGCGTTCCCCGCAGAGGAAGGTCGTTCATGAGCAGCGTGACGTTCGAGCCCCAACGGGCGGCCCTGGCCGACGTGGTGGCCATCCCGGTGACCCCCTTCGCCGCGGACGGCTCCGTCGACGCCGGCACCCACCGGGCCCTGCTGCGTCGCCTGCTCGACGGCGGGATCCGCACCCTCACCCCGAACGGCAACACCGGCGAGTTCTACGCCCTCACCCCCGAAGAGCGCCGCTTGGTCACCGAGTCGACCGTCGAGGAGACCGGCGACCGCGCTGCGGTCCTCGTCGGCGTCGGCCACGACCTGCCCACCGCCGTCGCCTCCGCCCGCCACGCCCGCGACCTCGGAGCCGGGATGGTCATGGTCCACCAGCCCGTCCACCCGTACGTCTCCGCGGCAGGCTGGGTCGACTACCACCGGGCCATCGCCGAGGCCGTGCCCGAGCTGGGCGTGGTGCCGTACATCCGCAACGCGCAGTTGCCCGGCGCCCGGCTCGCCGAACTCGCCGACCACTGCCCGAACGTCATCGGCGTGAAGTACGCCGTCCCGGACGCCGCCAAGTTCGCCGCCTTCGCCCGGGACGCGGGCCTCGACCGGTTCGTCTGGGTCGCCGGCCTCGCCGAGCCGTACGCCCCCTCCTACTTCTCCGCGGGCGCCACCGGCTTCACCTCCGGGCTCGTGAACGTCGCCCCGTCCGTTTCGCTGAACATGATGGAAGCGCTTCGATCCGGCGACTATCCGGCCGCCATGAAGATCTGGGAGCAGATCCGCCGTTTCGAGGAACTCCGCGCCGCCCACGCCTCCGCCAACAACGTCACGGTCGTCAAGGAAGCCCTCGCCGCGCTCGGCCTGTGCCGCCGCGACGTCCGCCCGCCGAGCAGGCCGCTGCCCGAGGACGAGCGCGCCGAGGTCGCCGCCATCGCCGAGGGGTGGTCCATGTGAACGCGCCCCGCAGGAAGCCCGAGGAACTGAGAAGCCATCAGTGGTACGGAACCGACGGACTGCGGTCGTTCAGTCATCGGGCCCGGACCCGGCAGCTCGGGTACCTGTCCGAGGAGCACCTGGGCAAGCCCGTGATCGCCGTGCTCAACACGTGGTCGGACATCAACCCGTGCCATGCGCATCTGCGGGACCGCGCCCAGGCGGTGAAGCGGGGGGTGTGGCAGGCCGGCGGGTTTCCGCTGGAGTTCCCGGTCTCGACGCTGAGCGAGACCTTCCAGAAGCCGACGCCGATGCTCTACCGGAACCTGCTGGCGATGGAGACCGAGGAACTGCTGCGGTCCTACCCGGTCGACGGGGCCGTCCTGATGGGCGGGTGCGACAAGTCCACGCCCGCGCTGCTGATGGGTGCGGCCAGCGCCGATCTGCCCGCCGTCTTCGTGCCCGCCGGGCCCATGCTGCCGGGGCACTGGCGGGGCGAGGTGCTCGGGTCCGGTACGGACATGTGGAAGTACTGGGACGACAAGCGGGCCGGCCTGATCGGCGACTGCGAGATGACCGAGCTGGAAAGCGGGCTCGCGCGCTCCCCGGGGCACTGCATGACCATGGGTACGGCGTCCACGCTGACCGCCGCCGCCGAGGCCCTCGGTGTGACCGTGCCGGGCGCGTCGAGCATTCCCGCCGTCGACTCCGGACACGAGCGGATGGCCGCCAAGGCCGGGATGACGGCCGTGGAGCTGGTACGCAACGACCGGAGGCTGTCGCGGATCCTCACACGTGAGGCGTTCGAGGACGCGGTCACGACGGTGCTCGGACTCGGCGGCTCCACCAACGCCGTGATCCATCTGATCGCCATGGCGGGCCGGGCCGGCGTGAAGCTCACCCTCGACGACTTCGACCGCATCGCCCGGACCGTGCCCGTCCTCGCCAACGTCCGCCCCGGCGGCCGGAAGTACCTGATGGAGGACTTCCACTTCGCGGGCGGCCTGCCCGGCTTCCTCTCCCGCATCACCGACCTGCTCCACCTGGACCGGCCGACGGTGTCGTACGACACCCTGCGCGAGCAGTTGCGGGGCGCCCAGGTGCACCACGACGACGTCATCCGCCCCCGCGACAACCCGGTCGCGAGCGAGGGCGGCGTCGCGGTCCTGCGCGGCAACCTCTGCCCGGACGGCGCGGTGATCAAGCACATCGCGGCCGAGCCCCGCCTGCTCAAGCACACCGGCCCTGCGGTCGTCTTCGACGACTACAGGACCATGCAGCGCACCATCAACGACCCGGCGCTCGGCATCACCGCCGACAGCGTGCTGGTGCTGCGGGGCGCAGGTCCCAAGGGCGGCCCGGGCATGCCCGAGTACGGCATGCTCCCCATCCCCGACCACCTGCTGAAGCAGGGCGTGCGGGACATGGTCCGGATCTCCGACGCCCGGATGAGCGGCACGAGTTACGGCGCCTGTGTGCTGCACGTGGCTCCGGAGTCGTACATCGGCGGCCCGCTGGCGCTCGTGCGGACCGGGGACCTCATCACCCTGGACGTCGAGGCCCGCAGCCTCCGTCTCCACGTGGACGACGCGGAACTGGAGCGCAGGCGCGCCGCGTGGACGCCGCCGCCCGCCCGTTACGAGCGCGGCTACGGCGTCCTCTACAACGGCCAGATCACCCAGGCCGACACCGGCTGCGACTTCGAGTTCCTGGCCCGGCCGGGCCAGGTGCCGGACCCGTACGCCGGCTGACCCACGCATCGAGAGAGGTGAAGCGCTTCACCCATGCGTATGCGGCAAGCGCTTCCTGTACGAGCTGTAACCGCCCCACTGCGAACGGAGAACAGTCATGGCCCAAGCCGCAGCCGTGGCGAAACCGGCGGCCCTGCTGAGGCTTCATCGCCTACCCGGTGCTCAGCGTCTTCTACTACAGCCTGCAGAACTACAACCCGACCAAGCCGTGGCGGAACGGTTTCGCGGGCCCAGGCAACTTCACGCAGATCTTCGCCCACGTCCCCCAGTTCCGGGACACGCTGACCTTCGGCGCCAAGTGGGTCGTGGCCGAGGTCGGCCTGCAGCTGCTGTTCGGTCTGGCGCTGAGCCGCGCCCTGGTCTTCTCCCCGTGGACCGTCTCCGGCGTGCTGACCTCCGCGATCTGGGTGCTGCTCTACAACTCCCAGACGGGCATCACCCGTTACACGCCGATGCGGGGATCGGGTCGTGCGGCACCAGCCGGCTCTCGGACGCCTCGGCCGTCTTCCCGGCGGCGGTCGTCGCCGATCTCTCGACGGGGCCGGCCGGGTCAAGCAGTTCTGGCACATCACTGCCCCATCTGAAGGACGCGATCGTCCTGTCCACAATGCTGCGGGCGGTGTAGGAGTTCAACAACGTCGACCTGCTCTACACCCTGACGGGCGGCGGCCCGGCAGGGCAGACCACGACCCTGCCCCTCTACATCGCCAACACCAGTGTCTACGCCCACAACTTCGGCTACGCCTCCGCCCTGACCACGGTGGCGTACCGGGGGCGTGGGACGGGCTCGTGGTGCTCGGGGACGCGTTCTGCTGGATCGGTCTGGAGCGGGCCGCCGACGGGACGGTCCGGCTCGTGCACCGGTTCGCGGAGGCGGTCGCCGACGGGTGTGCCCTGCCGCACGCCCGAGAGACGGGCCCGGCTGCGGATCGAGGTCGGCGCCGGGGCGCGCTGCCGGTTCTCGTACGACGTCGGGGACGGCCCGTAGCCGTCCGGGCCGGTCTTCACGGCCACCCCCTGGCGCTGGGTGGGCGCCCTGCTCGGCCTGTTCGCCGTCGCGTCCGATGGACCGGGACACGCGGGGGCGGCCGGCTTCACCCGGTTCCGGATCACACCCCTGTGACGGTGTAAAACCCGGGGAGCGCGACGATCGGCGCGACGACGAACTGATGTGTCCGCGACAACTGAACCTATCGATCGGATAACAGGCCTCGCACGCTGGGGTGTTATGCGCGTAGACATACTCCGACCTGGTACATCACTCTCATCCACCAGATCCGGAGAATCCATGCGGAAGTCCCACAGAGTCGTCGCCGCCGGTGCCGCCTGTGCGCTCGCCGGTGTCGCGCTGTACGGCGCGGGCGTGGCCACCGCCGGTCAGTCGACGGCGAACTCCACCCACGAGCCCTACAACATCGGGCAGTTGGTGAAGGACATCGACACCTACTACGGCACCCACGCCGACAGCAACGGCGTCTATCAGGCGTCCCCGGACAGCCCGTACGCCCAGGACCTGGCCGGCATCGACGCCGACGCCGAGCGCTACATCGACAAGGCGGCCCGCAAGGCGCACCGCCACGGCGAGAAGCCGGCCGTCATGTTCGACATCGACGACACGCTGCTGCTCAGCCTCGACTACGAGAAGCGCTACAACTACACGTACAACCCCGCCACGTGGAACGACTACGTGAACCGCGCCGACCGCCCGGCCGTCTTCGGCAGC
Source organism: Streptomyces sp. NPDC007856 (assembly GCF_042868225.1). Classification (NCBI taxonomy): domain Bacteria; kingdom Bacillati; phylum Actinomycetota; class Actinomycetes; order Kitasatosporales; family Streptomycetaceae; genus Streptomyces; species Streptomyces sp. NPDC007856. The sequence goes on along the minus strand of NZ_JBIAEC010000020.1, from coordinate 104,925 downwards.
CCCGAGCTGGTGCAGTACGCCGAGTCCAAGGGCGTCGAGGTCTTCTACAACTCCGGCCTGAGCGAGGCCCAGCGCGCCGCCGCGGTCGCGAACCTGAAGAAGGTCGGCGCCGATGTGAACCTCGACGCCGACCACATGTTCCTCAAGGACAAGGCCAACCCGCCCGCCTACCTGAGCGACTGCGCCACCCCGACCGCCTGGAACTGCACGACCGTGCAGTACAAGTCCGGGACGCGCAAGCACATCGAGGACGACCTGGGGTACGAGATCATCGCCAACTTCGGCGACCAGTACTCGGACCTCGACGGCGGCTACGCCGACCGCACGTACAAGCTGCCGAACCCGACGTACTTCGTCGGCTGAGCGTCAGCCGTACGTCCTGAGCAGCCGTTCGTACCCGGCCCCCGTCACCGGCAGCACCGTGCCGTGGCGGGGGCCGGCCGGAAGCGCGTAGTCCGTTCGGCTGTTTTCACGAGAGCGCGGCAAATCCACCGGTCACCGAGTACACACGCCCCTCGGCGGCACCCGTGATCGTGTAGCTGTCGCCCTTCGCGTCGCGCCCGCCCCGCGCATGGTCGTACTGCCCCGCGAACACCCACTGCCCCGCGGGCACCGTACGGCCCTCCTTGAGTCGCCACGTGTAGACGACGAGCCCGGCCTGCTCCTCGACCGTCTGCGTGAAGTCGCCCTCCGGCAGCGAGCGCCACGCCCCCGTCGAAAACACCCCACCGGTCTGTGCGACCTTCAACACCACCGTTAGCGAGCAGAGTTGCTTCGACGTCTTCAGCGTCAGATCGCTCTGCGCCCAGAAGTCGTTGCTGTGCGGGTCCACCGAGCCGTCCGACCGCAGGGGACCGCTCTGCTCGCCGTGCGCCACGGGCGGTTGCTGGGAGGCCGTCGGTGTCCGGGACGGCGTGATGCCCGGGGTGCGGGACGGGCGCGGGGTGCCCGGGCCCGGCACCGGACGGGCGGAATGCTCCGGTGGACGCCCGGTCACCTCCGGTGCGGAACCCGGCGTGGGGGAGACCGCGGCCGTCTGCCGGGCCGGCTGGTCGGTGCGGACCGCGGAGGCCACCGCATACCCGCCGACGGCGAGGACCCCGGCGACCGCCGCCGTCGCGCCGGCCACCCGCAGCCAGCCGAACACCGGCGGATGCGTGGCCCGGTGGCCGAAGGGGCGGGACTGCGCGGCCATGCCGCGCTCCACGCGGGCCAGGATGCGTGCGCGGTCGGGTGCGTGAGCCTCGGCCGCCTCGTGCAGCCGGGCGCGCAGCTCGTCGTGCACGTCCTGCCGCCTCATCGGTTCCTTCCTCCGCTCGCGGAGCCCCGGGCCGCCATCGCTGCGTGCACCCGCCGCGTATCGCCCTGCGGGCCGAGCAGTCGCTGGAGTTCGGCCATGCCCTTGGACGTCTGGCTCTTCACCGTACCCACCGAGACCCCGAGCGCCAGCGCGGTGTCCTTCTCCGAGAGGTCGAACGCGTGCCGGAGCACCACACACGCCCGTTTGCGGAACGGCAGTCTGCGCAGCGCCTCCTGCACGTCCACCACCCCGGCGACGTCCGGGTTCTGGGTCTTCTCCTCGCTGTGCGACCAGAACACCGCGATCCGCCGGCGCTCGCGCACCGCGCTGCGGATCCGGGTGCGGGCCAGGTTGGCGACCACGCCCCGCGCGTACGCCACCGGGTGGTCGGCCGCGCGCACCCGGTCCCAGCGGTGCCACAGCGCGAGCAGCGCGTCCGCCGCCAGATCGTCGGCGGCGTCCGGCTCACCGGTCAACAGGGAGGCGAGGCGGGAGAGTTCGGCGTAGTGCCGGTCGAAGAAGGCATGGAACTCCACGGAGGCGGCGTCGTCGACGACTGTGCCCACGGGTGACCTCTTCTCGGTGCGGCTCGGCGAGTGACCGTACGGGGAGTCGGACAACGTATGGTCCACCGAACCAGATTCCGTAACACAGGGAAAACCTGAAACAGGTTGAACGGGGGAACAATCCAGCCAGCATCCGCAAGCCGATCATCAGATGATGAGGAGTGGGACCATGTCAGTGGACCGGTACTTCAGGATCTCCGAGCGGGGATCCACCCTCAGCCGGGAGATACGCGGCGGTTTCGCCACGTTCTTCACCATGGCCTACATCCTTGTCCTGAATCCGATCATCCTGGGCAGCGCCAAGGACAAGTTCGGGCACACACTCGACACCGGGCAACTCGTCACCGCCACCGCGCTGGTGGCGTGTGTGATGACCATCGTCATGGGGGTCGGCGGCAACCTCCCGCTCGCCATCGCCGCCGGCCTCGGCCTGAACGCCGTCGTCGCCTTCCAACTGGCCCCGCTGATGAGCTGGCCGGACGCGATGGGCCTGGTGGTCCTGGAGGGCCTGATCATCTGTCTGCTGGTCCTCACCGGACTGCGGGAGGCCATCATGAACGCGATCCCGCAGCAGCTGAAGCAGGCCATCGGCGTCGGCATCGGCCTGTTCATCGCCTTCATCGGCCTCGTGGACGCCGGGTTCGTCAGCCGCATCCCGGACGCCGCGCACACCACCGTGCCCGTGCAACTGGGCGCCGTCGGACGCCTGACCGGCTGGCCCGTGCTCGTCTTCTGCCTCGGTGTGCTGCTGACCATCGCCCTGCTCGCCCGGAAGGTGAAGGGCGCGATCCTCATCAGCATCGTCACGATGACCGTCGTCGCGATCATCGTCAACGCCGTCGCCGACATCAAGAGCTGGGGCCTGACCACGCCCAAGGTCCCCGACAAGATCGTGGCCGCACCGGACTTCGGGCTCATCGGTCACTTCAGCCTGTTCGGCGGCTTCGCCAAGGCCGGCGTCCTCACCGCCGTCCTGCTGGTCTTCACCCTGATCCTGTCCGACTTCTTCGACGCCATGGGCACGATCGTCGGCATCAGCGCGGAGGCCGGACTGCTGGACGAGAAGGGGCAGGTGCCCGGCATCGGCCGGGTGCTGTTCATCGACGGCGCCGCGGCCGCCGTCGGCGGCATCGGCTCCGCCTCCTCCAACACCGCCTACATCGAGTCCGCGGCCGGCGTCGGCGAGGGCGCCCGCACCGGCCTCGCCAACCTCGTCACCGGGGGCCTGTTCGGCCTCGCCCTCTTCCTCACCCCGCTGCTCACCATCGTCCCGCTCCAGGCGGCGGCGCCCGCGCTGATCGCGGTGGGCTTCCTGATGATGACCCACGTCAAGCACATCGACTGGGACCGGTACGAGATCGCCATCCCGGCGTTCCTCACCATCGCGGCGATGCCGTTCACGTACTCCATCACCGACGGGATCGGCGCGGGGTTCGTGTCCTACGTGGTGATCAAGTCCGTGCTGGGCCGGGCGAGAGAGGTCAACTGGCTGTTGTGGGCCGTGTCGGCGCTGTTCCTCGTGTACTTCGCGATCGATCCGATCGAGCAGGTTCTCGGGGTGAAGTGAGGCACGCTCCTCACGGGGAGCCTCACTTCAACGCCGCCTGCATCATCGCCTTCGCCACCGGCGCCGCCAGACCGTTGCCGCTCACTTCCGACCGAGCCGCGTCCGACTGCTCCACCATCACGGCGACAGCCACTTCCTTGCCGTTGGTGTCGGACTTGGCGAAGGACGTGAACCAGGCGTACGGCGTCTTGCTGTTGTTCTCGCCGTGCTGGGCGGTGCCGGTCTTGCCGCCGACCGTGGCGCCGTCGATCAGGGCGTTCGTCCCGGTGCCGTCCTTGACCACCGTCTCCATCGCCGACTGGAGCTGCTCGGCGGTGGAGGAGCTGACGATCTGCTTGGTGTCCGCGCTGCCGTCGTAGTTCTGCAACACCTCACCGCCGCTGTCGGTGATCTGCGACACCATATGCGGCGACACCAGCTTGCCGCCGTTGGCTATGGCTGCGGACACCATGGCCATCTGCAGCGGGGTCGCGGTGACATCGAACTGGCCGATACCGGACAGCGCGGTCTGCGCCTGGTCCATGCCGGAGGGGTACCCGCTGGCGTAGGCCCGCACCGGCACGTCCTGCTTGTCGTCGTTGAAGCCGAACTTCTCGGCCATGGCCTTCACCTTGTCCTGGCCCAGCTGGACGGCCATGTGGCCGAAGACGTTGTTGCAGGAGTACTGCAGGGCGACGCGGATCGAGGCGTTCCCGCACGGCGCCGACTTGTTCTCGTTCTCCAGCACGTGCGTCGTGCCGGGCGGGGTGTACGGGGCGGGGCTGTCGGTCGGATCGTCCACGTTCTTGTACAGCCCGTCCTCCAATGCGGCCGCCGCCACGACCAGCTTGAACGTCGATCCCGGCGGCAGCGGCTGGCGCAGCGCGCGGTTGGTGAGCGGCTTGTCCTTGTCGGCGTTGAGCTGCTTCCAGGCGGTGCCGGCCGTGTTGGCGTCGGTGAGCGAGGAGGGGTCGTACGACGGCGTGGACACCGCCGCGAGGATCTTGCCGGTCTTCGGGTCGATCGCGACCGCGCCGCCCTTCGTGTCGCCGAGCGCGCGGTAGGCCGCCTTCTGCACGTCCGGGTCGAGCGTGGTGAGCACGTTGCCCGGGTCGGCGCGCTTGCCGGTGAGCGTGTCCAGCACGTTCTTCAGCCGGTCGTCCGTGCCGTTGAGCAGGTCCTTGTAGACGCCCTCCAGCTGGGTGGGGGCATAGGCCTGCGAGGCGTAGCCCGTCACCGCTGCGTAGAGCCTGCCGTCCGTGTACGTCCGCTTGTATACGAGGTCGCTCCCCTTGGTCCGGGTGGAGCCGGTGATCGCGTTTCCGGCCACGATGATGTTCCCGAGCGGCCGCGAGTACGTCCGGATCGCGTTCCGCCGGTTGTCGTTGTCGTCCGCGAGGGCCTTGCCGTCGTAGAACTGCACCCAGGTCGCCCTGACCAGCAGAACGAGCACGAGCAGCAGCGCGAAGACGGATGCCCGCCTGATCGTCTTGTTCATCCCGCTCCGAAGACGATCGAGAGGGGGCCGATCGTTCCCGTACGCCCCGTTTTCTCATCCTGTGCTCAGGAAACCGGCCTCGTACGCGGCGATCACCGCCTGGGTGCGGTCCCGGGTGCCCGTCTTCGCCAGCACCGCCGCGACGTGCGACTTCACGGTGGCGGGGCCGACGTCCATGCGCCGGGCGATCTCGGCGTTGGTCAGTCCGGCGGCCAGGTGCCGCAGCACCTCGCTCTCACGTCCGGTGAGCTTGCTCACCCACGCCGGCGGCGCGGGCGCCGTACGGGCGTGCTCGGCCGCGAGGGCCCGGACGGCCGACGGGAACAGCAGGCTGTCGGTGCGCGCGACCAGCCGTACCGCCTGCACCAGGGCGTCGGCGTCCGCCCGCTTGAGCAGGAACCCACAAGCTCCGGCGCGCAGCGCGTCGTACACGTAGGAGTCGTTCTCGAAGGTGGTGACGACCACGACCCGGGGCGGCTCGTCGAGCGTGGCGAGGATCTGTTCGGTGGCCCGGATGCCGTCGATCTGAGGCATGCGGACGTCCATGAGGACGACATCGGGCCGCAGCTCCCGGACGACGGACACGGCCTCGGCACCGGTCGCCGCCTCACCGACCACCTCCACATCGGGCTCGACGGAGAGGATGGCACGCAGGGCGGTGCGGACCATGCGCTCGTCGTCGGCGAGGACGATCCGGATCGCGGACTGGGGCATACGAGTCCTTTCAGCGGTCACGCCGCGGTATCAGGCAGCCTTCAACGGCAGTCGTACGGACAGGCGCCAGACGTCTCCCGACGGCCCCGCCTGAGCCGTGCCGCCGAGCAGCCGCACCCGGTCGGCGATGCCGCGCAGACCGTGGCCGCCGCCGGGGCGGGGAGCCGGGACGTCGCCCAGCGGGTTCTCGACGGTGATCTCCAGGTGCCCGGCGGCGGTGGCGATCCGGACGGCGACCGCCGTGCCGGCGTGCTTCAGCGCGTTGCTCAGGCCCTCCTGCACGATCCGGTACGCCTCGCGGGAGACCAGCGGCGGCAGTGCGGCGGGATCCGTGCCGACGGTGGCCGTCACGGGTTGCCCGGCGGCCCGGGTCCGGCGCAGCAGCCCGTCAAGGTCGGTCTCCAGGGTCGGCGCGGGCGCGGTGCCGGGCGCGTCGCCCTCACGCAACACGCCCAGTACGGCGTCCAGTTCGCCAACCGTGCGCCGGGTGGTCTCCTCGATGGCGGCGAGCGCCTCGCGGACGAACTCCGGGTCGGTGTCGAGGAGCCGGCGGGCCGCGCTCGCCTGGAGGGTGACGGCGCTCAGGGCGTGGCCGACGGAGTCGTGCAGCTCACGGGCCAGCCGGTTGCGTACGGCGAGGTCGGCGGCGCGGGCCTCGGCGGCGGCCAGCCGGTCCTGAGGGGTGGGCCCGAGCAGCGCGGGCGCCCAGCGGGCCAGCAGGGCCCCGCAGCCGGCGGCGCACGCGGCGAGCGTGAGCAGCATGGCCAGGCCGGCGACCGGTGACAGCGCCAAAGCCCAGGGGGTGCCGATGAGTTCGGGAGCGAGCGGGGAGTGGCCCAGCCCGGCGAGCACGGGTAGGACGATCAATGTCGCCGCGAACGGCGGGAAGGCCAGCGACATCCCGGCGATGATCCCGCCGAGGCCGAGGTGCAGCGTGAACCAGATGGCCGTGCGGCCCCGTTCGGCCCGCGTCCGGGCCGGGCCGTGGGCCAGCAGGTCCGCGTCGATCCCGCACAGGGCTCGTACCGCCGCCGATTCCAGCGGCCGGGTCAGCGGGAACGGCGAGGTGACGGCGGCGATCGGCAACCCGACCGCGAACGAGTCCAGTTGGAGGGGCAGGGACCGGAAGACGTCGTCCACACCGGTGAGCAGGCCGACGATCACCGAGCCGACGAGGACGTACGGCATGGCGAGCGCGCCGCCGAGGATCAGATGGATCCACCGGCGCCGCGCCCGGCCGCCGAACAGCGGCTGCAACACTCCTGTCACCGTGGCGCCTTGACGGGCCGGTCCCTGAGGAAGCGGGCGATGACGCTCGCCACGAGGAAGCCGCTGACCATCTGCCCAGCGTAGGTGAGATCGGTCAGCGCTGTCGGCCTGTCACCCGACACCAGCACCGCCAGCCACACCCATCCGGCCCAGCAGGCCACCGCCCCGGAACCGGTCCAGGCCAGCGTCAGGGGTACGGCGACCGGCAGCCCGCGGCCCCTGCGGAAGGCGAGCTGCCAGGCACCGGTGACGGCCGCGGTGAGGAAGAGGACGTAGACGCACTGCATGGACCGATGGCCGCCGCGGTCCAGGTCCGCCGCCCCACAGGCGCACAACAGCCGAACCGCGCCCGGGAACAGCGCGACGAGAGCCGCCGTCACGGCCGTCCGCCGCTGTGCCTTCGCCGGCCTGCTCCCGGCCGGCAGTTCCCCGACCCGCCCCCGCCACAGATGCCCCCAGCGCTCACGGGCGTACCCGGCGAACAGCGTGCCCAGAGCCAGTCCCTGCACGATGAACCCGCTGTAGACCACGCTGAAGACCCAGTCGGCCAGGAAGGGTCTACCGTCGCTGTGGCCGCCTTCGCCGCCGTGCAGGACCAGCTGCAGGGGGAAGCCCACCATGATGGGCGCGAGGAGTCCCACGGCGAGCCACATCGGCACCGCGAGCAGCCAGGCGGACACCCGCCGCCCCCACGGGCGTGTCAGCAGCAGCGCCAGCACGACCACGGTCGCGTCCATCAGCACCGTGAGGCCGTTGATGAGCGCCATGGTCAGCCGGTGCTCCAGCAGCGGACTGCCGTCCGGGATGCCGAGGTGACTCCCGGCGATCCAGGCGAGCTTGAGGGAGAGATACGGCAGGCAGGCGGCGATGGCGACGAGCCGGAGCGCGCGCCGCCGGGCGGAGACACCGGCGGGAACAGGGGCTGTTGAGATCGTCATGGCTCAACGCTCCCGCGCGGAGCGGGGAGTTCACCTCCTGCGGCCCGACGATCCGTCTCCGCCGCATGGGGGAGGCGCTCAGCCCTGCAGGACGAGCACGACCTCCTCGATCTCCTTCCCGCGCCCGTTCGCGTACCCCTGGGCCCGGGCCGTCTCGCGGAAGCCGCACTTCTCCAGCACGCGCAGCGACGCGGCGTTGTCGGCCGCCGCCCGCGCGTACAGCGGCCGTTCGGGCACCTCGGCGAGCAGGGCCCGCAGCGCGGCCGTCGCCACACCGCGGCCCCAGTGGGCGCGGTCGATCCAGTACGTCACCTCGCGCTCGCCGGCCACTCCGTAGACCGCCGCGTTACCGGCCACCTCGCCGTCGGCCAGGACCGTGCGCAGCACGTGGGCGGAGTCGCGCACGCGCTGCCAGTAGGCCGCGAAGGCCTCGTGGTCGTACGGGTTCTCCGGGCCGAACGCGGCCATCCGGACGGCCTCCGGGTCGGTCATCTGCCGGTGGAACACCGGCAGGTCACTGTCCTCGACGGGCCGCAGCGCGATCTCCATGGGAGCCGACCCTACGACAGCGGGGCAGCGGGCACACGACCGCCCGCGCTCAGAGCCTGCGGGTCGCCAGCGTCAGCCGGTCGCGGGCGTCGAACAGCGCGTCCCTGATCATCTGCTCGTGGGCGGGGGTCAGCCGGGCCACCGGCACCGAGCAGCTGATGGCGTCCCGGGCCGGGGTGCGGTAGGGGATCGCCACGCCGAAGCAGCGCAGGCCGAGGGTGTTCTCCTCGCGGTCGACCGCGAAGCCCTGCTCCCGCACCTGGTGCAGCTCCTCGATGAGCTTCTCCCGGTCGGTGATGGTGTTCTCGGTGAGCGCGGGCAGCGTCTCCGGCAGCAGCTTGCGCACCTGTTCGTCGGTGTACGTGGCGAGGATCGCCTTGCCGAGGGAGGTGGAGTGGGCCGGCAGCCGGCGTCCGACCCGGGTGAAGGGGCGCAGATAGTGCTGGGACTGGCGGGTGGCCAGATAGACGACGTTGGTGCCGTCGAGCCGCGCCAGGTGGATGGTCTCCGTGGTGTCGTCGGAGAGCCGGTCCAGGGTCGGCCGGGCGGCGGCCACCACCTCGTCGCCGTCGATGTACGACGTGCCGACCAGCAGCGCCCGCACTCCGATGCCGTACCGCGTGCCCGTCGCGTCGGTCTCCACCCAGCCCAGCTCCACGAGTGTGCGCAGCAGCATGTACAGGCTGGACTTGGGGTAACCCACGGCCTCCTGCACGGCCGCGAGGGAGTGCATGCCGGGCTTGCCGGCGAAGTACTCGAGCAATTCAACGGTCCGCACCGCGGACTTGACCTGGGCCCCGCCTGTCTCGCCAGCCGACATCGCCCTTGACCCCTTCAATCGCCGGGAAATAGTCTCCGAGCAGCACATTCATCATCAGAGACAGTGTTCAGTATATCGAACGCGGCTGATGGGTGACCCTAGTTCTTGCGGCCTTACTGGAGGGACCCGCGGTGGCAGCAGCACCAGTCTGGAGTGTCGACCCGCGTACCGGGAAGCAGCGTGAACAGGTTGCGGTGGAGGCCACAGCCCAGGAGGTGGACACGGCGGTCCGCGCGGCCCACGCCGCGCGCGGCGCCCTCGCCGACCGTGCGGTGCGCTCCGCCTTCCTGCGCTCGGCCGCCGCGGGTCTGGACGCGGCCAGGGACGGCCTGGTCGAGACCGCCGACGCCGAGACCGCGCTCGGCCCGGTCCGGCTGACCGGCGAACTCGCCCGCACCAGCTACCAGCTGCGGGCCTTCGCCGACATCGTCGACGAGGGCGCCTTCCTCGACGTCGTCATCAACCACCCCGACGACACCGCGACCCCACCCGTCCCGGACCTGCGCCGCTACAAGGTGTCGCTCGGTGTCGTCGCCGTCTACTCCGCCTCCAACTTCCCCTTCGCCTTCTCCGTCGCCGGCGGCGACACCGCGAGCGCGCTCGCCGCGGGCTGCCCGGTCGTGGTCAAGGCCCACCCCGACCACCCGGCCCTGTCCGAGCTGGTCGCCAAGGTGCTGCGCCGGGCCGCCGCCGAGCACGGCATCCCCGAGGGCGCCATCGGCCTGGTGCACGGCTTCGAGGCGGGCGTCGAACTGATCAAGCACCCCCTGGTCGCCGCGGCCGGCTTCACCGGCTCGGTGCGGGGCGGGCGCGCCCTCTTCGACGCGGCCGCCGCCCGGCCCGTGCCGATCCCGTTCCACGGTGAGCTGGGCTCGCTGAACCCGGTCCTGGTGACCGAGGCCGCCACGGCCGAGCGCGCCGAGGAGATCGGCACCGGGCTCGCCGGGTCGATGACGCTGGGGGTCGGGCAGTTCTGCGTCAAGCCCGGCCTGGTGCTCGTGCCGTCCGGCGCGGCGGGCGACGGCCTGGTCAAGGCCCTGACGGCAGCGGTGAGCAACACCGAGGCCGGCGTGCTGCTCGACCCCCGGATGCGGGACAACTTCATCGCCGGGGTGGCCGAGCGCGCCCAGCTCCCCGAGGTGGACTCCCCGGTCACCCCGGGCGCGGGCGGCGAGCACACGGTCAGCGCCGGGTTCCTCACGGTGCCGGCGAGCAGGCTGGTCGAGGAGGGGGCCTACGACCGGCTCCTGGAGGAGTGCTTCGGGCCGGTCACCGTGGTGGTCCGCTACGAGGACGAGGGGGAGGCGGCGGCGGTGCTGTCCCGGCTGCCGGGCAACCTGACGGCGACGGTGCAGCTGTCCGCCGAGGAGGCTGCCGGTCAGGGGCGGGGTGCGGAGCTCCTCGCCGAGCTGACCCCGCTGGCCGGGCGCGTCGTGGTCAACGCATGGCCGACGGGGGTCGCGGTGGCGCCGGCCCAGCATCACGGCGGGCCCTACCCCGCGACGACCTCCACCTCCACCTCCGTGGGCGGTACGGCCATCGAGCGGTGGCTGCGGCCGGTCGCCTACCAGAACGCGCCGTCGGCCCTGCTGCCCGCCGAGTTGCGGGACGAGAACCCGCTGGGGCTTCCCCGGCGGTTCAACGGGGTCCTGGAGCGCTAGGCCCTGTCGTCAAACTCCCTCCCCCAGCCTTCGGCCGGGCGGTGCCCCCAGCCCCGCGACGCCATGCACGCTCCCCCAAAGGGGGCACCCCCACTCGCCGCACCGGGCCCGGGCCCAAGTACGCCCAGTACGAGGGCCAGGGCCCGGCACTCCCCAAGCCTTCGGCCGGGGGGACCCCCAGAGCACGCACCTGACGCCGCGAGGCCCGCCCTCCGGGCGGACGGCGGGAGTTTGACGACAGGACCTAGCGCGGACCCGGGCCTTCGAAGCTTGCGTCGGGACGCCTGAGACAATCGGACCATGGACGTGGAACTCCCCGAACTCCCCTTCCTGCTGCGCACATACGGCCCCGACGGGCACTGGTCGTACGAGGACGGCGTGCTCACCGGCTGGGCCGGCCCCCGGCAGGACCGGTTCGTCACCCCCACCGGGGAAGCCCTGGACCCCGCTTCCGACGCGCCCCGGCTGCTGGGCGCACCGGAAGGCGACTTCCAGTTGATCGCGCGGGTCACGGTGGGGTTCAACGCGTCCTTCGACGCGGGCGTGCTCTACGTCCACGTGGGCGAACGGGCCTGGGCCAAGCTCTGCCTGGAGTACTCCCCGGACGTGCCCACCGTCTGCACGGTGGTCACCCGGGGACACTCGGACGACGCCAACTCCTTCACCGTGGAAGGGAGTTCGGTGTGGCTGCGGGTCAGCAGGACCGGGCGGGCCTTCGCCTTCCACGCCTCCCGGGACGGCGCGCACTGGACCTTCGTCCGGCTGTTCACCCTCGGCGACGAGAAGGAGACCGGTGACGCGCTGGTCGGCTTCATGACCCAGTCGCCGCTGGGGGAGGGCTGCGTGGTGACGTACGACCACCTGGAGTTCAGGAACTCCTGGCCGAGCGACCTGCGAGACGGCACCTGAACGGCCCGCTCACGTGCGGTGGGTCTCGGAACCGGGCAGCGGACGGCCGCGTCCTGTACTGCATGATCAGTGACCGTGTGACAGGGACCCGCGTCATCCGTACCGCTCTGCCCGCCGAGGCGGAGAAGATCGCCGCGCTGCACCACCGGGCCCGCGCGACGTACTACCCGGACGGCCTCCCGGACGACGGCATCGACTGGACCGCCGCCTGGCGCGGCGCCGTCGAGCGGCCCGACGGTCATGTGCTGTGCGTGGTGGAAGACGGAGCGATCATCGGCATCGCCTCCTTCCGCACCCCGGACGGCGCCCGCGCGGACACGGTCAAGCTGTTCCAGTTCCATGTCGACCCCGAGCACTGGCGCTCCGGCATCGGTACGGCCCTGCACGCGGCCTGCGTGGAGGAGTGGCAGGCGGACGGCAGGCGCACGGCCGTACTCGACGTGCACGCCGACAACCGGCGCGCCCAGGCCTTCTACGCCCGCCAGGGCTGGGTCCCGGACCCGGAGAACCCGCCGGCCGAGGGCGACCACCACCTCTTCCTGCGCCTCTCCGTGCCCCGGGAATGAACCGGGCTGCTTGAACGTTCACGTACCGGCGGGAGAGAGCCTCCGCGCCCGTACGACCTGGAGAGAGCCGAAGACATGCGCGTCGAGATCTGGAGCGACATCGCCTGCCCCTGGTGCTATGTGGGCAAGGCCCGCTTCGAGAAGGCGCTCGCTGCCTTCCCGCACCGCGAGGACGTCGAGGTCGTACACCGTTCCTTCGAGCTGGACCCGGGCCGCGCCAAGGGCGACGTCCAGCCGGTGATCACCATGCTGACCAGGAAGTACGGCATGACCGAGGCGCAGGCCCAGGCGGGCGAGGACAACCTCGGCGCCCAGGCCGCGGCCGAGGGCCTGGACTACCGCACCCGGGGCCGCGACCACGGCAACACCTTCGACATGCACCGTCTGCTGCACTTCGCCAAGGAGCAGGGCAGGCAGGACGAGCTGATCCAGATCCTCTACCGGGCGAACTTCGCCGAGGAGCGGTCCGTCTTCACCGAGGGCGACGAGCGGCTCGTCGAGCTGGCCGTGGAGTCCGGTCTCGACGCCGAGGCCGTCCGCGAGGTGCTCGCCGACCCGTCCCGCTACGCCGGCGAGGTCCGTGCCGACGAGCGCGAGGCCGCCGAGCTCGGCGCGACCGGCGTGCCCTTCTTCGTCCTGGACCGGAAGTACGGCGTCTCCGGCGCCCAGCCCGCCGAGGTCTTCACCCAGGCGCTCAGCCAGGCCTGGGGCGGGCGCTCCCCGCTGAAGCTGGTCGAGCAGGGAGACCAGGCGGACGGGGCAGCCTGTGGGCCGGACGGGTGCGCGGTGCCGCAGCGGGGCTGAAACCGCAGGTCGGGGCGGACGTATAAGAAGTCCTGAGGGGATCCACGCAAAAATTCGCAATGGACGGGGACTTCACGGGGCCACAGAGTGGACCCATGAAGAACAGGGAGACGTTCGACAGCCTCGTCCGCGCCGAGTTCGCCCCCAAGAACACCTACCTGAACACCGCGAGCAGCGGCCTGCTCCCGGCCCGCACGGTCGCCGCGCTGCACGAGGCGGTGGCCATCCGGGCCGAGGGCCGGCCGCTGGATCCGCTGTTCGACGACGTCGAGGTCGCCCGGGCCGCGTTCGCCCGGCTGGCCGCAGTGCCGGTCACCCGGGTGGCGGCGGGCCCTTCGGTCTCCGCCCAGACCGGCCTGATCGCCGCCTCGCTGCCCGCGGGCGCCGAAGTGCTCACCGCCGAGGACGACTTCACCTCCGTGCTGAACCCGTTCCACGCGCGCGGCGACCTCAAGGTGCGCGCGGTGCCGCTGGAACGGCTCGCCGAGTCGGTCCGTCCGGGCACCGCCCTGGTCGCGGTCAGCGCCGCCCAGTCCGCCGACGGCCGGATCGCCGACCTGCCCGCCCTGCGCGAGGCGACCCGGGCCCACGGTGCGCGCACCTACGTCGACTTCTCCCAGGCCGCCGGCTGGCTGTCGATGGACGCCGACGCCCACGACTTCACCGTCGCGACGACCTTCAAGTGGCTGCTGGGCCCGCACGGGGCGGCCTTCCTCGTCGTCCCCGAGGACTTCGGCGGGCTGTCCCCGCTGCTGGCGGGCTGGGTCGCGGCCGAGGAACCGTGGAACAGCTGCTACGGCCCGGTGACCGAACTCGCCCACTCCGCACGGCGCTTCGACGTCAGCCCGGCCCTGTTCACCTACACCGGGGTAGCGCGGTCGCTGGCCCTGATCGAGGAGCTGGGTGTGGCCGCCGTACAGGCGCACGACCTGGCGCTGGCCGACCGGTTCCGCACCGGACTCGCCTCGCTCGGCCACGAGCCGCTGCCCGCTCCGGGGTCGGCCATCGTCTCCGTGCCCGGACTGGGCGCCCGCCAGCCGGAGTTGAGTCGCGCGGGCATCGAGGTCTCCAACCGCGCCGGCAATCTGCGGGCGTCCTTCCACCTCTACAACACGGAAGCGGACGTGGACCGCCTGCTGGACGTGCTGTCCGGCTGACGGCATGACCGGGCCGGAGCCCCCCGTCCCACACGAGGAGGCCCCGGCCCGGAGCCGTACGTCCGGCGACTACTTCACCGGCGTGAAGTCCCGCGCCCCGATGCTGCATTCTCCGGGGGGCAACCCCCGGACCCCCGGGCGATCTCCGCTCACCGGACGGGAGTGAAATCCCTTGCTCCGATGCTGCATTCTCCGGGGGCAACCCCCGGACCCCCGGCCGATCTCCGCTCACCGGACGGGAGTGAAATCCCTTGCTCCGATGAACGTGGGCCGGCGCACCGGAGCCGCGAACGGCTCGACGGCCGCGTTGTCCACGCTGTTGAACACGATGAACACGTTGCTGCGCGGGAACGGGGTGATGTTGTCGCCCGAGCCGTGCATGCAGTTGCAGTCGAACCAGGTCGCCGAGCCGGCCTTGCCGGTGAACAGCCGGATGCCGTGCTCGCCGGCCAGCGCGGTCAGCGCCTCGTCCGAGGGCGTGCCCGCGTCCTGCATCTGCAGCGACTTCTTGTAGTTGTCCTCGGGCGTGGCGCCGGCGCAGCCCAGGAACGTCCGGTGCGAGCCCGGCATGATCATCAGGCCGCCGTTGGTGTCGAAGTTCTCGGTCAGCGCGATCGAGACGGACACCGTGCGCATGTTCGGCAGCCCGTCCTCGGCGTGCCAGGTCTCGAAGTCCGAGTGCCAGTAGAAGCCGCTCGCGCCGAAGCCGGGCTTGACGTTGATCCGGGACTGGTGGACGTACACGTCCGAGCCGAGGATCTGCCGGGCTCGCCCGACCACGCGCGGGTCGCGCACCAGGTTCGCGAACACCTCGCTGATCTTGTGCACCTCGAAGACCGAGCGGATCTCCTTGGACTTCGGCTCCACGATGGAGCGCTCGTCGGCGCGGATCGCCGGGTCGGTGACCAGCCGGTCCAGCTCGCGCTTGTAGACCTCGACCTCGTCCGGGCCGATCAGCTGGTCGATGGCGAGGAAGCCGTCACGCTCGTACCCCTGCAGCTCGGTCGCGGTGATCGGGCCGGGGGTGTCCGGGGAGCCCCAGACGACCGGGTCCTGACGCGGGACGGTCACCTCGGTGGCGCCACGGGTCGGGTAGAGATCCTTCACGGGGGCAGTGGTCATGGGTTCTCACACCTCCTCGGGCTCGGTGAGCAGCGGGTAGACGCCGTTCTCGTCGTGGTCCTCCCGTCCGGTCACCGGCGGATTGAACACGCAGATGCAGTGGAAGTCCTCCTTGACGCGCAGCGTGTGCCGCTCGTGCCCGTCGAGGAGGTACATGGTGCCGGGCGTGATGGTGTACGTCGTCCCGGCCTCGTGGTCGGTGAGTTCGGCCTCGCCCCGGGTGCAGACGACGGCCTCGATGTGGTTGGCGTACCACATCGACGTCTCGGTGCCGGCGTACAGAATGGTCTCGTGCAGGGAGAAGCCGACCCGCTCCTTGGCGAGGACGATCCGCTTGCTCTCCCAGGTGCCGGACTTCGACTTGACGTGCCGGTCGGTGCCTTCGATGTCCTTGAACGATCGGACGATCACGGTGGTGTTCTCTCTCGGTTGATCAGAGGGTGGGTCAGACGGTCTCGCGGACGGCGCGGGCCAGGATGCTCAGCCCCTCGTCCAGTTCGTCGGGGGTGATGGTGAGGGCGGGCAGCAGCTTGACGACCTCGCCCTGCGGGCCGGACGTCTCGATGAGCAGCCCGAGCTCGAAGGCCCGCCGCGCGATCCGCGAGGCCCGGTCCTTGTCGTGGAACTCCATGCCCCACACCAGCCCGCGCCCGCGGTACTCCTTCACGTCGGCGAGGTTCTCCTCGGTGATGGCGATCAGTGCCTGCTCGACCTGCTCGCCACGGGCGCGGGTCTGCTTCTCCATGGCCGAGCCGTCGGTCCAGTACGTCTCCAGCGCCGCGGTGGCGGTGACGAAAGCGGGGTTGTTGCCCCGGAAGGTGCCGTTGTGCTCGCCCGGCTCCCAGACGTCCAGCTCCGGCTTGAACAGGCACAGCGACATCGGCAGCCCGTAGCCGCTGATGGACTTGGAGACGGTGACGATGTCGGGCGTGATCCCCGCCTCCTCGAACGAGAAGAAGGCACCAGTCCGCCCGCACCCCATCTGGATGTCGTCGACGATCAGCAGCATGTCCTGCCGCTCGCACAACTCCTTGAGCGCGCGCAGCCATTCGGGCCGGGCCACATTGATGCCGCCCTCGCCCTGCACGGTCTCCACGATCACCGCGGCGGGCTTGTTGAGCCCGGAGCCCTGGTCCTCCAGCAGCCGCTCGAACCACAGGAAGTCCGGGACCGTGCCGTCGAAGTAGTTGTCGAACGGCATCGGCGTGCCGTGCACCAGCGGAATGCCCGCGCCGGCCCGCTTGAAGGCGTTGCCGGTGACCGCGAGCGAGCCCAGCGACATCCCGTGGAAGGCGTTGGTGAACGACACGATCGCCTCGCGCGACTTCACCTTGCGGGCCAGCTTCAGCGCCGACTCCACGGCGTTGGTGCCGGTCGGCCCCGGGAACATGACCTTGTACGGCAGATCGCGCGGGCGCAGCACCAGATCCTGGAAGGTCTGCAGGAAGGACCGCTTGGCCGTGGTCGACATGTCCAGCCCGTGGGTCACCCCGTCCCGGGACAGATAGTCGATCAACGCCCGTTTGAGCACGGGGTTGTTGTGGCCGTAGTTGAGTGAGCCGGCACCGGCGAAGAAGTCGAGGTAGGCATGACCGTCCTCGTCGAACATCCGGCTGCCCTGCGCGCGGTCGAAGACCGTGGGCCAGCCGCGGCAGTAGCTGCGCACCTCGGACTCGAGTGTCTCGAAGACGCTGAGGTCGGGCTGGGTGATGGTCACGGTGAATCGCTCCTCAGTGGGCGGTGATGTCGGTCAACGGGCGGATGCGGTAGAGGACTTCGGGGTCGTGCGGGCCGTCCGGGAAAAGCTCGGCGGGGAACAGCACCGCACGCTCCAGGCGCGCGCCGTGCCGGGCGGCGAACGAGGTGAACAGCCGCTCCGAGGCGGTGTTGCCCGGGGTGATGGTGGTCTCCACGTCGGTGACGCCGCGCTCGGCGACCAGGCGCGCGGTCAGCCCGTCCAGCAGTGCGGCCGCGATGCCGAGGCCCCGGTGGCCGGAGTCGACGGCCACCTGCCAGACGAGCAGGGTGCGGGGGTGCTCCGGCCGCACATAGCCGGTGACGAAACCGACCGGTTCCCCGTCCGCACCGCGCGCCACCGCCGAGGTGCCGGCGAAGTCCCGGCACCACAGCAGATAGCTGTACGACGAGTTCAGGTCGAGGGTTTTCGAGTCCTTGGCGAGACGCCAGAGCGCGGCTCCGTCAGTCACCGCCGGCTGGTCGATGAGCAGGTCTGCGGGTGCGGCAGTCATGCGGCACGAATTTAGCGAGGTGAATTAGGAAATGCACGGGCGTGGTTGCTGGGCCGCAGCGAGGGCATGGTGAAATGCCGGAATTGACCCGCATCAAATGGGGACAAAGTTACCGCACTGTGGAGTGTGTCACATGGTGGAAACCGTCAAATAATCGCTGGGAAACTTCCCTGTTTAGTCTTGCAAAAAGCGGGCAGAAGAAGACGGGAAGCTGCCACCCGGAAAAGTGGCGGGAATTGTGAAACTAAATTGAATTCAGGCTCCGGTGACCCCGTCGATTCGTTCACGCAGAATGTCGGCATGCCCGTTGTGTCGGGCGTACTCCTCGATGAGGTGGATCAGCACCCAGCGCACACTGACCTCGACGCCCGTCATCGGCTCGTCGACGATCCGCCCGGTGTCCGCCAGGTCCCGCCCGGCGAGCAGCTCCCGGCCGCGCGCGATCTCCCGCCGCCACACGCCCAGGGCCGCCTCCAGTCCCCGCCCCGGATCGAGGGCGTACCCCGTCTCCTCCCCGAACACCGGCGGCACGTCCAGCCCGGCCAGCACCCGCTGGAACCAGTTCCGTTCGACTTCGGCGAGGTGCTGCACGAGCCCGAGCAGCGTCAACGACGAAGGCTCGGCGGAGGCCTGCCGCACCTGCGCGTCGTCCAGCCCCCGGCACTTCAGCTCCAGCGTGGCCCGGTGAAAGTCCAGCCAGCCCTCCAGCATGGCGCGCTCGGACCCGGTCATCGGGGGGACGGGCCGGCCGTCGGGGAGGGTGTGCGGGGTCTGAGGCGTCTGCGGCATGGTCATACGGGGAGGATGGCACGGGCCACTGACATCGACGTGGGGGAGCGACACGCAGGGGGCCGGAGCTCCCAGGGCCCGGCGTCAGATTCCGAGCGCCGTCCCGAGCGCCGCCAGGCACCTCTGCACCGTCTCCGGCGAGGCATCCGCACCGTAATGGTCGACCCGGATCATCTCCTCGGCCAGCGCCCCACCGCCTGCGGCGATCGGCAGTGTCGGGTCGTCGGCCAGGGCGTGCGTCACCAACTCCGCGGCGAGCATGCCCGACGGCACCCGAAGCGTGGTGGCCACCGGCGCCGCGTCCTTCTCCTCGTACACATACGGCTCAAGGCCCCCGCCCAGGGCCACCGCACCGGCCCGCGTGGCCGGCGCGGCGCTCCGGTGCCGGCCATCACCGCATCGAGCCCCACCGACTCGATCCGCTCCAGGCATGCCTCCAGCGTCGGCATCTCCAACTGCGCCGGAGCGTGCGGCAGCACCTTGCGGCCCGCGTCGGTCCAGCGCTCCTTCCAGTCCAGCAGGGACAGACAGGAGCGCCGCGGCGCGTCCGGCAGCACCGGCTCCGCGCCCGCGGTGGCGACCGCGTCCAGGCAGAACAGCGCGCCCTGGGCCCGCATCGCCTCGCCGATCTCCGCGACCGGGTCGGTGTTCCCGGTCGCCGCCTCCGCGTGCACCAGCGACACGAAGTCGATCTCCGGGTGCACGGCGAACGCCTCCCGGATCCGGCCTGCGGTGACCGCCGTGTGGAAGGGAACGGAGAGGTCGTACACCGCCAGCGGGGGCAACTCCACCGATCTTAGGTCCAACCACCCCCTGACCATCGGTTTGGTTTGAGAGACTCAAACTCTTCCTTATAATCGGAACCCACAGTTCCCCCACAGAGAAGATTCCCCCATGAAAACGCTCCTCGGACGCCGGACCCGCCTCCTGGCTGCCACCACCGCGACCGCCGGGCTGGTCCTCGTCGTGGCCGGCTGCTCCTCGAGCGGGGGGAGCGGCGGTGCCACCGTCAAGGGCGTCCACGTCGTCAAGGCCGGTCAGCTGACCACCTGCACCCACCTGCCGTACCCGCCGTTCCAGTCGGAGATCAACGGCAAGGTGCAGGGCTTCGACGTCTCCCTCATCGACCTCGTCGCCAAGAACCTCGGCGTCAAGCAGCAGATCGTCGACACGCCGTTCGAGAACTTCAAGACCGGCGCCTTCCTGAACTCCGGCCAGTGCGACCTGGCCGCCGCCGGCAT
The DNA here is from genome assembly GCF_042868225.1 of Streptomyces sp. NPDC007856. NCBI lineage: Bacteria > Bacillati > Actinomycetota > Actinomycetes > Kitasatosporales > Streptomycetaceae > Streptomyces > Streptomyces sp. NPDC007856. The sequence continues at coordinate 85,227 of NZ_JBIAEC010000020.1, read as the reverse complement.
GACGATCACGCCCGAGCGCAAGAAGAACGTCGACTTCTCCGACCCGTACTTCGAGGCCACCCAGGCCGTCCTCGTCGCCAAGAACAGCGGCATCACCTCGCTCGCCGACGTCAAGACCAAGGGCAGGAAGCTCGGCGCCCAGGCGCAGACCACCGGCGAGGACTACGTCAAGGGCAAGGGCTACGACCCGATCTCCTTCGAATCGTCCGACGCGGTCCTCAACGGCCTGCGCACCGGCCAGGTCCAGGCCGTCGTCATCGACTACCCGGTCGTCCAGGGCTGGCTGAAGGACAAGGCCAACGCGGACAAGTTCAAGGTCGTCGACAACCTCAAGACCGGCGAGCAGTACGGCTTCACGGTCAAGAAGGGCAACACGGCGCTGCGCGAGGCCATCGACAAGGCACTGAAGGACGCCAAGGCCGACGGCACCTACAAGAAGCTCTACGAGCAGTGGATCGGCCCGTACCACGCCTCCGTGGCCTCTCCCGCCGCCTCATGACCGACGCGGACGTACAACTCCAGCCGAAGAAGCAGGGGCTGACGCGACGCCAGAAGCGCCGGCTGTCGCGCGGCGTCCAGTACGCCGTCTTCGTCGCCGCCGTGATCGCCATCGCGGTCACGGCGGACTGGGGCCGGCTGCAGAACCAGTTCGCGCAGGGCGGCATCGCGAAGCAGATGTGGCCGGACGTCATCACGCTGGCGCTGAAGAACACTGTCCTGTACACGGTGTCCGGCTTCGTCCTCGGACTGGTGCTCGGCCTGGTCATCGCGCTGATGCGGCTGTCCTCCGTGGGGCCGTACCGCTGGGTGGCCGGCATCTACATCGAGATCTTCCGCGGCCTGCCCGCCCTGCTGATCTTCGTCTTCATCGCGGTGGCCGTCCCGCTGGCCTTCCCGGGCACGGAGATCCCCGGCGGCACCTACGGCAAGGGCGCGCTCGGCCTCGGACTCATCGGTGCCGCCTACATCGCGGAGACGTTCCGCGCCGGCATCCAGGCGGTGCCCAAGGGGCAGACGGAGGCGGCGCGTTCGCTGGGCTTCTCGCCCGCCCGCGCGATGATCTCCATCATCATCCCGCAGGCTTTCCGGATCATCCTCCCGCCCCTCACCAACGAGCTGATCATGCTCTTCAAGGACTCCTCCCTGGTGCTGCTGCTGGGCGTGACCCTGGAGGAGCGCGAGCTGTCCAAGTACGGCCGGGACCTGGCGAGCACCACCGCCAACTCCACGCCGATCCTGGTCGCGGGCCTGTGCTATCTGCTGGTCACCATCCCGCTCGGCTTCGTCGCCCGCCGTCTGGAGGCCAAGGCCCAGAAGGAGATCAAGTGACCCGCCCCGAGATCCGCGTCCAGGACCTGCACAAGTCCTTCGGTGACAACCACGTCCTGCGCGGCATCGACCTGGAGATCGGCCGGGGCGAGGTCGTCTGCGTCATCGGCCCCTCCGGCTCCGGCAAGTCGACCCTCCTGCGCTGTGTGAACCTGCTGGAGGAGCCCACCAAGGGCCAGGTCTTCGTCGGCGGCACCGAACTCACCGACCCGGACGTCGACATCGACGCCGTACGCCGCCGCATCGGCATGGTCTTCCAGCAGTTCAACCTCTTCCCGCACCTCAGCGTCACCGAGAACCTCACGCTGCCCCAGCGCAGGGTCCTCAGGCGGGACAAGGCGACGGCCGTGAGGATCGCCGCCGAGAACCTCGCCCGGGTCGGCCTGGCCGAGAAGGCGGAGGCCTACCCCTCCTCCCTCTCCGGCGGCCAGCAGCAGCGCGTGGCGATCGCCCGGGCGCTGGCGATGGGCCCGGAGGTCATGCTCTTCGACGAGCCGACGTCCGCCCTCGACCCGGAACTGGTCGGCGATGTCCTCGCCGTCATGCGCATGCTCGCCCGCGAGGGCATGACGATGATGGTCGTCACCCACGAGATGAGCTTCGCCCGCGAGGTCGCCGACCGGGTCGTCTTCATGGACGGCGGCGTGATCGTCGAGGACGGCACCCCCGACCAGGTCATCGGCGACCCGCAGCACGAACGCACCCGCCACTTCCTGTCCCGGCTCCTGGACCCGGCGATGGCCGAGGTCGAGGAGGAGACCTCGGACCGGGTGGGTAAGGACCAGCCGTAGGTCGTTAAGGTGCAGAGCATGAGCGATGGCGCGGTGCTGCACGTGAAGGGGCGGGTCCTCGTCGGACCCGAGGACGTCCGCGACGAGCTGTGGGTGGTCGGGGGCCGGGTGACCTACGACCGCCCCGCCGGGGCCCGGGACGTCCGTACCGTCGAGGGCTGGGCGCTGCCCGGCCTGGCCGACGCGCACTGCCATGTGGGCCTCGGCCCGGACGGCCCGGTCGACGCGGGCACTGCCGAGAAGCAGGCGCTCACCGACCGCGATGCCGGCACCCTGCTGATCCGGGACGCCGGTTCGCCGTCCGACACACGCTGGATCGACGACCGCGAGGATCTGCCGAAGATCAAACGGGCTGGCCGGCACATCGCCCGCACCCGTCGCTACATCCGCAACTACGCCTGGGAGATCGAGCCGGACGACCTGGTCGCCTACGTCGCCCAGGAGGCCGAGCGCGGCGACGGCTGGGTGAAGCTGGTCGGCGACTGGCTCGACCGCGATCTCGGCGACCTCGCCCCCTGCTGGCCGCGCGAGGCGGTCGAGGCGGCCATCGCCGAGGCACACCGGCTCGGCGCCCGCGTCACCGCGCACTGCTTCGCGGAGAGCTCCCTGCGCGACCTGGTCGAGGCGGGCATCGACTGCGTCGAGCACGCCACCGGTCTCACGGACGACCTGATCCCGCTCTTCGCCGAGCGGGAGGTCGCGATCGTCCCCACCCTCGTGAACATCGCCACGTTCCCGCGGCTCGCGGACGGCGGCGAGAAGAAGTTCCCGCGCTGGTCGGCACACATGCGCCGGCTGCACGAGCGCCGCTACGACACCGTCCGCAACGCTTACGACGCCGGTATCCAGGTCTACGCCGGCACGGACGCCGGCGGCTCGCTGGCCCACGGACTGGTCGCGGCGGAGGTGGCGGAACTCGTCACCGCAGGCGTCCCCGCCGTGGACGCCGTCTCGGCGGCGTGCTGGGGCGCCCGCGCCTTTCTCGCCGCCCCCAACCTCGTGGAGGGCGCACCGGCCGACCTCGTGGTGTACGAGGCCGACCCGCGCGCGGACGTACGGGTGCTGGCGGCACCGCGCCGGGTGGTGCTGAACGGGATCGTGATCGAGTAGGCGCGCAGGGGCGCAAGGGACCGTCGGGAACACCTGTGCCCGCTGATTCGAATCGACGTGCGGGAGATTCACGTTTGAGTGAAGTGACGCAGGATTGCTGACCGTTCACCCACAGTGCGTACAAGGTTGACGGGTCCCAAGCATGTTCCCACTGGGGGTCCCACCGCCTTGAACAGCAACAACTTCCGCATGCCCGCACGCCGACTCGCCGCCGCGGCGACGGTCACCGCCCTCGCGGCGGCGCCCGCGGTCCTCGGCGCGGGCGCCGCGCACGCGACCGGTGACCACGGTCGCGCCTCCGCCGTCGTCCTGCGCACCGGGCTCGACGTGTCCCTGCTCAACAAGACCGTCGACGTGCCGCTCGCCGTCTCCCTCAACGAGGTCCAGGCACCGCAGAGCGCCGACCGGACCGCGCTGTCCGCCCGGCTCGACGGCGTGGCCGACGGCAGGCCGTTCACGGTCCTCGGCGCGGACGTCGCCTCGGCGAAGGCCACCGTGACCGCCCGGCGCGCCGAGGGCTCGGTCCGGCTCGTCGACGCCAAGCTGCACGTCCCCGGCCTGCCCCTGCTGTCCCTGATCGAGGTCGGCACGGTCACCGCCAGGGCGACCTGCGAGGCGGGCAAGGCGCCCGTGGCCGCCGCGAACGTCCTCGGCTCCGTCACCGTCCTCGGCAAGCGCGTCACCCTGACCGCCGGCGGCCCGAGCGAGGTCAAGGTGCCCGGCGTCGGCGAGGTCCGCCTCGACCTCGCCCAGCGGCGCACCACGACCCGCACGGCCGCCGCCACCGCCCTCGAACTCAAGGTCTCCGTCAACCCCTTGAAGCTCAACGTGGCCGACGTCGAAGGCACGGTCACTCTGGCGAAGGCCACCTGCGAGTCCCCGACGGTCTCGCCGAGCGGGCACCCGGTGCCGAGCCACGACCCGGCCGCCGGCGTGAAGCCCCAGGGAGCCCGACAGGACCTCGCGGAGACCGGCGGCAGCTCCGCGACCCCGTACATCGCGGGCGGCGCGCTGGCGCTGGTGCTGCTCGGCGGGGGAGCGGTGACGGTGGCCCGGCGCCGCAAGGGCTGAGCCACCTGCCGGTGCCGCTCCCCGCTCGGCGGGGGCTCGGCCGTCACGCCGGGTAGGGAGCGGCCTCCCGGCCCGAGCGGGTGGGCGAGGCGGAGCCCGGCTACCGGAGCGCGACGGACAGCGCCGACAGAAACCCGCTCACCGTGACCCGGTCCCGCACCGCCACCCGCACCCATTCCGCACCGAGCCCCGGAAACGTGTCCCCCCGCCGCACCGCATAGCCAAGCTCACGCAACCGGTGCCGTACCGCCGCGGCCCCCGGCATACGGACCAGCACGAACGGCCCCTCCGCAGGCCCCACCACCCGTACTCCCAGGGAGGCGAACTCCGACAGCCCCGCCACCAGATGGACCCGGTCCGCAGCGATGCGATGCGCCGCATGCCCCGCCTCCGCCAGCGCCCGCGGCGTCACACACGCCCGAGCGGCGGCCAGCGCGGGCGTGGACACCGGCCACAACGGCTGAGCCCGCTCCAGTTCGGCGATGATCTCCACAGGAGCCATCACATACCCGATCCGCAGCCCGGCCAGCCCCCAGGTCTTGGTCAGACTACGCAGCACGACCAGCCCCGGCACATCGGTCCGCCCGGCCAGTGCCTCCCGCTCACCCGGCACCGCGTCCATGAACGCCTCGTCGACCACCAGCACCCGCCCGGGCCGGGCGAGTCGGGCGATCGCCTCCGCCGGATGCAGCACCGACGTCGGGTTGGTCGGATTCCCGATGACCACCAGGTCCGCCTCCTCCGGCACCGCCGCCGGATCCAGCCGGAACCCGTCCTCCGCCCGCAGCAGCACCCGGTCCACGCTGTGCCCCGCGTCCCGGAGCGCCGCCTCCGGCTCGGTGAACTGCGGATGCACCACGACCGGTCGCCGTACCTTCAGCGCACGGGCGAGCAGCACGAACGCCTCTGCCGCGCCCGCCGTCAGCAGCACCCGCTCCACCGGCAGCCCGTGCCGCGCCGCCACCGCCGCCCGCGCGGCCCGCCCGTCCGGATAGGCCGCGAGGGACGACAGCGAGCCGGCGATCTCCTCCCGCAGCCACGGCGGGGGCGTGTCCGCACGGACGTTGACGGCGAGGTCGGTCAACGCCGCCCCGTCGTCGCGCACTTCGGCGTCCCCGTGATGCCGCAGATCGTGCCCGGACCCAGTCCCGTCAGTGCGCATGGCTGTGCGAGTGCCCCCCGTGATGGTGATGTCCGTGACCGTGCCCGGAGCCGTGGTGGCCGTGGTCGTCCGGGTGGAAGTGCGGCTGCTGCGGCAGCCCCACCTTGTCCTCGAAGCCCGGCAGCGCGATCCGGTAGACGCACGAGTCGCAGTTCATGCGCAGATCGCCCTTGACGGCCTCCTCGTACCGCTCCTTCACCAGGTCCAGCAGCTCCGGCTCGGGCCCGATGACATCCGCCGACCGCACCTCGATCTCCGGGTGCGCGGCCGCCCATCCCTCGGTCTGCTGCCGCACCCGGTCCGGCAGAATCCCGGTGAACAGGAAGTAGGGGAGTACGACGATCCGCCGTGCCCCCAGCGCCGCGCACCGGTCCAGCCCGCTGGGCACGTCCGGCGCCGCCAGCGACACGAACGCCGTCTCCACCCCGGCGTACCCGCGCCCCTCCCACAGCAGCCGCGCCGCCTTGTACACCTCGGCGTTGGCGTCGGGGTCGGTGGAGCCGCGCCCCACCAGCAGCACGGTCACATCGGCCCGGTCCTCGGGGCTCCTCGCGGCGGAGCCCAGCGCCTCGTCCAGCCGCCGCTCCAGCACGCTCAGCAGCGCCGGGTGCGGGCCCAGCGGACGGCCGTAGGTGTACGAGATGCCCGGGTGCCGTTCCTTCTCGCGGGCCAGCGCGGCCGGGATGTCGCCCTTGGCGTGCCCGGCGGACACCAGCATCAGCGGCACGGTGGCGAACCGGCGTACGCCCCGCGCCACCAGTCCGGCGACGACCTCGCCCAGCGGCGGCGCGGACAGCTCGATGAAGCCGCCCGCGACCGGCATGTCGGAGCGGAGCTGCAACTGCCGCACGAAGTCGCGGAACGCCTCGGCTCCGGCGTCGTCACGGGTGCCGTGTCCGGCGATGAGCAGGGCGGGCGGGGTGGTCACGAGGTCTCCTCAGGCGAAACGGGGTGGTACAGCAGGGCGTTGAGCGCGGCGGCGGCGACCGCCGACCCGCCCTTCTCGGACACGTTGCTCACGGCGGGCAGCCCGCTCGCGCGCAGCGCGGCCTTGGACTCGGCCGCGCCGACGAATCCGACGGGCAGGCCGATGACGAGCGCGGGGGAGGCGTCCAGGGTGAGCAGCTCCTCCAGGGCGGTCGGCGCGCAGCCGATCACCCACAGCGCGCCGGGTCCGACCTGCTCGTAGGCGAGCCGGACGGCATGGGCCGAACGGGTCAGCCCGGGGCCGGACGCGGCCTCCTTCAGCCGGCAGACCGTCTCCCGGCGGGTGATGCCGGCCGCGACCATCTCCACGTCCACGACGACCGGCGCCCCGGCGTGCAGCGCCGCGTGCGCCTTGACCAGGTCGTCCTCGGCCATGACGAGATCGGTCGCGTACTCCGGGTCGGCGGCGGAGTGGATGACCCGCTCCACCACCGCCCGGGTGAGCGGCGGGAAGTGCGAGGTGTCCAGGCGGGCGCGCAGCCGGCGGAAGGACTCCTGCTCGATGGGGTGGACCACACGGGCCACAGGGTTCACTGGGCGCCCTCCTGGGTGCGTTCCTGCCAGCGGTAGCCGCGCGGTGTCACCATGCGTCCCGCGATGATCCGGGTGGCCGTGTTGCCCACGGTGACGACCGTCATCATGTCGACCGACGCCGGATCCAGTTCGGCGAGGGTCGTGACCCGGCTCGACTCGTCCGGCCGGGACGCGTTGCGCACGACACCCACCGGCGTCGTCGGCTCCCGGTGCCCGGCGAGGATCGCGAGCGCCTTCGGCAGCTGCCAGTCGCGGCCCCGGGAGCGCGGGTTGTAGAAGGTGACGACGATGTCCGCCTCGGCCGCCGCCCGCACCCGCCGCTCGATGACCTCCCACGGCGTGTGCAGGTCGGACAGGCTGATGGACACGTGGTCGTGGCCCAGCGGCGCGCCCAGGACCGCCGCGGCGGCCAGCGCGGCCGTCACCCCGGGCACCCCGACCACGTCGATGTCGTCGGAGGCCTCGGCGAGCGCCGGGGACGCCATGGCGTACACGCCCGCGTCCCCGCTGCCGATCAGCGCGACCGCATGCCCCTCGCGGGCCTCGGCGACCGCCGTGCGCGCCCGCTCCTCCTCGGCGCCGAGCCCCGACTTCAGCACCCGGGTGCCGGGACGCAGCAGGTCGCGGATCTGGTCCACGTACTGGTCGAGCCCGACCAGCACCGAGGCCCGGCGCAACTCGGCCGCCGCGCGCGGGGTCAGCAGGTCCCGGGCGCCGGGCCCGAGCCCGACCACCGCGAGCCGCCCGCGCCCCGGACGCCGTACGACGGCACAGGTCGTCATGGCGGGGCGGCCGTGCGACTTCTTCTTGGGCACGAGGAGTTCGCCGCCGCGCACCAGAGCCGCCGCCTCCGCCACCGACGGCGTGCCGACGGCCGTGAGCGGCGCGTCCGACGGATTGGGCACCTCGACGGCGGCCAGCTCCTCGGCGGAGTACGTCACCAGCGGCACCCCCAGCCGCGCTGCGGCGGCCACGATGCCCGGCTCCTCGGACTTGGCGTCCACGGTGGCGAGTTCGGCCACGGACCGCGGCGAGAGCCCCGCCTCCCGCAGCGCGCCCTCGACCAGACCCAGCACCTCCTCCACCGGCGCGCCCGTTGAGGCGCCGACCCCGACCACCAGCGAGGGCGGCCTCAGCAGCACCTCGCGCTCGCCGGGCTCGACGGCCCGGTCGGTGAGCCGGATCGTGTACGCCGCCTGAGCCGAGGTCGGCAGCGGCGGCAGGGGCCAGGCCAACTCGGCCTCCAGCGCGACCGGTTCACCGTCCAGCAGGGCGCGGGACACGGCCGCGACCGAGCCCTCGTAGGGCAGTCCCAGCGTATCCAGACCCGCGAGCCCCACCGAGTCCGTCGCGGTCGTCACCACCGGCTCGGCACCGAGCAACTCACCGACTGCGCGGGCGAGTTCGTTGGCCCCGCCGCCGTGCCCGCCGACCAGCGACACCGCGAACCGGCCGCCCTCGTCCACGCAGACCACACCCGGATCGGCCGTCTTGTCGCCGAGGAGCGGTGCGAGCAGCCGTACCACCGCGCCCGTCGCCAGGAAGCACACCAGCTGCTCGCACTCGGCGAACGCGGACCGCACCGCCTCTTTGACGGGTCCCTCGTACACCCGCGTCCGGTCCGGCCAGGCCGCGGCCAGCCGGTCCCGTGCCGCCGCTCCCGCCGCGGTGGCGGAAATCAGGCCGATCACTGGAGAACTCCTTCACTAGGCACCGGGGTTCTGACGCCCCACAGCAGAAACACAGGATTGGTCGCCGCGAGCCGGGTCACGTCCCCGGGGAGCGGCGCCAGGCGCGAGGACTGCAGCAGCACCCCGTCGCAGGTGAACCCGGCGGCCGTGAGCGCCTCGCGGGCCGCCGGCACCCGGTCGACGGCGGCCATGGCGACGACGACCGCACGCCGGGCCCGCCGCGCGCACGCGCCCACGACGGCGGGCAGTTCACGCCCTCCGCCGCCGACGAACACGGCGTCGGGATCGCCGGCGAGCCCGGCAAGGACGTCCGGCGCCGCGCCGTGCACCACGTCCACGTCCACGCCGTGCGCGCGGGCGTTGGCGCGGATCCGCTCCACCCCGTCCGCCGCCTTCTCCACGGCGACGACGGCCGCGCCGAGCCGCGCGCACTCGACGGCCACGGAGCCGGAACCCGAGCCCACGTCCCACACCAGGTCGCCGAGGCGCGGCCCCAGCCGGGCCAGGGCGAGCGCCCGCACCTCGAACTTGGTGATCATGGAGTCACGGTGCGTGAACTCGTCCTCGTCCAGGGCCCACCGGGAAGGCCGCGCGGGAACCCCGGCAACCGTGCGCACCGGCCCGAGCGCCCGTGCCTCGTCCAGACACAGCACCACGCTCACCGCCGTTCCCCAGTCCCGGGCGGCGGCCTCGGCCGGAGTGAGCCGTTCGACGCGCTCCTGCGCGGAGCCGAGCGCGGAGGCGACGACGAGGACCCGCCCGGGCACACCCGGGCCGTGCAGCAGCGCCGCGCCCAGTTCCGCCGGCCCCGCGCCCGGCCCCGTCAGCACCGCCACCTTCGGGCGCGCCCGGCACACATTGACCGCCGTACGCAGCTCCCGGCCATGCGCGCTGACCACCACGGCGTCGTCCCACGGCAGCCCCACCCGCGCGAACGCGGCGGCGACGGACGAGACCCCGGGCCGCACCTCCAGCCGCCGCGGCCCGAACCGCTCGGCCAGCGCCCGCACGATCCCGAAGAACCCCGGGTCGCCGGAGGCCAGCACCACCACGGGAAGCTCTTTGTCGACATATTCGGCGATCGTGTCCAGGGCGGGCGCCAGCGGCCCGAGCACGATGCGCTCGGCGCCCTCCGGCAGCCGTACCGCGTCCAGGTGCCGGCGGCCGCCGACGACGAGGGCGGCCCCGGCGGGGAGATCCTCCGGAACCGGCGCCCCCGTCCCCGTGCCGACGACCGTGATCAACTGCTCGCTCCCCGCTCGCGCAGGGCCCGCCGGGCCTCGGGGTCGGCCTTGCGGTACCCGTGGAAGTGGCCGGGGTGGTACAGGTGCGAGCGGGTGCCGTGCGCGTCCAGCGCCGAGCCGACCAGGAAGAGCGTGTGCTTCCAGAGCCTGTGCTCCTTGACCGTCTCCTCCAGCGTGCCGACCGTGCACCTCACCACCAGCTCCTCCGGCCAGGTCGCCTGGTAGGCGACGACCACCGGGGTGTCCGTCGGATAGCCGCCCTCCAGCAGCTCGCGCACCAGCTGCCCGCTGCGTGCGGCGGAGAGGAAGATCGCCATCGTCGTACCGTGCCGGGCGAACTCCCGCACCTCTTCCCCGGGCGGCATCGGCGTCTTGCCGCCGCCCAGCCGGGTGAGGACGACGGACTGCGCGACCTCGGGGATGGTCAGCTCGCGGCGTGCGAGTGCGGCGACGGCGGAGAAGGCGGACACCCCGGGTACGACCTCGGTCTCGATCCCGATCTCGGCGCACCGGTCCAGCTGCTCCTGCGTGCCGCCCCACAGCGCCGGGTCGCCGGAGTGGATCCGCGCCACCTTCAGACCCTCGGCGTGGGCGCGCCGGTAGACGGCGACGACCTCCTCCAGGGGCATGGTCGCCGAGTCCAGGACCTCCGCGTCCGCACGCGCGTGTTCGAGGACCTCCGCCTGGACCAGGCTCGCCGCCCAGATCACCACGTCCGCCTCCGCGATGGCGCGCGCGGCGCGGAACGTCAGCAGATCGGCGGCGCCGGGGCCGGCGCCGACGAACGTCACCTTGCCGGTGGGGGCATCGGCCATGGGAAGGGTCCTCTCGTACGGGAACACACATCAAAAGCGGGTGAAATGTCAGGGTCTGGCGGGATGCGGTCGGCGCCGGATGTGCGCGAAGGCGCCTCCATCGGATAGCAAGGGCCCATGGCGGTCTTCGTCGCGCTCGGCGCGTTCCTGATGACGCTGGCCGGCGGCTGGACGGCACAGCGCGTGACCGACCGTCGCCATCTCGTCCTGGGACTGGCCGGCGGCCTGATGCTGGGCGTGGTCGGCCTGGACCTGCTGCCGGAGGCACTGCGCGCCGCCGACCGCGAGATCTTCGGCGTACCCGCCGCCCTGCTGCTGTTCGTGGCCGGCTTTCTCCTGGCCCACCTGGTGGAACGCACCCTGGCCGCCCGCCAGGCCGCGCACGGCGGCGCCGAGGGGCTGGGCCACCGGGCGCCCGAGGTGGGCCTCGTGGCGGCCGCCGCGATGGTCGGCCACAGCGCGATGGACGGCGTGGCCATCGGCGCGGCCTTCCAGGTGGGCGGCGGTATGGGTGCCGCCGTGGCGCTCGCCGTGATCGCGCACGACTTCGCCGACGGCTTCAACACCTTCACCATCACGAGCCTGTACGGCAACGCCCGCCGCCGGGCGATCGCGATGCTGGTGGCCGACGCCTGCGCACCCGTGCTGGGCGCGCTGTCGACCGCTTTCTTCCACATCCCCGAGGCGGCGCTCGGCGGCTACCTGGGCCTGTTCGGCGGCGTCCTGCTGTACCTCGCCGCCGCCGAGATCCTGCCCGAGGCCCACCACGAGCACCCGGCGCGCTCCACCCTGCTGTGCACGGTGGCGGGCGTGGCCTTCATCTGGTTGGTGGTGGGTCTGTCCGGCGGCTGACCCGTCCGGCCGGCGGCACGCGTCCCGGGGGGCCGGCCGGCTCGTCCGCCTCACAGCTTCCCGCCCCGTCCGCCGTCCCGCCGCGGGGGCGCGATCAGCGTCGACAGATACGGCAGCGGCGCCCCGTCCAGCTCGGCCGCCGGCCGCACCGACTCCTCCGGCAGCCCCAGCGCCGAACCCCACACGGCACCGGCCAGCCGCCCGGTCTCCACAAGCGCCTCGGCGACCTCGGCGGCCTGCCGCCCGAACTTGTACGCGACGACGGTCCCCGGCCCGGCCAGCGCCTCCTTGAGCGCGGCGGACCCGGCGGTCACCGGCACCAGCGTCAGCGGCTCGGTGCCCTCGGTCAGCACGGCACCGGACCGGGCCGCCAGATCCTGCATGGCGGTGATCCCCGGCACGGTCTCCACGACGACACCGGGCACCAGCCCGGCGATCGTCTGCGCGAGATACGTGAACGTCGAGTACACGTTGGGATCGCCGATGGTGGCGAAGGCGACCGACCCGTGCCGCTCCAGCAGCCCGGCGACCGCGGCACCCGCCGCGTCCCAGGCGGCCTCCCGGCGCGCCCGGTCGGTCCGCTCGTTCAGCGCGAACACCACCCGGACGACCTTGGCCTCGGGCACGTAGTGCAACACGGTCGCCTCGGCCCGCCCGCGCTCCCCGCCATCTGTGCCATCGAATGCGGCCATCACCGGCACGACGACCACCTCGGCGGCCCGCAGCGCGTTGACCCCCTTGACGGTCACCAGCTCCGGATCACCGGGACCGACCCCGACTCCGACCAGCCTGCTGCTCATGACGTCCGGCACCTCTCCACGAACCGACGGGCGACACCGGGCTCGGACGCCCAGTGCGTGTGCAGATAACTCGCGTGCACGCCCTGCTGTACGAAACCTTCGACCCGCCGGACGGGGGCCCGCACACCCCACGCCGGAGCGGCCCCGGCGCCGGGCTCGACCACGGTCCGATGGAACTCATGCCCCCGCATCCGCGTCCCGGCGACGGCCAGCACACTGTCCCCGACGGCCACGGCGTCCCGGTAGCCGAGCGTCAGCCGTTCCGTCATCCGCGCGGTGGCGTCCAGCACGCCGCACATCGGTCGCCCGTCCAGCTCCTTGCACAGGTACAGCAGTCCGGCGCATTCGGCGGCCACCGGGGCACCGCTCAGCGCCAGCTCGGCGACGGCCTTGCGCAGCGGCTCGTTGGCGGACAGCTCGGCCGCGTACACCTCGGGGAAGCCGCCGCCGATGACCAACCCGGCGGTGCCGTCGGGGAGTCGCTCATCCCTCAGGGGGTCGAAGGTGACGACCTCGGCACCGGCGGCGGTGAGCAACTCGGCGTGCTCGGCGTAGGAGAAGGTGAACGCGGACCCACCGGCTACGGCGACGACGGGCGCTCGCCTTTCAACGGACGGTTTCCGGTGGACGGGTGGGCAGACGGGGGTCCAGAGGGCGGAGCCCCCTGGGAGGGCACCTGCACTACGGGCAAGTCCTTCCAGCGCGGCCAAGTCGCAACCATGGGCCACCTGCGCCGCCATCGCCGCCACAGCCCCCGCCGCCGCAGCGCCCCGCTCGGCGACCGGCACCAACCCCAGATGCCGAGAGGGCGTCGACACCTGCTCGGCCCGCCGCAAGGCACCCAGCACCGGCACCCCCGCCGAGTCCAACGCGTCCCGCAGCAGCTCTTCGTGCCGGTCGGACGCGACCTTGTTGAGGATCACGCCCCCGACCCGCACCTCCGGATCCCAGGAGGCGAACCCGTGCACCAGCGCCGCCACCGACCGAGACTGCGACGACGCGTCGACGACCAGCACCACCGGCGCCCGCAGCAGCTTGGCGACATGCGCGGTGGACGCGAGTTCACCCTCGCCCGCCGCCCCGTCGTACAGCCCCATCACACCCTCGACGACGGCGATGTCACACCCCCGCGCCCCGTGCAGGAACAGCGGAGCGACCAGCTCCGGCCCGCACAGGTACGCGTCGAGGTTGCGCCCCACCCGACCGGTCGCGAGGGCGTGGTACCCGGGGTCGATGTAGTCCGGCCCGACCTTGTGCGGGGACACGGCGAGCCCCCGCGCGGTGAACGCGGCCATCAGCCCCGTGGCGACGGTGGTCTTGCCGCTGCCCGAGGAGGGCGCGGCGATGACCAGCCGAGGCACCGACGTCGTCACCACTCGATGCCCTTCTGGCCCTTCTGCCCCACGTCCATGGGGTGCTTGACCTTGGACATGTCGGTGACGAGGTCGGCGAAGTCCACCAGCTTCTCCGGCGCGTTCCGCCCGGTGATCACCACATGCTGGGTACCGGGCCGGTTCCGCAGCACGTCCACGACCTCGTCGGTGTCCACCCACCCCCAGTGCATGGGGTAGGCGAACTCGTCCAGCACGTACAGCCGATAGGTCTCGGCGGCCAGGTCCCGCTTGACCTGCTCCCAGCCCTCCCGGGCCTTCTCCTCGTTGTCCATCTGGGCGTCCCGCTGCACCCAGGACCAGCCCTCACCCATCTTGTGCCAGGCGACGGTCCCGCCCTCGCCGGAGGCGCCGAGCACGCGCAGCGCGTTCTCCTCGCCGACCTTCCACTTCGCCGACTTGACGAACTGGAACACCCCGATGGGCCACCCCTGGTTCCAGGCGCGCAGCGCGAGCCCGAACGCGGCGGTGGACTTCCCCTTGCCGACACCGGTGTGCACGACGACCAGCGGACGGTTGCGTCGCTGGCGGGTCGTCAGACCGTCATCGGGTACGACACTCGGCTGTCCCTGCGGCATTACGCGGCCCTCCTCGACGTCCCCTGCACATCCCTGACCAGCCCGGCGATCGAGTCGGCCCGCAGCTCGTCCAGCGTGACGGCCGTACCGCCCAGCTCACCGGCGAGCTGCCCGGCGAGCCCGAGCCGCACCGGCCCCGACTCGCAGTCCACGACCACCGACGCGACCCCCTCGGCCGCGAACAGCCGGGCCGCACGCCCGGCGAGGGCGACGGGCTCCGGGCCGCCGGTGGCCCGCCCGTCCGTCACCAGGACCACCAGCGCCCGGCGCGCCGGATCCCGCAGCCGCTCCACGCGCAGCACCTCGTGCGCCTTGAGCAGCCCTGCGGCCAGCGGCGTACGGCCACCGGTGGGGAGCCGCTCCAGCCGGGCCGCCGCCGCGTCCACGGAGGACGTGGGCGGCAGGGTGACGTCCGCCGAGGCACCCCGGAAGGTCACCAGACCCACCTTGTCCCGCCGCTGGTAGGCGTCCAGCAGCAGGGACAGCACGGCACCCTTCACGGCGCTCATCCGCTGCCGGGCCGCCATCGAACCGGAGGCGTCCACCACGAAGAGAACGAGGTTCCCCTCGCGGCCTTCCCGCGTCGCCTGGCGCAGATCGTCCCGCCGGATCACCAGCCCCGGCCCCGACCGCCCGCGCGCCCGCTGATGCGGGGCGGCGGCCTGCACGGTCGCCGTCAGGTGCAGCTTGGACAGCACCCCTTGGGGCCGCCGGGCCCCGGTGGTCCGCCCGTGCTCGGTGCGGGCGCGGGAACGCCGCCCCGCCGCCCCCTCACCGATGCCGGGCACGCTCAGCGCCTTCGTACGGAACGGCTCCGCGGCCCGCACCGGCGACTGCTCCTGTCCGCCGGAGGCCTGCGGCTGCCCGCCCTCACCGGTCTCGGGCTGCGCGGCGCTTTTGCCGTCGCCCTGGGGACCGCTCTCGGGCGCCGGCTGCCCACCGCCGCCACCGGGCCCGTCGGGGCCAGGATCGTCGTCCGGGTCCTCGTCCTCGGCACCGCCGAACTGCTCCAGCGTCTCGTCCAGCTTGTCCTCGTCGAGACCCGGCGCGTCGAACGGGTTCCGCCGCCGTCGGTGCGGCAGCGCGAGCAGCGCGGCCTGCCGGACGTCCTCGGCGAGCACGTCCGTCCGCCCGGCCCACGCGGCGAGCGCGGTCGCCGTACGCGCCATCACGATGTCGGCCCGCATGCCGTCCACCTCGAAGGCGGCACAGGTCGCCGCGATCTGCCGCAGCGCCCCGTCGCCCAGCCGCACCTGCGGCAGCAGCTTCCGCGCCGCGACGATCCGTTGCCGTACGGCGGCCTCCTCCTCGGCCCACCGCGCGGCGAAGGCGGCCGGATCGTCGTCGTACGCCAGTCGGCGCCGCACCACCTCGACCCGCTGGTCCGGCTCCCGCGAGGCGGCGACTTCGACCGTCAGCCCGAACCGGTCCAGCAACTGAGGCCGCAGCTCGCCCTCTTCGGGGTTCATCGTGCCGACGAGCAGGAACTTCGATGCATGCCGTACCGAGACACCCTCCCGCTCGACGTACGAGGCGCCCATCGCCGCCGCGTCGAGCAGCAGGTCGACCAGGTGGTCGTGGAGGAGGTTGACCTCGTCCACGTACAGGATCCCGCGGTGCGCGTCGGCCAGCAGGCCCGGCTCGAACGCCTTCACGCCCTCGGCCAGCGCCCGCTCGATGTCGAGCGCGCCGACGAGGCGGTCCTCGGAGGCGCCGACGGGGAGTTCGACCATGCGCGAAGGCCTCTGAGCGCCCGCCCCCGGCTCGTGCGGACCGTCCGGGCAGGAGGGGTCCGGCGCCGCCGGGTCACAGGAGAAACGGCACCCGGCGACGACGGCCACCTCCGGCAACAGCGCCGCAAGGGCCCGTACGGCCGTCGACTTGGCGGTGCCCTTCTCGCCGCGCACCAGCACGCCGCCGACCGCCGGCGAGACGGCGTTCAGCAGCAGCGCGAGCCGCAGATCGTCCTGGCCGACAACAGCCGTGAAAGGAAAGGGGGTTGTCACTGGTCGTCGCCCTCCAAGTCGCCTTCCAGTTCCAGATAGGTGGCGCGCAGCCGCTCCAGCGTGTCCGCGTCCGGCTCCGCCCACAGCCCCCGGTCCGCCGCCTCCAGCAGGCGCTCGGTGATGCCGCGCAGCGCCCAAGGATTGGACCTCTTCATGAAGTCCCGGTTCTCCGGGTCGAAGACGTACTCCGCGCTCAACTTCTCGTACATCCAGTCGTCGACCACGCCCGCCGTGGCGTCGTAGCCGAACAGGTAGTCCACGGTCGCCGCCATCTCGAAGGCGCCCTTGTAGCCGTGCCGGCGCATGGCCGCCATCCAGCGCGGGTTGACCACCCGGGCCCGGAACACGCGGTGCGTCTCCTCGCCGAGCGTCCGCGTCCTCACCTGGTCCGGTACGGCCGAATCGCCCACGTACGCCTCGGGGTTGGCGCCGGTGAGGTGCCGGACCATGGCGACCATGCCGCCGTGGTACTGGAAGTAGTCGTCGGCGTCGACCAGGTCGTGCTCGCGGGTGTCGACGTTCTTCGCGGCGACCGCGATGCGCCGGAACGCCGTCTCCATGTCCCCGCGCGCCGCCCGCCCGTCGAGCCCGCGACCGTACGCGTAGCCGCCCCAGACGGCGTACACCTCGGCGAGGTCGGCGTCGGAGCGCCAGTTGCGGGCGTCGATCAGCGGCAGCAGGCCGGCGCCGTACGCCCCCGGCTTGGAGCCGAAGACACGGGCCGTCGCGCGCCGCCGGTCACCGTGCTCGGCGGTGTCGTCGTCGGCATGCGCCTTTACGAAGTTGCTCTCGGCGGGCTCGGCCAGCTCGGCCACGGCCCGCACCGCGTCGTCGATCAGCCCGACCACATGCGGGAACGCGTCCCGGAAGAAGCCGGAGATGCGGACCGTGACGTCGATGCGCGGTCGCCCCAGCTCCTCCAGCGGGACCACCTCGAAGCCCG
This sequence comes from Streptomyces sp. NPDC007856, assembly GCF_042868225.1. Lineage (NCBI taxonomy): Bacteria > Bacillati > Actinomycetota > Actinomycetes > Kitasatosporales > Streptomycetaceae > Streptomyces > Streptomyces sp. NPDC007856. Next base: position 67,923 of record NZ_JBIAEC010000020.1, on the reverse strand, counting down.
TCACCCGGCGCGAGGCGTCGTCCCACACCGGACGGCAGCCCAGCAGCGCCAGGATCTCGGCGATGTCGTCGCCCTGGGTGCGCATCGCCGACGTGCCCCACACCGTCAGGCCGACGGACTTCGGGTACTCGCCCGTGTCCTGCAGATACCTCTGCACCAGGGAGTCGGCGAGCGACTGGCCGACCTCCCAGCTCAGCCGCGAGGGAATGGCCTTGGGGTCCACCGAGTAGAAGTTCCGGCCGGTCGGCAGCACGTTGACCAGACCGCGGGTCGGGGAGCCGGAGGGTCCGGCCGGGACGTAACCGCCGTCCAGGGCCCGCAGGATGTGCCCGAGCTCGTCGGTGGTGCGGGCGAGCCGCGGCACGACCTCGTCGCAGGCGAACTCCAACACCGCGATGCCATCGGGAAGTTCGCCACCGAGCACGCCCCGCAGGACGGCGGGAACGACCGCACGGTCCCAGGCCCGCGCCTCCATCCCCTCCGCGATCCGTCGGCACAGCTGCTCCAGCAGATCGATCGCGTCGGAGGCGGTACGAGCCGGCCCGTCCACCAGGTCCGTCAGCTCCACCGGCACCTTCACCGGGGCACCGGGTTCGGCCAGCAGCTCCTTCTCGACGAGCCCGAAATGGGTGGCCAGACACGCACGCAGACCCGGCAGGGCGTTGGCCTGCCCGCCCCACACCTGGGACGCCCGCAGCACCGCCAGCACCAGGTTCACCCGCGGTTCGCCGACCGGGCCGCCGCCCAGGATGTGCAGGCCGTCGCGGATCTGTACGTCCTTGATCTCGCACAGATAGCCGTCGATGTGCATGACGAACTCGTCGAACGCCTCGTCGTCCGGCTGCTCGTCCACATGCAGGTCGTGGTGCAGCTCGGCCGCCTTGACCAGCGTCCAGATCTGGGCGCGGACCGCCGGGGCCTTCGTCGGGTCCAGGTCGGAGACGAGCGCGTACTCGTCCAGCAGCTGCTCCAGCTTGGCCAGGTCGCCGTAGGTGTCGGCGCGGGCCATCGGCGGCACCAGGTGGTCGACCACCGTGGCGTGCCCGCGCCGCTTGGCCTGGGTGCCCTCGCCGGGGTCGTTGACGATGAACGGGTAGATCAGCGGCAGCTCGCCGAGGACCGCGTCCGGCGCGCAGCCGCGCGACAGTCCCAGCCCCTTGCCCGGCAGCCACTCCATCGTGCCGTGCTTGCCCATGTGCACGATCGCGTCGGCGCCGAAGCTGTTCTCCAGCCAGCGGTAGGCCGCCATGTAGTGGTGCGAGGGCGGCATGTCGGGGTCGTGGTAGATCGCGATCGGGTTCTCCCCGAATCCGCGCGGCGGCTGGATCATCACCACGACGTTCCCGAACTGCAGGGACGCCAGCACGATGTCCTCGCCGTCGACGTACAGGCTGCCCGGCGGCTCGCCCCACGCCTCCACCATGGCGTCCCTGAGCTCCGGGTCCAGCCTCTCGAACCACGCCCGGTAGTCGGCCAGCGGGACCCGCGCGGGCGCCGTCGCCAGCTGCTCCTCGGTCAGCCACTCCACGTCGTGGCCGCCGGCCTCGATCAGCCGGTGGATCAACTCGTCGCCACCCGAGGGGTATTCGGTGAGGCCGTAGCCGGCTTCCCGCAGGGCGTCCAGGACCCGGACCGCCGACGCGGGCGTGTCCAGGCCGACCGCGTTGCCGACCCGGGAGTGCTTGGTCGGGTACGCGGTGAAGACCAGCGCGATCTTCTTCTCCGCGTTCGGCTTGTGTTTCAACCGCGCGTGCCGCAGGGCGATTCCGGCCACCCGCGCGGCCCGCTCCGGATCGGCGACGTACACCGGGACCTCGTCCGGGCCCTGCTCCTTGAAGGAGAACGGCACGGTGATCAGCCGGCCGTCGAACTCCGGGATCGCGACCTGCATCGCCGCGTCCATGGGGGAGAGGGCGGCGTCCGACTCCTGCCACGCGGACCGCGAGGAGGTGAGGCAGAGGCCCTGGAGCACCGGGATGTTCAGCTCCGCGAGCGCGCCGATGTCCCAGGACTCCTCGTCACCGCCCGCCGAGGCCTGCGAGGCGTGGGTGCCGCCGGCCGCGAGCACGGTCGCGATCAGCGCGTCGGCCCGCCCCAGCAGCTCGTACAGCCCGGCGTCCGCGCCGCGCAGCGAACCACAGTAGACGGGGAGGGCGTTGGCGCCCTGCGCCTCGATCGCCGCGCACAGGGTGTCCACGAAGGCGGTGTTGCCGCTGAGTTCGTGCGCCCGGTAGAAGAGCACGCCCACCGTCGGCCGGCCGTCGACGAGAGGGCGGTCGCCGTGGACGCCGTACTCCGGCATCCTTCGCGGCTCCTCGAAGCCCTCACCGGTCAGCAGCACGGTGTCCGACAGGAACCGGGACAGCTCCAGCAGGTTCGCGGGCCCGCCCTCGACCAGGTACTTCAGCGCCTCCGCCACCACACCGGCCGGCACCGACGACTCGGCCATCAACTCGGCGTCCGGTACGGCCTCGCCGCCCAGCAGCACGGTCGGGACGCCGGACGCCCGCAGCACGGCCAGCCCCTCCTCCCAGGCGCGCTTGCCGCCCAGCAGCCGTACGACGGCGAGGTCCGCGCCCTGGACGAGGCCCGGGAGTTCACCGGCGACATCCACCCGCGTCGGGTTGCCGATGCGGTAGTCCGCGCCGGAGGCCCGGGCCGCCAGCAGATCCGTGTCGGCGGTCGACAACAACAACACTGTGCTCATGCGGGCGCTCCCGGTGGAATGAAAGGCAGTCCTTGCGGCGCGCCCGACTCGATGAGCCGCCAGAGCGCGTCCGTGTCCGCGTGCTGTTCGATCAGGTCGCCGAGCCGGTCGAGCTGCTCCTCGCGCAGCGCGGCGAAGGAGGTGTCCGGCGCGGGCACGAAGCGGCGGCCCGCGGCGGCGGCCACCTCGCGCAGAAAGGCCCGGCGGAAGCCGTCCGACTCCAGCGAGCCGTGCCAGTGCGTGCCCCAGGTCTGGCCGACCCGGCAGCCGTCGAGGAAGGGATCGCCGCCGTCGATCGTGGCGACCCCGTGGTGGATCTCGTACCCCTCGACCCGCTCGCCGAGGGCCTCCCCGGACGGCCGGGTCAGGGTCTTCTCGCGGGCGAACCGCACCCGCAGGGGCAGCACACCGAGCCCCGGGACCTCACCGGCCCGCGACTCGACCTCGTCCTCGATGCGCTCGCCGAGGATCTGGAAGCCGCCACAGATGCCGAGGACCGGCCGCTGCTCGGCGGCCCGCCGGACGACGGCGTCCGCGAGGCCCCGCTCCCGCAGCCACTCCAGCGCCCGGACCGTGCCCCGGGTCCCCGGAATCACCACCAGGTCCGCGTCCGCCAGCTCCTCCGGCCGGTCCACGAACCGCACCACGACCCCGGGTTCGGCGGCCAGCGCATCGACGTCCGTGAAGTTGGACATCAGCGGGATCGCGCACACGGCGACCCGCAGCACGTCCTCGCCGACGGGCGGGGTCACGGCGGACTCGCGGACCGTGCCCCGCAGCGAGACCCGCAGCCCGTCCTCCTCGTCGATGCCGAGCCCGTGCCGGAACGGCAGCACGCCGTACGTACGCCGCCCGGTGAGGCCGTACAGCATCTCCAAACCGGGCTCCAGCAGCGAGACGTCGCCGCGGAACTTGTTCACCAGGAAGCCGGCGACCAGTTCCTGGTCCTCCGGCGAGAGCAGGGCGACGGTCCCGAAGAAGGAGGCGAACACGCCTCCGCGGTCGATGTCCCCGACCACCAGCACGGGCAGCCGCGCGTTCCGCGCGATCCCCATGTTCACGATGTCCGTCCGCCGCAGATTGATCTCCGCAGGCGAGCCCGCGCCCTCACAGATCACCGCGTCATACGTGCCCCGCAACTCGGCCAGGCAGTCCAGCACCGTGCCGAGGAGCCTCTGCTGCCGCCCGCCGTGATAACCGCGTGCGCTCAACTCGCCCACCGGCCTGCCCAGCAGCACCACCTGGCTGCTCTGCTCGCCGCCCGGCTTGAGCAGCACCGGGTTCATCAGCGCGGTCGCCTCGATCCGGCACGCCTGGGCCTGCATGGCCTGGGCCCGCCCGATCTCCGCGCCCTCGCGGGTGACGAAGGAGTTGAGCGACATGTTCTGCGCCTTGAACGGCGCGACCTTCACGCCCTGTCGCACCAGCCACCGGCAGATCCCGGCCGTCACGACGCTCTTTCCGGCGTCGGAGGTGGTGCCGGCGACGAGGAGTCCCCCGTTCACTTCCCACGTCCCTTCAGACCCTTGACGTTCTTGGCGAGGAGGCGCGCGGCGACCGTGCCGCCGAGCGCGAGCAGGCCGACGCGGCGGGAGAGCCGTACGGCCCGGTCGATGTCGGTGCCCCGGACGGCCCGGCCGGTGTCCCCGTTCAGCACGGGCCGGTGCTCGACCCGGCCGCCGTAGGAGAGCGTTCCGCCCAGCCGGACGCCGAGAGCGCCCGCGAACGATGCCTCCACGGGCCCGGCGTTGGGGCTCGGATGCCGGTGGGCGTCGGCCTTCCAGGCGCGCAGGGCACCGCGCGGGTCGGGTCCGGCCGCGGCGGCGAGTACGGCGGTCAGCCGGGCCCCCGGCCAGCCGGCCAGGTCGTCGAGCCGGGCGGAGGCCCAGCCGTAGCGCCGGTAGCGGGGGGACCTGTGACCGACCATCGCGTCCAGGGTGTTGACGGCCCGGAAGCCCAGCAGCCCGGGCACCCCGGCCAGGGCGCCCCACACCAGGGCGCCCACGACGGCGTCGGAGGTGTTCTCGGCGACCGACTCGACCACGGCCCGGGCGATCCCGTCGGCGTCCAGCGCCTGCGGGTCCCGGCCGCACAGATGCGGCAGCCGCGCCCGCGCCGCCTCGACGTCCCCGGACTCCAGGGCGCGCCCGATCGTGCGGGCCTCCCGGGCGAGCGAAGTACCGCCCACGACCGCCCAGGTGGCGGCGGCGGTCAGTGCGACGGAGGCGGCAGGGGAGGGGCGTACGGCGCGTGCGGCCAGCGTGCCGAGTGCGACGGCGCCACCGGCGCACACGACGGTGTGCACGGCGCCCCAGCCGCGGTGGTCGTGCCACAACGCGCGGTCCACGGCAGCGGCCGCACGCCCGAACGCGGCGACCGGATGTCCGCGGCGCGGATCGCCGAGGAGCAGGTCACCGAGAAGGCCGGCGGCGGCGCCGTACGCGTAAGTGCGATCGGCACCCATCGGCTCAGCCGGCCGTGGGTACAGGAGCGGGCCTGGTACTGGTCCTTCGGCAGCCGGGCATGGCGATCTGTGTCCTCACTCAGGGTGTCCGCGCCCTGGTTCGACGAGATTCGGCGGTGAGAGTTCCTGGCTCCCGGGGGTTCTTCCCCGGTGACAGTGGCGGGACCGCGCCGGATTCGCACCGGCTTCCTCTCCTGCCGCCGTACATGGCCTGGGCAGTCCACCACGCGCTCCGAACGGCCGTCAACTTGCCGTTGACCTGCGCGGGGAGAGTGTGCCGATCCCCACATCGTGGGGCACCCGTGACCCCTGGGCATGGCGAAGGCTCCTCTCCGTCAGGGACGGAGAGGAGCCTTCGGACTGCCCGGTTCGTGCCGCTCGGTCAGGACTTGGAGACGATGAGGTAGATGCCGTACGACACCGCCGCGGCACAGGCGGCGAAGCAGAGGTAGGCGCCGGTGACGGCGAGGGCGGCGGAGTTGCCCTGGGCCGCGGCCTTCTCGCGCCGGGCCAGACCGTTGACGCCGAGGGTGAACAGGGCCACCAGGCCCACCGTGAACACGAGGCTGACGCCGAAGACGGAGCCGAGGGCCGACCAGTCGATCTTCATGGGGTTGCTTCCTTGGTTACCGGTGTGGCCGGGGTCAGACGGTGGCGGCCGGCGGGGCGGCCTCGGGCGCGGCCTCAGCGGCGGCCGGGGAGAGGATCGTGGCCGTCAGGTCCTCGGTGATCGTGCCCGCCGGGGGCGGGGTCACCGCGGCGATGGCGGCGGTCACCACGCCGGCCGGCTCCTCGGGCACGTCGACGACGTTGGTGTGGTCGACGACCTCGCGGCGGGAGATCTTCCAGATCGTGGCGCTCGCGGCGACCAGGAAGACGGCGACGACTGCGGTGCCCCAGTCACCCAGGTCCGTGACGGACTCGGCGCCCGCGCCGACCAGCGCGGCGGCCGGGAGGGTGAGCACCCAGGCGACGACCATGCGGGTCGCGGTGGACCACCGGACCACCCCGCCCTTGCGGCCGAGGCCCGCGCCCATCACCGAGCCGGAGACGACATGCGTGGTGGAGAGGGAGAAGCCCAGGTGCGAGGAGGCCAGGATGGCGGTCGCGGCGCTGGTCTGGGCGGCGAAGCCCTGGCGCGGCTCCAGGTCGGTCAGGCCCTTGCCCATGGTGCGGATGATCCGCCAGCCGCCGATGTAGGTGCCGAGCGCGATGGCCAGGCCCGCGGAGAGGATGACCCAGGTGGGAGGGTTCGAGCCCGGGGCGATGGCGCCGCCCGCGATCAGCGCCAGGGTGATGATGCCCATCGTCTTCTGGGCGTCGTTGGTGCCGTGGGCGAGGGAGACCAGGCCGGCGGAGGCGATCTGGCCGGCGCGGTAGCCCTTGCGGGTGGCCTCGCCCTCGGCCTTGCCGCCGATGCCGTAGGAGAAGCGGGTGGCCAGCATCGAGGCGACGCCCGCCACGATCGGGGCGGCGACCGCGGGGAGCAGCACCTTGGTGACCAGGACGTCACCGTGCACCGCGCCGAAGCCGGCCGAGGCGACGGTGGCGCCGATCAGACCGCCCATCAGGGCGTGCGAGGAGCTGGAGGGCAGGCCCACCAGCCAGGTCAGCAGGTTCCAGAGGATCGCGCCGACCAGGGCGGCGAAGATGACCTCGGGACGGATGCCGGTCTCGTCGACGAGACCCTTGGAGATCGTGTTGGCGACCTCCACGGAGAGGAAGGCGCCCACCAGATTGAGGGCGGCGGACATGGCCACCGCGATCTTGGGCTTCAGGGCGCCTGTCGAGATGGCGGTCGCCATCGCGTTGGCGGTGTCGTGGAAACCGTTCGTGAAATCGAACGCGAGAGCGGTTACTACCACTATCGCGAGGATCAGCGAGAAGCTTTCCATTTACCCAGGCAATCGTTCGAGGTCATTGGCTGGACGACCGTAGGCAACCTGAGTGAACGGAAGGTGAACTGCGGCGGGCGCCAGGGTGTCTGAAGAGGGGGTTCGAGGTTCCGCTCGGCTCCGGCGGCCCAGGCGCCCCTTGACTACCAGCCCCGGGCGAAGGCCCGCAGTCGGCTCGTGGACCCGTTGAAGAGATTCTGGTCACCCGGCAGTCGGCCGTCCGCGTCGAACTGCCAGAACATCCAGTGCTGCCAACCACCCGGCAGCGGCCCCGGCCGCGAGGTGCCGTGCCGGGCGATCCACAGGGCGTGGCTCCCGGCGAAGGCGTGGCTGTTGCCGGTGCAGAGCCGCCACCACTCGGTCGTCGTGTAGATCACCGGGCGGCGGCCGGTCTCCAGCTCGATCTCGTCGCTGAAGGACTGGATCCAGCGGACCATCTGCGTCCCGTCCAGTCCGTAGCACTCGTCCTTCCTGCTGTACGGGTTGTCCTCGATGTCCAGCGCGGGCGGCAGGGTCCGGCCGTCCGCCACCCAGGCCCCGCCGTTCCGCACGAAGTACGCGGCCTGCCGGGCGCCGGAGGACCTGTCCGGCCGGGCGAAGTGGTACGCGCCCCGGTACAGGCCCGCCTCGTGCGCGCCCTCGTACTGCTGGGAGAAGTACGGGTTGCGGTAGTCCGTGGACTCGGTCGCCTTGACGTAGACGAACCGCGCGCCCGTCGACCGGGCGGTCGCCCAGTCGACGGGCTTCTGGTGGGACGAGACGTCGTGTCCCCGGGGCAGGCCCGAGGCGGCCGGTGCCGAAGGTCCGGCAGCCGCGGACGCGGTGCCCGTGAGGGCGAGCGCCGCCATGGTCGCCGCGAGGGCACCGGCGCTGTGACGGAGAAGGGTGCGTTTGCTGGCCATGTGTCTCCCCGGGTCGGCGGACGAGAGAACCTCCGGTGGGCAAGGGGGACCATTGAAGGTCCGCTGATCGCCGAATCAGCGCCTCCCCGCGGCGATTCACCAGGACTTTCGCCCGATCGGGGGCATGCGCTTCCGGCCGGAGGCGACCGTCCGTGCCCCTCTCCGTGGGCCAGGCTGGCAGGATCGCGGCATGGCTGAACAGCGGCGGGACGCGGAACAGCAACGGATCTGGACGGAACTGGTCGCGACGGCGCGGCGGACGGTGGCCGACGGGCTGGTGGTCGGCACCTCCGGGAACGTCTCGGCGCGCGTGGGCGACCTCGTCCTGGTCACCCCGTCGGGCGTGCCGTACGACCGGCTCACCCCGGACGACATCACCGGCGTCGACCTCACCGGACGCCAGGTGCTCGGCACGCTGGTGCCGACCAGCGAACTGCCCATGCACCTCGCCGTCTACCGCACCACCGACGCCCGCGCGATCGTCCACACCCACGCCGTGCACGCGACGGCGCTCTCCACGCTCGTGCCGGAGCTCCCGCTCGTCCACTACATGGCGGCAGCCCTGGGCGGCCCCGTCCGGGTCGCCCCCTACGCCACCTACGGCACCGACGAACTCGCCGACAACATGCTCCGCGCCCTGACCGACCGCTCCGGCTGCCTCCTGCAGAACCACGGCACGATCACCTACGGCACCACCCTCGACCAGGCCTACGACCGCACCGCCCAACTGGAGTGGATGTGCCGCCTGTGGCTGACGGCGTCCTCGGTACCGGGCCTGACCCCGTCCCTGCTGACGGAGGCACAACTGGCGGAGGTCGGGGAACGCTTGAAGGGGTACGGCCAACGGAGGTGACCCCGTGCTGCCCAGCCCTTCGCTCCGGCGCTTTCTCGTCCCTGGTGTCCGCCGCGGCGCTCAGCCACCACGCAGGTGCTGGGCGTGCGCCCTCAAGGCAGTGGGGGAGGTGCCGAACCCACCGCACCCCGGCGCTCCTCGCCGCCCCGCCTTTCCACTGGCCGGCAGGTCCAACCCCCACGACACTGGACGCGTGCGCCCAGTCAAAGCGACCGCCACCGCACTGACCGCGGTCCTCGCCGCCGGCGCGGCGTCCGTCGCCGCCGGCCGGATCGCCAGCGACGCCGCTCTGAAGGCGCCCGCGGGCCGCCCCCTGCCCACCGAACCCCGCCTCACCGTGCACAGCACCGCCGCCGGCCAGATCACCCTCACCCGCGACCTGGCCTCGCTGCGCCCCGGCACCTACGGCCTCGCCGGCGACGGCTCGCACGCGGTAGTCGGCCCCGTCCTGGAGGCGGCCCCGCACGCGGCCGACACCGTCGTACGCCGCCTGGAACGCGTCACCCACGGCACCCTCGCCCCCGGCGACCCGGTGTGGCTCACCCCGAACCTGTACGTCGGCGATCCCGGCACCGCCCTCGGCCTCGACCACACCGACATCGACGTGCCCGGCGAACTCGGCGAGCTGCCCGCCTGGTTCGTGCCCGGGGCCCGGGACACCTGGGTGATCGCCGTGCACGGCCTCGGCACCACGCGGGAACAGGCCATGAACCTCATGGCCCCCCTGCACGCCAGCCGGGTGCCGGTCCTCGCGCTCGCCTACCGGGGCGACCTCGGCGCTCCCCGCCCGCCGGACGGCCTGAGCCACCTCGGCGAGACCGAGTGGCGCGACCTGGACGCGGCGATCCGCCACGCCGTCCGCCGCGGCGCCCGCCGGGTCGTCCTGCTCGGCTGGTCCACCGGCGCCACGATGGCCCTGCGCGCCGCCGAGCACTCCCCGGTGCGCGAGCGCATCGCCGGACTGGTCCTCGACTCGCCGGTGCTCAGCTGGGAGGCCACGCTGCGCGCCCTCGCCCGGGCCCGCCGCATCCCGCAGCCGCTGCTGCCGCTCGCGGTGCGCGCCGCCCAGGGCCGGGCCGGCCTGTACGTCGACCGGGTCCCCGAGATCACCGACTCCGACGTGCTCACCGTACCGACCCTGATCTTCCACGGGCCCGACGACCAGGTGGCCCCCTGGGAGTTCTCCCGCCGGCTCGCCCGCCGCCGTCCGGATCTGGTCGCCCTGCACACCGTCCCGCAGGCCCCGCACGCGGCGATGTGGAACGCCGACCCGAAGGAGTACGAGGAGCGGCTGCGCCGCTTCCTGACCTCGCTGGTATGAGGGCGCTCCCCGGCCCTCACGCAGGTGCCCGAAGTCCCGGCGCCGGGCATTCCGTTTCATGCGTACCGAGGCCGCACGACTGGCCTGATCACCCTCCTCGCCCCGGTCCGAACCCCGTGCCTTGGCCAGCCCCGTCGCCCGCCGTGACATTCCGTTTGGGTTTTCGGACCGTCAACCGGAAGACTGCACCCGTGACGTCCCGTATCCCGCGCGACTCCAGGCTCCGACTCGTCCGACCGCGACCCCTGGCCGCCGCCCCCAGAGCTGTGAACCAGCGGCGCCCGCGCCGCCCCGCACCCCGGCCGCCGGAGGGCACCCCCGCCCCCGCGGAACTGGCCGGAATCGCCCGCACCGGACTGGCCGGCCCGGTCCGGGTCGCCCGCTGGGCCGACGCCGCACTCGGCCCCGGCAGCGACGCTGCCACCGCCGACGGCAAGGCCACCCTGTCCGACGCCACCGCCCGGCGCGCCGCCGCCGACCTGGGCCTGAGCGTCACGCAGATCCGCACCGACTGGGACACCGCACGCCTCGCCGGACTCGTAGAGGTGCACGGCGACAGCGCGCGCCCCGGCTGGCGGCTGCGCGCCTGGGACCGTGACGACAGCGCCGTACTGCGCGGCTGGGTCGCCCTCTTCGACGCCTGGTCGCTCGCCTCCCCGGAACCCGAGGGGCACGAGCCGGCCGCCGTCGCCGAGGTCGTCTCGGCCATGCCTCAAGTGCTCTCCTTCCTCCAGCTGTCCGCCGGGCCCGTCCCGGTCGAGCAGCTCCTCGACCTGCTCCAGCAGCGGGTCACCGAACTGCGCACCGAGCGCTGCGAGGTGCCCTACGAGCCCGGCACCCAGCAGCCGGCCGGGCCCGGGCCCGCGCGGCCGACCGTGCCGGCGGCCAGGCCGCCGTCCGAGCCCCGGTCCGCACAGCCCGCCCCGCCGGGGGCGCAGCGGCCGTCCGAGCCCAGACACGCGCGCCCGGCCGCCGATTCCCCGAGCCCGGCGGAACTCGCGGCCGCCGTCCCGGAAGACGCCGCGCCCACCGGCGACACCCCGCTCGAACCCCTCCTCGACTGGGCGCTGCGGGCCCTCGCCTCGGTCGGCGCGCTGACCTACGGCGACGGCCAGGCCACCCTCACCCCGCTGGGCAGCTGGGCGGTGTGGGTCAAGCTGGAGCAGATCTGCGTGGCCGCGCAGAGCCCGGCCGGCAATATCGAGCAGTCCGCCGAGGACATGCTCCGCGGCTGCGCCCAGCTCCGCCCCAACGCCGCCCGCGCCGAATACCGCGCCTGGCTCGCCGCCCGCACCGTCGGCGATGCCATCACCGAGCTGATCCACGCCGCGCGCGGCGATGACGCGCTGCTGCGCGGCCTGGCCTTCGAGGCGCTGCGCGTCGTCGGCGCCCCCGCCGAGCCCGACGTACGCGCCGTCGTGGAGGAGTCGGCCCTGCGGCCCTACGCCCTGCTGTGGCTCGCCGAGCACGACGGGATCGACCCGGAGGACGCCCACGAGGTCCTCACCAGGGAGGAGGCGACCTGGCTGTGGGTGGACACGGCCGCCGCCGTCGCCGACCACGGCGAGTCGCCGATGCTGGTCCGGCACCTGGAGTCCGCGGTGCAGCCCACCGTCCCCCAGCTGCTCGACGAGGTCCGCGCCGTCGGGCACCCACGCACCGTGCAGGTCCTGGTCGCGCTCGCCGCCGCGCATCCCGACCCGGCCCTGGCCAAGGCCGTGCGCCGGGCCGCCTTCCAGGTGCACACCGGAGGATGAGCGGCGCGGGGGTCGCTCAGGCGCCGATCTCGGGGGCGTACGTCCCGAAGCTCCAGATGTTGCCCTCGATGTCCCGGGCCATGTAGTCCCGCGAGCCGTAGTCCTGGTCCGTCGGGGGCATCAGGATCTCCACGCCGTGCTCCAGGGCCCGCTGGTGGTGGGCGTCCACGTCGTCCACGACGACGTACACCCCGGCGGGCCCGGCGTCCTTCATCGCCGCGTCGAAGAGGCCGCCCCGGCCCTTGGAGCCGATCATCACCGCGCCGTTGCCCTGGACCAGCTCGGCGTGCATCACCTTGCCGCCCTCCGTCTCGTACACCGACAGCTCGGTGAAGCCGAGGGCCTCCGTGAGCTGTCTCATCGCCGCCTTCGCGTCCCCGTACAGCAGCGTGGGGTAGAGGCTCGGCCGTCCGCCGCCGGTGCCTGCCATGCCGATCACTCCTTCGTGCGTCGGTTCTGTGGCGTCTCGTTCAGTCTTGCAGCCACCACTGACAACGCCTCAGCGAAACGTGCCCCTCGGCCCTCTGCCGTCGGCCCGGCCCCACCGCCGACGCACTGCGGGCGGTCCGCCGAGCCTGCCCGGCGGGGAGTGGCGTACCCGCACGCGTTCTGCGGATCCTCGGCGATGGCCTCCTCGCCATCGGCCTGCCCGCCGGCGAGAGCTGCGCCCGCTCCCAAACGGCCTCGGGCGGATCGTCCCGGTCAGCACACCGCTCGGCAACGATCTTCCGCGACGATCTCCGCAGCGCGGACCGAACGCGCGGACGTAGAAAAACCGCTTGCATGGCCCCGTTAGACTTTCCCCCATGGCCATTCTCCTCGCGCATTAGACGGCGGGAACGTCCTCAGCCGCCCACCCGCCAACCCCTGTACGCCCTGGAGTCTGTCCTTGATCTCCGCCTCCGGTATCGAGCTGCGCGCCGGTGCGCGCGTCCTCATCGAGAACGCCACCTTCCGTGTCGCCAAGGGCGACCGCATCGGCCTCGTCGGCCGCAACGGCGCCGGCAAGACCACCCTCACCAAGTGCCTCGCGGGCGAGGGCATCCCGGCCGCCGGCCAGATCACCCGCTCCGGCGAGGTCGGCTACCTCCCGCAGGACCCCCGCACCGGCGACCTGGACGTCCTCGCCCGCGACCGCGTCCTGTCCGCGCGCGGCCTCGACGTACTGATCCGCAAGATGCGCGAGAACGAGGAGCGCATCGCCACCGGCAAGGGCGCCACCCGCGAGAAGGCCCTCAAGCAGTACGAGCGCCAGGAGACCGAGTTCCTCACCAAGGGCGGGTACGCCGCCGAGGCCGAGGCCGCCACCATCGCCGCCGCGCTGAACCTGCCCGACCGCGTCCTCGGCCAGCCGCTGCACACCCTCTCCGGCGGTCAGCGCCGCCGTATCGAGCTGGCCCGCATCCTCTTCTCGGACGCGGACACCCTGCTCCTCGACGAGCCGACCAACCACCTCGACGCGGACTCGATCATCTGGCTGCGGGACTACCTGAAGACCTACCGCGGCGGCTTCATCGTGATCTCCCACGACGTCGATCTGGTCGACACCGTGGTCAACAAGGTGTTCTACCTGGACGCCAACCGGTCCACGATCGACATCTACAACATGGGCTGGAAGCTCTACCAGCAGCAGCGCGAGGCCGACGAGAAGCGCCGCAGGCGGGAGCGGGCCAACGCCGAGAAGAAGGCCGCCGCCCTCAACGCCCAGGCCGACAAGATGCGCGCCAAGGCCACCAAGACGGTCGCCGCGCAGAACATGGCCCGCCGGGCCGAGAAGCTGCTCTCCGGCCTCGAAGAGGTCCGGATGTCCGACAAGGTCGCCAAGCTCCGCTTCCCGGAGCCCGCGCCCTGCGGCAAGACCCCGCTGATGGCGGAGGGCCTGTCGAAGTCGTACGGCTCGCTGGAGATCTTCACCGACGTCGACCTCGCCATCGACAAGGGCTCGCGGGTCGTCATCCTCGGCCTCAACGGCGCGGGCAAGACCACGCTGCTGCGCCTGCTCGCCGGCGTCGAGAAGCCCGACACCGGTGAGGTCGTCCCCGGCCACGGCCTCAAGCTCGGCTACTACGCCCAGGAGCACGAGACCCTGGACGCCGACCGCACGGTGCTGGAGAACATGCGCTCGGCCGCCCCCGACATGGACCTCGTAGAGGTCCGCAAGGTGCTGGGCTCGTTCCTCTTCTCCGGCGACGACGTGGACAAGCCGGCCGGCGTGCTCTCGGGCGGCGAGAAGACCCGGCTCGCCCTGGCCACCCTGGTCGTCTCCGCGGCGAACGTGCTGCTCCTCGACGAGCCGACCAACAACCTCGACCCCGCGAGCCGCGAGGAGATCCTCGGCGCCCTGCGCACCTACAAGGGCGCGGTCGTCCTCGTCACCCACGACGAGGGCGCGGTCGAGGCGCTCCAGCCGGAGCGGATCATCCTGCTGCCCGACGGTGTCGAGGATCTGTGGGGCTCCGACTACGCGGATCTCGTCGCCCTGGCGTGATCCACTGCGTATGGATCATTCGGCTCATCCGTGATCCATCATCTGTGTGAGATCTCCTCGTATCGAGGTGTGTCGTACACGGAATTCCCGGCCGATCCCTTGCGTACCAAGGGATCGGCCGCCGCGCGTCCCTGACCTGGCACTTCGCGAATCCACCCGTTCGGCCCCCTCGACACCACCCCATGGAATCCTTGATTCCGCTTGTGGGGATCGACTCCTGTCGTCACAACGATGTCTCACGGACCTTGCCGAATGGGTGGCCATCAGGCCCAAGAGGGGTGATCATGAGGGGACCAGAGCGCACTTCCCATGAGGAGGCACGGGTGGCCGAGACTCTGAAGAAGGGCAGCCGGGTGACCGGCGCCGCGCGCGACAAGCTCGCGGCAGACCTGAAGAAGAAGTACGACTCCGGTGCGAGCATCCGGGCGCTGGCCGAGGAGACCGGCCGCTCGTATGGCTTCGTACACCGGATGCTCAGTGAGTCGGGCGTCACGCTTCGTGGGCGTGGCGGAGCGACCCGGGGCAAGAAGGCCGCATCGACCTGACGCCGGGCGGCCATCGGCTTCGATGGTGGGCCACCCGGTCGGCCTCCCCCTGGGCTCTTATGGGGCCCGGGGGGACCCCCAGCTCAGCTGGGTGGTTACTGTGCAGTCACTTGAGCATGCCGTAGGCATGCCCGGATGACCGCACCCATCGGAGGCGCCCCATGGCTTCGCCCGACCAGGACCTCGCTCCTGTACTCGACAAGGACGGCGTACGGCTCACCATCGACGACGCGCTCGCCACGGTGACGCTGACCAACCCGGCCAAGCGCAATGCGCAGAGCCCCGCTCTGTGGCGCGCGCTCACCGAGGCCGGCCGGCTGCTGCCGGGCTCCGTCCGTGTCGTGGTGCTGCGCGGCGAGGGCAGGTCCTTCTCCGCCGGGCTGGACCGGCAGATGTTCACCCCGGAGGGGATCCCGGGCGAGGCGACCTTCATCGAACTCGCGCGCCGTGACGACGCCGGGCTCGACGAGAGCATCGCCGAGTTCCAGGAGGCTTTCACCTGGTGGCGGCGGAACGACATCGTGTCCATCGCCGCTGTCCAAGGACATGCCATCGGGGCCGGCTTCCAGCTCGCGCTCGCGTGCGATCTGCGGGTCGTCGCGGACGACGTGCAGTTCGCCATGCGCGAGACCAGCCTCGGCCTGGTCCCCGACCTGACCGGCACGTACCCGCTGGTCGGTCTGGTCGGCTACGCCCGCGCGCTCGAGATCTGCGCGACCGGACGGTTCGTCGGCGCCGCGGAGTCGGTGGCGTCCGGGCTGGCCAACGTCGCCGTGCCGGCAGCCGAACTCGATGCGGCGGTGCAGGACTTGGCGGCCGCGCTGCTGGCTGCGCCGCGGGACGCCGTCGTGGAGACCAAGGCGTTGCTGCGCGGGGCGCTGGGCCGCGACTACGAGGCGCAGCGGGCGGCCGAGCGTGCCGCTCAGGCACGGCGCCTTCGGGAGCTGGCCGGCCTCGGGGAATGAGCCTGCGCCGGTGAGGCACCCTGCGCGAGCGGGCCGCTCAGCCGACCGCCGTCACCAGCACGGCCACCGTCGGCCGGTCCTCCAGCGCATCCCTCACGGCCGTGCGGACCTGCCGAGCCACGTCGATGGCCCGGCGGTCGGTGCTCGTCGTCAGCTCCACGCGCGCGTGCCGGTGCGGTAGCGCCGTACCGGCTGTGCGCTCCTCCAGGTGCACCGCCCGGCCCACACCGCCGAGGGAACCCGTCAGCCCGGTCACACCGGGGACGGACAGCGCGGCCGCGGCCACCCGGATCTCGTCCGGGTCCGAGGGCTCCCGCGCGGGCACCGGCCGCGGTGCCCGCACCTCCGCGGGCGGCTCCGCCGCCGCGAGCAGGTCGGTGACCCGCAGGTCCACCTCCGTCACCGCGAGCCCGAGCCGCTCCACCGCGGCCGTCGCCAGTGCCAGCCGTAGCTCGGACGCGACGGCCGGCAGCGGCTCGGTGGCCGTCGCGGCGAAGTCCACCGTCAGCCGCAGCGGGCCCGGCGGCAGCGCACTCGGCGGCGCCGGTACGACGGGCTCGTGGACCGCCTCCGGATCGGCGAGCGCGAGCCGCGGGGTGCCGAGCCGCACCCCGGGCATCCCCTCCGCCGCCGCGCGTTCCAGTACCGCCGCGGCAGCGCCCTCCGCGATCCACACGCCGTCGCGCGGCCCGCCGAGCGGCAGCAGCCGTCCCAGCCCGACCTGGCGCCGGACCACCTGTGTCCACCGGTCAGCCGTCATTCCTCCAGCCTGCCGTATCACCGGGGCGCGGTCGGGGAACCTTGCTTACGGTGGGCGGAGGACGATCGAAGGGGACGACCGAAAGGGACGTACCGCGATGACCGACATGACGACGACCCCCGAGGGCGAACACGAGCCGCAGGTCTCGACCCGCAAGACGACCCGGCGCGGCGGTGGTGATCCCGCGGCCCGCGGACGGACGACCATCGCCGACGGCGTCGTGGAGAAGATCGCCGCTCTGGCCGCCCGGGACGTGGTCGGCGTGCACGCCCTGGGCAGCGGCCTGGCCCGCACCCTGGGCGCCGTGCGCGACCGGGTGCCCGGCGGCTCCAGGTCGGTCACCCGGGGCGTGAAGGCCGAGGTCGGTGAGGTGCAGACGGCGCTGGACCTGGAGATCGTCGTGGACTACGGCGTCTCGATCGCCGATGTCGCCCGCGCCGTGCGGGAGAATGTGATCGCCGCCGTGGAACGCATGACCGGACTTGAGGTGGTCGAGGTCAACATCGCCGTCAGCGATGTCAAGTTGCCCGAGGAAGAGGACGAGGAGCCCGAGCCGCCCCGGATCCAGTGAGGCCCCGGCGACCCGACACCGCACTCCCGACGAGCTGAGGAGCGAGGCATGAGCATGGCCGTGGTCGGCATGATCGCCGGAATGGCGCTGGGCTTCGCCGGGTACTTCGGCGGCTTCGGTGCCTTTCTGCTGGTGGCGGCGCTGGGTGCGCTCGGGTTCGTCGTCGGCCGGTTCGCCGAGGGCGACCTGGAACTGGGTGACTTCTTCCGCACCCGCGACGGCCGGCGCGAACGGCGGCGGTGACCGACGGTGAGTGCCGAGTCCGGCGCGGTGCGCCCGCCGTCGGCCCTCGTGCCGCCGGGCGAGCGCGGCGCCACCCGGATCGCCGACCGGGTCGTGGCGAAGATCGCCGCGCAGGCCGCCCGTGAGGCGCTGCCCCCGCTGCCCGCCGACGCGGCCGCCCCGCACGCCACGGTCGTCGTCCACCAGGAGACGGCCCGCGTGAGCCTGTATCTCGAACTCGGCTACCCCTGCGACATCGGCGCCCACTGCGCCGCCGTGCGTCGTCATGTCGCCGAGCGGGTAGGCGCGTTGGTGGACATGGCGGTGCCCGAGGTCGCCGTCCAGGTCGAACGGCTGCACCCGGCACCGCACGGGAGGGCGTGATGAGCGAACCCCAGTCGACTGCACCGACCCTCGACAAGGACCCCGGCACCACCCCGCCCGCACCCGCCGAGGGCAGCGGCCGCTTCTGGTCCCCGCGCCGCGTTCCGGCCGCCGTCGTCGCGCTCCTGCTGCTGGCCGGCGCGGGCCTGCTGTTGTACGACATCGCCGCCGTGCGCGCCCACCACCCCGCGATGCACTGGCGCCGCGCACTCGCCCGGCAACTGGCCGAACGGCCCCTGGACGGCATCTGGGTGCTGACCGGCGCGGCCGTCGCCGTCGCACTCGGCCTGTGGCTGATCGTCCTCGCGGTCACACCCGGCCTGCGCGGGCTGCTGTCCATGCGGCGCCCGCACCCCGATGTCCGCGCCGCACTCCGGCGGGACGCTGCGGCGCTCCTGCTCCGCGACCGGGCCATGGACATCTCCGGCGTCCGGTCGGTCCGGGTGCGGATGCGCCGCACGAAGGCCGACGTCCGTGCCGTCTCGCACTTCCGTGATCTCGACGAGGTACGCGCCGACCTGGACACCGTGCTCACGGACGCGATCCAGGGCCTCGGCCTGGCCCGGCCGCCCACACTGTCCTTGCGGGTGGCCCGGCCCGGACGGAAGGGGTGACGGCGATGCGCGCCGGCGGCCTCAACCGCGTCCTGCTGGCCCTCGTCGGCCTGCTTCTGCTCGCGCTCGGCGGCGCGGTGCTGGCCGTCGGCCTGGGGGCGCCGCCGCCCTCCTGGTGGATCCACACCGGCCCGCACGACGTCCTGCTCACGCGGGCCGAGCGCACCCACTGGCGGTCCGCCGGCTGGTGGTGGCCGGCGGTCCTCGCCGCCCTGGCCCTCGTCGTCCTGCTCGCCCTGTGGTGGCTCACGACGGTCCTGCGCCGCCGCCGGCTGACCGAGATCCTGATCGACACCGGCGACGAAGAGTCCGCCCTCCTGCGCGCCAGGGCCCTGGAGTCGGCCCTCGCCCAGGACGTCGTACAGCAGGAGGGCGTGGCGCACGCGGAGATCCTGCTGCGGGGCCGCCGTACGGCGCCCGCGGCAAGGGTGTGGCTCCAACTGGAGCCGCACGTGGACCCGGCAACGGCCCTGAACGAGTTCACCGCCAAGGCCCTGACCCGCGCCCGCCGGTCGGCCCGCTTGCCTGCGCTTCCGGCGGAAGTGCGGCTCGGGTCGGTCAAGCACCGCGCGGAAAGGGTCACTTGACCGCGAACGGCGATGTTGTTCAGAACCCGTGCCGCATGCCCCCGTCCACGGGCAACATGACCCCACTCAGATACGACGCGGCCGGAGACAGCAGAAACGCCGCCACCTTCCCGAACTCCGCCGGAGTCCCATACCTCCGCAACGGAATCCGGGCCTCGTTCGCGGTCCGGGTGGCCTCGGGATCCGCCGACAAGGCGTCCAGCTCGCGCACGCGGTCGGTGTCGATGCGCGACGGCAGCAGCCCCAGCACCCGGATCCCGCGTGGCCCCAGCTCGTCCGCGAGGGACTTGGCGAACCCGGCGAGCCCGGGCCGCAGCCCGTTGGAGATGGTCAGCCCCGGAATCGGCTCGTGCACCGACGCGGACAGCACGAATCCGATGACGCCGCCCGGCTCCAGCTCGGCCGCCGCCGCGCGAGCGAGCCGGACCGCACCGAGGAACACCGACTCGAACGCGGCGCGCCACTGGTCGTCGGTGTTGTCCGCGACGAACCCCGGCGCCGGCCCGCCCACGCTCACCAGGACGCCGTGGAAGCCCCCGAAGTGCTCACGCGCGGCCGCGATCAGCCGCTCCGGTGCCTCGGGGTCGGCGTTGTCCACGCCCACGCCCACCGCGTTCGGGCCCAGTTCGGCGGCGGCATCGGCCACCCGCTTCTCGTCCCGGCCGCTGATCACGACCTTCGCCCCGTCCGCGACGAGTTCCCGCGCGGCGGCGTTGCCCAGCCCGCGGGTCGCCCCGGTGACGACGTACACCCGGTCCTTCAGTCCAAGATCCATGGCCCCTATCCTGCCCGGTCGTCCCCGAACAGTGTGAGGGCGGTGTTCACCAGCGCGATGTGGCTGAAGGCCTGCGGGAAGTTGCCCAGATGGCGGCCGTCGACCGGGTCGTACTCCTCGGCCAGCAGCCCCACGTCGTTGACCAGGCCCACCAGCCGGCCGAACAGCTCCCGCGCCTCGTCCTTCCGGCCGGTCAGATGCAGGGCGTCGGCCAGCCAGAACGAGCAGGCCAGGAAGGCGCCCTCGCCGCCCGGCAGCCCGTCGATCACCGAGTCCTCGGTGTCGTAGCGGCGCAGGAAGCCACCGTGGCCGAGGGTGTGACGGATCGCGTCGACCGTGCCGACCACCCGGGGGTCGTCGGGCGGCAGGAAGCCGACGCGCGGGATGAGCAGCAGCGACGCGTCGAGTTCGTGGGAGCCGTAGTACTGGGTGAAGGTGTTGCGCTCGTGGTCGTAGCCCTTCTCGCACACCTCCTGGTGGACCTCGTCGCGGAATCTGCGCCAGCCCTCCAGGTCGCCCTTGAGGTCCTTGTACTGCTCCAGGGTCTTCACGGCCCGGTCGGCGGCCACCCACACCATCACCTTGGAGTGCACGAACTGCTGCCGGCCGCCGCGCACCTCCCACAGGCCCTCGTCCGGCTGCCGCCACGCCGACTCCAGGAACTGCATGAGGGCGCGCTGCATCGCCCACATGTGGGGCCGCGGGGACAGACCCGCGTTGCGGGCCAGGGCGAGCGAGTCCATCACCTCGCCGTACACGTCGAGCTGGAGCTGCTCGACCGCGCCGTTGCCGATGCGTACGGGGGCGGACTCGGCGAAGCCGGGCAGCCAGGACAGCTCCATCTCCGGCAGCCGCCGCTCGCCCGCGACGCCGTACATGATCTGCAGGTCGGCCGGGTCGCCCGCGACCGCGCGCAGCAGCCAGTCGCGCCAGGCCGAGGCCTCGTCGTGGTAGCCGGCGTTGAGCAGCGCGCCGAGGGTGAGGGTGGAGTCGCGCAGCCAGCAGTACCGGTAGTCCCAGTTGCGCACCCCGCCCGGCTTCTCCGGCAGCGAGGTGGTCGCCGCGGCGACGATCCCGCCGGTCGGGATGTAGGTGAGGGCCTTGAGGGTGATCAGGGAGCGGACGACCAGGTCCCGGTGGGGCCCCCGGTAACGGCACTGCCGACTCCAGCCCTGCCAGTCGGCGACGCTGCACTCCAGGCCCTCGAAGGGGTCGTTGAGCGGCGGGCGCTCCTCGTGCGAGGGATGCCAGGTGAGCACGAACGCGACCCGCTCGCCCTCGGCGACGGTGAACTCGGAGTGGGTGCCGAAGTCCTCGCCCCAGGTGTGCACGGACGGCTCGGAGCGCAGCCAGACCGAGTCCGGGCCCGCGACGGCCACCCGGTGCCCGTCCGCGCGGCGCATCCACGGCATGATCGAGCCGTAGTCGAAGCGCAGCCGGAGGGTGCTGCGGACGGTGACCCGGCCGCTGACGCCTTCGACGATGCGTACGACGTCGGGGGCGCGGTCGCGCTGCGGCATCAGGTCGGTGACCCGGACCGTGCCGTCCGGGGTCTCCCACTCGGTGTCGAGGACGAGGGTGTCGGGCCGGTAGGCGCGGCGCGAGCAGGTGTCCGCTCCCTTCGGGGCGATCCGCCAGTAGCCGTGGTCCTCGTCGCCCAGCAGCCGGGCGAAGCAGGCGCCGGAGTCGAAGCGGGGCAGGCACAGCCAGTCGATCGAGCCGTTCTTGCCGACCAGCGCCGCGGTCTGCTCGTCACCGATGAGTGCGTAGTCCGCGATGCGCGGGTTCACGGGATCCGGTTTCCCGGCGGGCCAGAGAGCCAATCAGGTGGTGCGCCGGGGGAGTGACGTAACCCGCGCGATGCTTCCCGTGACGCTTTCCCTGGTGCCCGGTCAGACCGTGGCCGGTGCGCTCTCCTCCGGCTGCACAGCCGCCGTGGCCTCCTCCCGGTCGCGGATCTCCCGCCGGACCAGGAACCACCAGCCGACCGGGACGCCCGCGGCGAACAGCCACCACTGGATCATGTACGCGTAGTTCAGCGGGGCGTCCTCGCTGCCGGGGTCGGAGATCTGCTCCGGGCCGCCCTTGGGCGTGGGCGCCGTCTGCTCGACATAGCCGCCGAGCACCTGCGCGCCGAGCCGGTGCGCCTCCTCCGTGCTGTTGATCAGCATGAGCTGCCGGTCGGGCAGGCCCTTGACGTTCTTGATTCCGCTCGCCGCGGTCGTCTCGTCGGCCATCAGCCGCCCCGTGATGGTGGTGCGGCCGGACGGCGGGGCGGGGATCTTCGGGAAGGCCGTCTGGACGCCGTCCGCCGGGATCCAGCCACGGTTGACGAGGAGGACCCTGCCGTCCGTGAGGACGAGCGGGGTGAGCACATGGAAGCCGACCTCGCCGTCGGAATTGGTCCGGCGCCGGACCACGACCTCCCTGGCGGTTTCGAAGGTGCCGGTCGCGGTGACCGTGCGGTACTTCTCGGTGCGGGTAACCGTGTGCCGGGGAGAGGTCAGCCGCTCGACCGGGACCGGCTTGGCGTGCAGCGCCGAGGAGACCAGGTCGTTGCGCGCGGTGCGCTCCTCGTACCGGTGCTTCTGCCAGAAGCCCAGCCTGATCATCGTCGGGATCAGTGCGATCGCGACGATGCTGAGGATCACCCACTGGCGGGACAACAGGAAGCGGTAGCGGTGCACCCCACGACGGTACATCCGGGCCGTGGGGTGCATTCAGGCGGGTACCGGGTCACACCCGGTCGACAATTCCCACCTTCCCCTCGGCGCGGGCGCAGTGGGCCCCGCAGTAGAACCGGCCGTCGGCCTCCACGCCCTGGCCGATGATCTGCACCCGGCAGTGCTCGCAGATGGGGGCCATCCGGTGGATCGCACAGGAGAAGCAGTCGAAAACGTGCACCGCGCCCTGTGCGTGGACCTCGAAGGTCATTCCGTAGTCATTGCCGCAAACTTCGCATTTCGCCATGCGCCACAGGGTGAGCCCGCCACCGGCGCACGGCGAGCGGTCGCCGGGTGAGTCGTCCGGCAACCACCCGTTCGTACGATTTCCTTCCGGTTCGGAGTCGGTCTTCCGTGCCGCTATCCGTCGGCGGGCTCGACGTCCCGCAGCAGCTGCCCGAACGCGGCCTCGTCCACGATCGGCGTGCCGAACTGCCGCGCCTTGACCACCTTGGACGTGCCCGCGTCGGGGTCGTTGGTCACCAGCAGGCTGGTCAGCCGGGAGATGCTGGACGCCACGTGCAGACCGGCCTCGGTGGCCCGGTCCTCCAGTAGCTCGCGCTCGACGGAGGTGTCCCCGGAGAACGCCACCCGCATGCCCTGTTTGAGGCGTTTGCCGTCTTCGTAGCGACCCGGGTTGGGGTACGGGCATGCGGGCCTTTTGCGGGAGGGTCGCCAACTGGTCGTCCGGTAGCCGCCGTAGCCCCCGTACCCGCCCGACGACTGCCGCGGCACCGGGCGGTCGGACCACTCCGTCAGCGGCCGGCACTCCAGCAGCGGCAGCCGTACGCCGCCCGCCGCCGCGGCCCGCAGGCTCGGCCGGAACGCCTCCGCCAGCACGCGCGCGTCGTCCAGCGCGTGGTGCGCCCGCTGCTGTACGACGCCGTAGTGCGCCGCCAGCGACTCCAGCTTGAAGTTGGGCAGCGGCAGCCCCAGCTCCTTCGACAGCGCGATGGTGCACAGCCGCTGACGCGCCGGCGCCTCGCGCTCCGCGCGCGCGTACTCCCGCGCGATCATCTGCCAGTCGAAGACGGCGTTGTGCGCGACCAGCACCCGGCCGTCCAGCCGGGCCGCGAACTCCTCGGCGATGTCCGTGAAGAGCGGCGCCCCTTCGAGTACCTCGCTCGTCAGACCGTGTATCCACACCGGCCCCGGATCGCGCTCCGGGTTGACCAGCGTGTACCAGTGGTCCTCGACCTCGCCGCGCTCGTCCAGCCGGTACACGGCCGCCGAGATGATCCGGTCGTCCCGGGCAAGGCCGGTGGTCTCCACGTCAACGACCGCGTATCCCTTCGGATACGCGGCCGGCCACTGGGTGGGGGAGGACACTGCGGTCGCACGGTCTTCGAGCATGGTCACTGAGGATACGGGCCGCGACTGACAGCGCGGTCCGGCAGGTGCCGGAGGCTTCGCCGGCTTGCCGCTCAGCCGCTCGGCCGCCGTACACACGTGCGTGCCGAGTCGGGCGAGTGGGTGGGCAAGTGGTCGGCCAGAAGCGACCGCACCAGCGCCCGGACGGCCGTCACGAACAGCCGGTCGGTGTCCACCGGCCGGGCCAGCGCACGCGCCAGCGCGGCGTCGCCCCCGGCGGCCTCCGCGCTCCACAGCTCCTCCTCGCCGGGGCACTGCACGGGGGCCCGCTCGCGGTTGCGCTCGACCAGTACATGGCCGACGACCTGGAACTGCACCGCCTGGACGAACTCGGCGGCCCGGGCGCCGCGCAGACCGGCCGCGTGCGCCTCGCGCACCAGGACCCGCTGCGCCGGCAGGAACATCCGCTCGGTCAGCCCCCGCTCGTGCACCAGGGCCACCAGATGCGGATGGTCGCGCAACTGCCGGCGCAGGGCGCGCGCCACGGAGACCACCCGCTGCTCGGGCGTGCGCCCGGACGGCCGGATCTCGCCGAGCTCGGCCACGGTCCGCTCCACGAGCGCGTCGAGCAGCGCCTCCCGGCCCCCGACGTGCCAGTAGATCGACGTCACGGCGGTGCCCAGCTCCGCTGCCAGCCCCCGCATGGTGAGCGCGTCCGGACCGTGCCGCTTCACCAGTCCCGCGGCCGCTTCCAGCACCGTCTGACGGCTCAGCGCACTCCTCGACCCGCTCGGCATGATCCCCCAACTCCCGTCCGTCCCCGTGCCTTTACCCCTCACCGAGTCTGCTGTAACTGTGTTACAGATGACGGCCCGTCAGAAGAAGGGCGGTACGGCGTATGGCACACGCACGCGTACGGTACGGCGCACGGACCGAGCGGGAGATCGCCGCGACGCGCACCGCGAGCGCGCGGCTTCCCGACATCTGGTCCACCGGGGTGGTGGCCGTCTGGGAGACCGACCCGGACGCGGTCGCCGCGGTCCTGCCGCCACCCCTGAAACCCACCGGCAGCCCGCTCGTCCGAGTGAACATCAGCAAGGTCGACCTGCCCGGGTATCCGCTCGGCGCGGGCTCGGTCGCGGTCGCCGCCGCCCATGGCACGGTCGAGGGCTGGTACCCGCTGGTCATGCCGATGACCCACGAGCGCGCCCTCACCTGCGGGCGCGAGGTCTTCGGCGAGCCCAAGAAGCTGGGCGAGGTGACCGTCGAGCGCGACGGCCCCGGTGTGCGCGCGGCGCTGAGCCGGCACGGCATCGCGTTCGTCGAGGTGCGCGGCACGGTCGGCGCCGGGCTGCCGCTGCCGGAGCCGAGCCGCAAGACCGACTTCTACTTCAAGTTCCTGCCCGCCGTGGACGGTTCCGGCTTCGACCTCGACCCGGTGCTGGTCCACTGCGTCCGCCACGAGCGGGTGCGCCGGCTGGAGCGGGTCATCGGGGAGGTCGTCCTGCGCGAGTCGGCGTACGACCCCGTGGCCGACCTTCCCGTGCAGCGCCTGTGCGAGATCACCGTCGGCGAGAAGACGAGCGACCAGAGCGGCCGGGTCGCCGAACGCGTCGACGCCCAGGCCCTGTTGCCGTACGTCCACCAGCGCTACGACGATCCGCTGCAGATCCTCGACGGGCCACCGGAGCTCGCCTCGCCCGAGGGGAGTGCGTGATGGACCTCCAAGCCGGACAGGTCGCGGTCGTCACCGGCGCCGCGAGCGGCATCGGGCTCGCGATGGCCCGGCGGTTCGCCGCCGAGGGCCTGAAGGTCGTCCTCGCCGACGTGGAGGGGGCCGCACTGGACAAGGCCGCGGCCGGGCTGCGGGCCGAGGGCGCCGACGTGCACGCGCGCGTGGTCGACGTCGGCGAACGCGCCCAGGTCATGGAGTTGGCCGACGCGGCGTACGACACCTACGGCGCCGTGCACGTCCTGTGCAACAACGCGGGCGTCGGCTCGGGCGCCGAGGGCCGGATGTGGGAGCACGACCCGAACGACTGGCGGTGGGCCTTCGCCGTCAATGTGTGGGGCGTCTTCCATGGTGTCCAGGCTTTCGTCCCCAGGATGATCAAGTCGGGTCAACCCGGTCATGTGGTCAATACATCCTCCGGCGACGGCGGCATCACGCCCCTCCCGACCGCCTCCGTGTACGCGGTCACCAAGGCGGCCGTCGTCACCCTGACCGAGTCCCTGTACGCCCACCTGAAGGCCGAGCACGCACGCGTGGGTGCCTCGGTGCTCTTCCCCGGCCCGCACATGCTGCGCACCGGCCTGTGGGAGTCGCACCGCAACCGCCCCGCCCGCTACGCCAAACAGCGCCCGCGCAGGACGCCGTACCGCAGCCTCGACCAGTGGGAGGCGGCGATGCGCGCGGCCGGCCAGGAGGTCCGCTTCACGCCGGTCGAGGACGTCGCCGGCCTCGTCGTGGCCGGCATCCGCGCCGGCCGCTTCTGGCTGCTGCCGGAGAGCGAGCACAGCGACGCGCAGATCCGCGCCCGGGCCCGGTCGATGCTGGACCGGGCGAACCCGTCGTACCTCGAAAGCTTCGTCCTGGACTGAACCGAGAGGAGGCCCTGGTGAGCGCATACGACGACCCGTACCTGATCATCTCCTCCGACTGCCACGCCGGGCTGCCCACCGAGGAGTACCGGCCCTATCTGGAGTCCCGTTTCCACCGGGACTTCGACGAGTTCCTCGCGGGTCGCGACCGGCGCCGCGAGGAGATGACCCGGCTCGGCATCCGCAACGAGGCCTTCGCCGACCGGTGGTTCCACGACAACGCCGAAGGCCTGCGCGGCGGCTGGGACACCGCACAACGGCTGAAGGAGCTGGACGGGGACGGCGTGGCCGCCGAGGTGGTGTTCCCGGACGCCGACGCCGTCGACAGCCGCACCGCCGCCCCCTTCGGCGTGGGCCTCGGCCTGAGCGGCGACCACGACCCGGAGCTGGGCATGGCGGGTGCCCGGGCGCACAACCGCTGGCTCGCGGACTTCGTCTCCGAGCATCCTGAACGGCACTGCGGAGTCGCCCTGCTGCCGGTCACGGCCCCCGTCGAGCAGGTCGTCGCCGAGATCCACGGGGCCCGGGAGTCCGGCCTCGGCGCGCTGATGATCCCGGCCATGTGGGCGCACAAGGAGCCCTACCACGACCGCCGTTACGACCCCGTGTGGGCGGCCGCCGCCGAGTGCCGCATGCCGGTGCTCACCCATTCCGGCGCAGCCCCGCGCCAGGAGTACGGCGACCACCTCGGCATCTATGTGAGCGAGGTGACCTGGTGGCCGGCCCGGCCGCTGTGGTTCCTGCTCTGGTCCGGCGTCTTCGAACGCCACCCCTCCTTGCGCTTCGGCGTCGCCGAGTCCGGCTGCTGGTGGCTGCCGAACCTGCTGTGGTTCATGGACCGCCTCTACCTCGGCGCGCACGGCGGCAAGAAGCTCTCCCCGTTCGAGGAGCTGAAGCGCCCGCCGCACGAGTACCTGGACCGGCAGGTGTTCGTCTGCGCCACCAACACCAAGCGGCGCGAGCTGGCCCAGCGCTACGAGATCGGCGTCGACAACATCCTGTGGGGCAGCGACTTCCCGCACCCCGAGGGCACCTGGCCCGACACGCGCGCGTGGCTGCGCCGTACCTTCCACGACATCCCCGTCACCGAGACCCGCCGCATGCTCGGCCTCGCCGCGGCCGAGGTCTTCGGCTTCGACGCCGACAAGCTCACGCCCCTGGCCCGCCGCATCGGGCCAACCCCCGCCGACCTCGGCCAGCCCGCCGACCAGACGGCCGTCGAGGCGTCCTGGGCGCGCTCGCGCGAAACGGGCCGGCACTGGCTGACCGACCGGGACTTCCCGGTGCTGGGCACCGACCCCGGCTCTTTTGCGGAGGGAGCGTCCGCATGAGCGACGACCGGTACACCGTCATCTCCGCCGACTGCCACGCCGGCGCCGACCTCCTCGACTACCGGCCCTACCTGGAGAAGCGGTACCACGACGACTTCGACGTCTGGGCCGCCACGTACGTCAACCCCTACGAGGACCTGCTCGCCGACTCCGCCGACCGCAACTGGAACTCCGAGCGGCGCCTCGCGGAGCTGGAGGCGGACGGGATCGTGGCGGAGGTGATCTTCCCGAACACCATCCCGCCGTTCTTCCCGTCGGGCTCCCTGATGGCCCCGCCGCCCGGCGCCGAGGACTTCGAGCGCCGCTGGGCGGGCCTGCGCGCGCACAACCGCTGGCTCGCCGACTTCTGCGCCGCCGCGCCGGGCCGCCGGGCGGGTGTCTTCCAGATCCTGCTGGGCGATGTCGAGGAGGCCGTCAAGGAGATCCGGTGGGCCGCCTCCGCGGGCCTGAAGGGCGGCCTGATGCTGCCGGGCACCCCGCCCGGCTCGGGGCTCCCCGAGCTGTACTCGCGGACGTACGACCCGATCTGGGCCACCTGCGCGGAACTCGGCGTCCCGGTCAACCACCACGCCGGTTCGGCCTCCCCGCCGCTCGGCGAGGAACCGGCCGCCCGCGCGGTGTTCATGGTGGAGACGACCTGGTTCTCCCACCGCGCCCTGTGGCACCTGGTCTTCGGCGGCGCCTTCCGCAGGCACGCCGAGCTGAAACTGGTCCTGACCGAGCAGGGCTCCGGCTGGATCCCCGGGGTGCTCGGCATGCTGGACTACTACCACGGCCGCCTGGTCGCCGCGGCCACGAGGGCCGACACGGCGGAGGCCAGGTTCGGCACCGGACTCGCCGCGGGCATGGGCGCGCCGCCCTCCCGGGTCTGGCAGGACAACTGCTTCGTCGGCGCCAGCTTCATGCGCCCGCACGAGGTGCCGCTGCGCGACCGCATCGGCGTCGACAAGATCATGTGGGGCAGCGACTACCCGCACGACGAGGGCACCCATCCCTACACCCGCGAGGCCCTGCGGTGCGCCTACGCGGGCGTGCCGCGCGAGGAGGTCGCGGCCATGCTCGGCGGCAACGCGGCCCGCGTCTACGGCTTCGACCTCGCCCACCTCGACCCCGTCGCGGCGAAGGTGGGGCCCACGGTGGCGGAGGTCGCCGAGCCCCTGACGCAGCCACCGGCGGACGCGACCAGTCCGGTGTTCGCCCGGGGGGCCTCACTGCGGGTGTGGTGATGTGGAGGCGGCAGCCCCGGGAGTGCGATCCTCCCTGCTGTGACGGATCCCACCCACGAAGAGGCCCACGGGGCCGCGCTCGGCTCGCGGCTGAACTGGCTGCGGGCCGCGGTGCTCGGCGCGAACGACGGCATCGTCTCCACCGCGGGCATCGTCGTCGGCGTGGCGGGCGCCACCCAGAGCCGGTCCGCCCTGCTCACCGCCGGACTGGCCGGCCTGCTCGCCGGGTCGATGTCCATGGCGGCCGGCGAGTACGTCTCCGTGTCCACCCAGCGCGACTCCGAGGTGGCCGCGCTGGCCGTGGAGAAACGGGAACTGCGGGAGCAGCCGGAGGCCGAGCTGCAGGAGCTGACCACGCTGCTGGAGGAGCGTGGGCTGTCCCACGAGGTGGCCCGGGAGGCCGCCGAACAGCTCACCGCGCGGGACGCGCTCAGGGCGCACGCGCGCGTGGAGCTCGGTATCGACCCGGAGGACCTCACCAACCCCTGGCACGCGGCCCGGGCGAGCTTCCTGGCCTTCACGGTGGGCGCGCTGCTGCCGCTGCTGGCCATCGTCCTGCCCCCGGCCGGCTGGCGGCTGGGCGTGACCGTCGTCTCCGTCCTGGCCGCGCTCGTCCTCACCGGCTGGATGAGCGCGAGGCTCGGCGCGGCCGACCCGAAACACGCGGTGCTGCGCAATGTGGTGGGCGGGGCGCTGGCGATGGGGGTCACCTACGCGGCGGGCAGCCTGCTGGGTGCGGTGGGGGTCTGATACGTGGCCGGGGACCCTGGGCGCGCGGGCCGGGCCGGCGACGGCGTACCGTGAGCTGCGCTCGACCACCCCCCCCCTGAGCACCCGGTACCGACCCGCACGAGAAGGACCCTCGCCATGCGCGCCACCACCATCCACGCCCCGTACGACATGCGCGTGGAGGACGTCCCCGAGCCCGTGGCGCAGCTGCCCACCGACGCCGTGGTAAGGGTGCTGCGCGCCTGCATCTGCGGCAGCGACCTGTGGGCCTACCGGGGCGAGGCGGCCCGGCAGCCGGGGCAGCGCATCGGGCACGAGTTCCTCGGGATCGTCGAGGAGACCGGCTCCGAGGTGAGCACCGTCCGGCGCGGTGACCTGGTGGTCGCGCCGTTCATGTGGTCCGACGGCGTCTGCGACTACTGCCGCGAGGGCCTGACGACGTCCTGCGAGCACGGCGGCTTCTGGGGCTCCGTCGGCTACGACGGCGGCCAGGGCGAGGCCGTGCGCGTGCCCTTCGCCGACGGCACCCTCGTCCAGCTCCCCAAGGACGCGGCCTCCGACGACCACCTGCTGTCCGCCCTGCTGACCCTCTCCGACGTCCTCGGCACCGGCCACCACGCCGCCCTCGGCGCGGGCGCCCGCCCCGGCGCCACGGTCGCCGTCGTCGGCGACGGCGCGGTCGGCCTGTGCGCGGTCCTCGCCGCCAAGCGGCTGGGCGCCGAGCGGATCATCGCGCTCGGCCGGCACGAGGTCCGCACCGACATCGCGCGCCGCTTCGGTGCCACCGACGTCGTCGCCGAGCGCGGCGACGCGGCCGTCGAGGCCGTCCGTGAGCTCACCCGCGGCCAGGGCGCGCACGCCGTCGTCGAGGCCGTCGGCACCGAGCAGTCCATGCGGACCGCCGTCAACATCACCCGCGACGGTGGCGCGATCGGCTTCGTGGGCGTGCCGCACGGCAGCGGCACCGGCCTCGACCTCGGCGTCATGTTCGACCGGAACATCGCTCTGCGCGGCGGCGTCGCCCCGGTCCGCGCCTACATCCCCGACCTGCTGCCCGACGTCCTGGACGGCACGATCGACCCGTCGCCGGTGTTCGACATGACCGTCGACATCGAGGGCGTGCCCGCGGGCTACAAGGCGATGGACGAGCGCACCGCCCTCAAGGTCCTGGTCACGTGCGACCGGTGACCCGCTAGGTCCAGCGGATCGGCAGTGGCAGCGCCGTGAGCAGACCCGAGACCGCGACCACCGCGCCCAGCGCGATCAGCTCGGCCCGCGCGGGCGGGTACGCGGTCAGCGGGTCGGCGGCGCGGCGCAGCCGGATCCGCGCCCACAGGGCGAGCAGCGCGACGACGGTGACCAGGATCACCTTGGCCAGCAGGGTGCGTCCGTACGCCGTCGTCGTCAGCTGGTCCAGGATCGTGGCCGACGGCATGCGGCGCAGCGAACTGCACACGCCCGTCGCGGTGATGGCGGCGAGCAGGACGGCCGCCACGCGCGCGTAGCGGCCGAGCAGCGCGGCACCGGCCGGATCGCCGCGCCACAGCCTCAGCAGCCGTAGGGCGTGCAGCAGACCGCCGGTCCACAGCGCCGCGCACGTCAGGTGCACCAGCGTCAGACCCGAGCCGGCCAGCGGGCTCTGCTCGGTCGTCGGGTGGGCGCGCAGCGCCTCCGCGACCACCACCGCGGCCAGCGGCCACACCTGGGCCGCCGGACGGCGCAGGAACGCGCACACGGCCGCCAGCAGAAAGGCGTTGACCTCCAGCAGGGCCAGCCTGCCGTCGCGGGAGCCGTACAGGCCGCCGACGTCGATCTGGCCGAGGCGGTGCGGGATCAGATTGCCGGCGGACACCACCGAGGCGAGCGCCAGCGCGGCGACGAAACCGGCGGCGGTCGCGAACAGCGCCCAGCTGTACGGCCGTTCGGGCGGGACACCGGGCAGGCGCCGGGCGAGCCGATGCACGAACAGCTCACCGAGGGGCACGCTCAGAGCGGCGAACACCACCGCGCGCAGCAGCCCGATGCCGCCGACCCCCGGCGCGGCGGCCTCCCCGGTGCCGTGCAGCGCAGCCGACGGCCCGAGCAGGGGGATCAGGGCGCCCAGCGCCACCAGGACCAGGAGCGCGACGGCCCGGCCGGTGCCGGACCGCCGCGCCGAGCCCTGGTCGTCGGGCGCCTCGGCGGTCGGTCGTGTCAAGCCCACCCTGTGATCTTCGCCAGCCGCCGCAGAACCGGGCAAGTCCCGGAAAACAACTGGCAGTACGGAATTCCACGCATACATACGTTTCCGGCCGCCCCCGCACTCACGTGTCTCCGGCCGCCGGCACTCACCGCCAGCGGGCGCTGTCCGACCCCCACGGCAGCGGAGGCCGCGCCCAGTCGGCGGGGCCGCCCGCGAAGGACACCGGCGGCAGCGCGTGCCGCAGCCGGCCGAGCGGGCTGTCCGTCTCGGCCAGCCAGGCGTCCGGCCCCGCGTACGGCGCACCCATGGCAGCGGTCGGCCGGATCCCGTCGGTCAGCCAGTGCGCGGTCCTGGCCAGCGCCAGCCGCACCGACCGGCCGCCGCCGTCGTACGACTGCTCGGTCAGCGCCCGCAGGACGGCCGCCGCCAGCAGATAGCCGGTGCCGTGGTCCAGCGCCTGCGCGGGCAGTGCGCCCGGCTCTCCGGCCGAGCTCTCGGTCGCGGCGATGCCGGTCGCGACCTGCACCAGGCTGTCGAAGCCGCGCCGCCCGCCCCAGGGACCGTACGCGCCCCACGCCGAGACCTGCGCCACGACCAGTCCGGGCCGGCGCGCGGCCAGTGCCTGCGGCGAGAGCCCGAACCGGTCGAGGGCGCCCGGCCGGTAGCCGGTGACGACGACGTCCGCCGCGGCCAGCAGTTCCTCGAAGGCGGCGCGGTCGGCGGTGAGGTCGAGCGTCGCCGACCGCTTCCCGAATCCCGTGTCGGCGTGCTGGTCGGGGAGTTCGGGCAGCCAGGGGGCGTCCACGCGGAGCACGTCCGCGCCGAGCAGGGCGAGGGTGCGGGTGGCGACCGGGCCGGCGAGGACCCGGGTCAGGTCCAGCACGCGCAGCCCGGCGGCGGGCAGCAGGGGAGCGGCGGCGGGATCGAGCGGGGTGAGCACGCGCGCGTGCGTGGAGCCGAGGCGCTCGCGCTCGACCAGCGGGCGTGCGGCGACCTCGGCGGCCTGCTCGGTGGCCGCCCACTCCTTCGGGGTGCGCAGGGCCACCGCGAGGCCGCCGGCGCCGTACACCGCCTGCTCGACCGCCACCGCGGACCGCTCGGCGAGCCGGCCGGCCACCGCCTCCGGCGTGGCGTCCGCCGGCAGGCCCAGCGCGTGGAGCAACCTGGCCCGGTGGTGCGGGTAGTTGGCGTGGGTGCGCACCCAGCCGTCGGCCGTCCGCCAGAACCGCGACAGCGGCGCGAAGACGACCGGTGCCCGCCCGTCGACCAGCAGGTGCCGTTCACTGTGGAAGGCGGCCGCCACGGCGCCGTCGTCGACCCGGACGGCGGGCACCTCGGCGAGCCCGGCCCGGCGGGCCGCCAGTTCTGCGGCGGCCAGCGCACAGACCCCGACGCACGCGCGCGCCAGCTCCCGCACGGGAAGCCGCGCCGGAAGCGCGCCGGGGCGCCCGACCGTCGTCACCCGGGAGACGAGGGCGGAGTCGCCGCCCAGTGCGGACCATGCCACCTCGATGTCAGCAGTCATGACCACACTATGCATTATTGATTGATCAATATTGATCGAATCAACTCGTGGAACGGGCTACTCGACTGCGCGCAGTGCGTTGACGACGCCGAAGCCGTAGAAGCCGTTGACGCGCTTGCCGCCGGCGCAGGTCGCGTCCACGACCCCGTCACCGTTGCCGTCGTAGGGCTCGCTCGGGCAGCCCGGGTTGTCCGCCTCGGCCTTCAGCAGGGCCTGCAGCTGGGCCGGAGTGGCGTTCGGATGGGCGGACTTCAGCAGCGCGGCCACCGCGGCCACGTGCGGGGAGGCCATCGAGGTGCCCTGGAGGAAGCCGTACTGGCCGTTCGGCAGCGTGGACAGGATGCGGCCGTTCTTCGACGGCGTGTCCGGGATCTGGTACTTGTCGCCGCCCGGCCCCGCCACGTCGATCACGCCCTGGCCGTAGCTGGAGTAGTAGGACTTGGCGCCCTTCACGCCCACCGCGCTCACCGTCACCACACCGGGCAGCTGGGTCGGCACGTCGAAGCACTCGTGCGGATCGACCGTGCGGGTCGTCGCCGTCGAGTCGTCGGGGCTGGAGGCGTCCACGAGCGCGTGCGAGTCCAGGTCGTCGTTGGAGTTGCCCGCGGAGGCCACATTGAGCGTGCCCTTGCTCTGTGCATACAGCTGGGCCCTGTTGACCGCGTCGACGATGGCCCGTTGATCCGGATCGTCCATGCAGTTGTACAGCCACGGATCAACGTAGTAGCTGTTGTTGGTGACCTGGATGCCGTGGTCGGCGGCGAACACGAAGGCGCAGACCACGCTCTCCGGGTAGAACAGCTGCGTGGAGTCCGGCTGGGCCACGGTGATGCTCGCGACCTTCACGCCCGGTGCCACGCCGGCCACGCCAATGCCGTTGCGGGCCGCGGCTATCTCGCCGGCCACATGGGTGCCGTGGTAGTGGGCGGCGTCCGCCGGGCGCCAGGCGCCGTACGTCGTGTCCGCCTTGCCGCTCACGCAGTTCGCCGACTGGGAGGCGGAGAAGTTCGGGGCGATGTCCGGATGGGTGTCGTCCACGCCCGTGTCGATGACACCGACGGTCACACTGCTGCTGCCCGGGTTGATCCGCGCGGCCCGGTCGGCGCCGATCGCCCGCAGGTCCCACTGGTCCGCCTCCAGCGGCTCCTCGCCCGGGGCCGCGGCCTGGGTGAGCCTCGCGGCCTCCGCCTTCGACAGGACCTGCACCGCGCCCTCGTCGGTCGTGCCCGCGGCGCTCAGCGGCGCGGTACGCGTGGCGCCCGCCGAGTCCACCCCGCGCACCGCGCGCATCCGCGCGGCGAAGTCCGCCTTCGCGGAGTGGGCGACGATCACGCCGATCCTGTCGTAACTGGCCACGACCGAGCCGCCGTTGCGCAGGATCTCCCGCTGCACGGACTCGATCGTGCCGTGATCCGTACGGGTGTTGACCACGTACGCGAGGTTCGGTCCGTCGTCCGCCACCCGCGCCGCCCTGGCCGCGGCGGGCGCCGCGGAGGCCGCCGTCGGCAGGAAGCCGAGCGAGGCGGTCAGCGACAGCACGACGGGCACGGCGAGCGCGAGCCGGCGTCTGGAACGCAGATGAACCATGGGATCTCCACATCATCCGGATACGAAACCGCCCGAGACACAGATGGTGCCCGGGCAGGTGCATGGCGAGTGGTGCAGGCAGAAGCTATCCCCACGGCTCACCGCTCGGCAATGACTTGGCAATGCCTCGACAAGACCGCTTGCGAAAGAACTCATAGGACTTGAACCGGTCCTCGCGTGGCGCCGTGGACCTTGGGCAGGGAGCGCCAGCACGATCGAGCTCCCCGTTCGTCATTGCTTCCGCAACGCGAGGAGACCCCGTGGCCACCGAGACACCGCCCCCCGCCACACCGGGGGCCCCACTTCCCTCCACCGAGGAGTTCGCCGAGGTGCAGCAGAGCGCGGAGTTCGGCGAACTGCGCCGCGCCCACCGCTCGTTCGTCTTCCCGCTGGCCGTCGCCTTCACCGCCTGGTACCTGCTGTACGTGCTGCTCTCCAACTACGCGGGCGGCTTCATGGGCACCAAGGTGGCCGGCAACGTCAATGTGGCCCTCGTCCTGGGCCTCGCCCAGTTCCTCACCACCTTCCTCATCGCCTGGTGGTACGCACGGCACGCCGCCACCCGGCTCGACCCCAAGGCGGAGGCCATCAAGTCCCGGATGGAGGGCGGCGCATGAGCCCCGCGATCACGCTGGCCGCCGGCGAGGCGAGCGACCACCGGACGCTGATCATCACCCTGTTCTCGGTGGTCGTCGCCGCGACCCTCGTCATCACCGTCTGGGCCGGCCGCCAGACGAAGAACGCCGCCGACTTCTACGCCGGCGGACGCCAGTTCACCGGCTTCCAGAACGGACTCGCCGTCTCCGGCGACTACATGTCCGCCGCGTCCTTCCTCGGCATCGCCGGCGCCATCGCGCTGTTCGGCTACGACGGCTTCCTGTACTCCATCGGCTTCCTCGTCGCCTGGCTCGTCGCCCTGCTCCTGGTCGCCGAACCCCTGCGCAACTCCGGCCGCTACACCATGGGCGACGTGCTGGCCTACCGCATGCGCCAGCGCCCGGTCCGCACGGCCGCCGGCACCTCCACCATCGTGGTCTCGATCTTCTACCTACTGGCCCAGATGGCGGGCGCGGGTGTCCTCGTCTCGCTCCTGCTCGGCATCACCAGCGACGGCGGCAAGATCGGCATCGTCGCCCTGGTCGGCCTGCTGATGATCGTCTACGTCACCATCGGCGGCATGAAGGGCACCACCTGGGTCCAGATGGTCAAGGCCGTGCTGCTGATCGCGGGCGCTCTGCTGCTGACCTTCCTGGTCCTGCTGAAGTTCCACTTCAACGTCTCCGACCTGCTCGGCAAGGCCGCCGACAACAGCGGCAAGGGCTCGGCGTTCCTGGAGCCCGGTCTGAAGTACGGCGCCACCGGCACCACCAAGCTGGACTTCATCTCGCTCGGCCTCGCCCTGGTCCTGGGCACCGCCGGCCTGCCGCACATCCTGATCCGCTTCTACACGGTCCCGACCGCAAAGGCCGCCCGTAAGTCGGTCATCTGGGCGATCGGCCTGATCGGCGCCTTCTACCTGATGACCCTCGCCCTCGGCTTCGGCGCCGCCGCGCTGATCAAACCGGACGAGATCATCGCCTCCAACAAGGCGGGCAACACCGCGGCACCCCTGCTGGCGCTGCATCTCGGCGGCGTCGACTCCAACTGGGGCGCGATCCTGCTCGCCACCATCTCGGCCGTCGCCTTCGCGACGATCCTCGCTGTCGTCGCGGGCCTCACCCTGGCCTCGTCGTCCTCCTTCGCCCACGACATCTACGCCAACGTCATCAAGAGGGGGCAGGCCACCGAGAAGCAGGAGGTCGGCGCGGCCCGCTGGGCGACCGTCGGCATCGGCGCGGTCTCGATCGTCCTCGGCGCCCTGGCCCGCGACCTGAACGTGGCCGGCCTGGTCGCCCTCGCCTTCGCGGTCGCCGCCTCCGCCAACCTGCCGACCATCCTCTACAGCCTGTTCTGGAAGCGGTTCACCACCTCGGGCGCCCTGTGGTCGATCTACGGCGGCCTGGTCACCGCGGTCGGCCTGGTGCTGTTCTCCCCGGTGGTCTCCGGCAGCCCGGCCTCGATGTTCCCCGGCGTCGACTTCCACTGGTTCCCGCTGGAGAACCCCGGCATCATCTCCATCCCCGTCGGGTTCCTGCTCGGCGTCGTGGGCACCCTGCTGTCCAAGGAGGTCCCGGACGCCGGCAAGTACGCCGAACTGGAGGTGCGGTCCCTGACCGGCACCGGAGCACACTGAGATTCGTACGACGGCCGCGTCGTGGGGGGCTGTACGGTCCTACGACGCGGCCGTGTCGTACCTCGTCGGATCGGGCCGCTGTCGTTGTCAGTGGTGTCACGTAGGCTCGCAGGTGACGGAAAATGAGTGATCCGGGATCTAGGGAGGGGGCCCACGTGCTCATCGACACCTACGGCCGGGTGGCCACCGACCTGAGGGTCTCGCTGACCGACCGCTGCAATCTGCGCTGCACGTACTGCATGCCCGAGGAGGGCCTGCAGTGGCTGGCCAAGCCCGATCTGCTCACCGACGACGAGATCGTCCGCCTCGTCGACATCGCCGTGCGCATGCTCGGCATCGAGGAGGTCCGCTTCACCGGCGGCGAGCCCCTGCTGCGCCCTGGCCTGGTCGGCATCGTCGAGCGCGTCGCGGCCCTCACCCCCCGCCCGCAGACGTCCCTCACCACCAACGGCATCGGCCTCAAGCGCACCGCGACCGCGCTGAAGGCGGCCGGCCTGGACCGGGTCAACGTCTCCCTGGACACCCTCCGCCCCGCCGTCTTCAAGACCCTGACCCGCCGCGACCGCCACAGGGACGTCCTCGAAGGCCTCGAGGCCGCCCGCGAGGCCGGTCTGACCCCCGTCAAGGTCAACTCGGTCCTGATGCCGGGCATGAACGACGACGAGGCCCCCGACCTGCTGGCCTGGGCCGTGGAGCACGACTACGAACTTCGGTTCATCGAGCAGATGCCACTGGACGCCCAGCACGGATGGAAGCGCGAGGGCATGGTCACCGCCGGGGACATCCTGGCCTCCCTGCGCACCCGCTTCGACCTCACCCCCGAGGGCGCCGACAAGCGCGGCTCGGCCCCGGCGGAGCGCTGGCTGGTGAACGGCGGCCCGCACCGGGTCGGCGTCATCGCCTCGGTCACCCGCCCCTTCTGCGCGGCCTGCGACCGCACCCGCCTCACGGCCGACGGGCAGATACGCACCTGTCTCTTCGCGACGGAGGAGACGGACCTGCGTGCAGCGCTGCGCAGCGACGCCCCCGACGAGGAGGTCGCCCGCATCTGGAAGCTGGCGATGTGGGGGAAGAAGGCGGGAGCGGGCCTGGACGACCCGTCGTTCGTCCAGCCGGACCGACCGATGTCGGCGATCGGCGGCTAGGCGTCCTCGGGATCCTGCCAGTCGGCGAACTTCACGACGTCCTTCAGGAAACCCCGCACTCCGAGGAACTGCGAAAGATGCTCGCGATGCTCCTCGCACGCGAGCCACGTCTTGCGCCGCTCCGGCGTGTGGATCTTCGGGTTGTTCCACGCCAGCACCCACACGGCAGCGGCACGGCAGCCCTTGGCGGAGCAGATCGGCGTCTCGTCACTCACGGGTTCGTCTCGGGTTCGTCGTGCAGAAGGGGCCTGAACAAGGCGACGCCGAGCAGCCACGGGGGGAGCTGCCCGGCGTCGGTCCGTCGCTCCGACGGGGGATGCGGAGCGCGTACGCAGTATGTCACGGCTACCCCGCCGCCCGGCACTGGAACTACACGATCCATCTGAGCTTTTCTTGAGCTTGACGGGCGACGGCATTCCGCTTCCGGCGTATCCGCAACGGTCACATCGGGTCCGACCGCTCACCACCCGCCGCCGTCGGACGAGCCGCCGCATCCTCCGGAACGGATTCCGCCTGCGCCTCCTCCGCCCGCGGCGGCGTGATCATCGGCCGTGTCGGCGCGGTGATGAACGTGGAGGGCAGGGACGGCGGCCGCTCTCGGCCGGCGTTCGCGATCACCACCGCGATATAGGGGAGCAGCGCCCCGGCGACGAGCGCCACGACGGCGACGTACCGCTCGACGTTCCACAGGGAGACCGCGAGGATCACCGACACCGTGCGGATCGTCATCGAGATGACGTACCTGCGCTGCCGGCCCCGTACGTCCTCGGCGAGTCCCGTCCGGGCTCCGGTGATCCGGAACACCTGGACGTTGCCGCCGTGCTGTTTCCGCATCGCATTCCACCATCCGCCCACATCGGCTCGCCCCGACCCTTTACGTTACGCCGCGGCTGCGCAGCCCACGAGACCGGGTCGCCCGCTGCCTGCGGCAACGCCACCGGCCGTACCGCGCACGGGGGAACCCGACATGCGCCGTACGGACCACCGACCCACACTTGCCGTAATGCTCACGTCGAGCCGTACGAGGAGGCAGCCATGGGCTGGTTGTGGGCGATCATCGTGGGATTCGTGCTGGGCCTGATCGCCAAGGCGGTCATCCCGGGCAAGCAGCACAGCCCGCTCTGGCTGACCACCATCTGCGGCATGCTCGGCGCCATCGTGGGCAACGCGGTCGCCCGCGCCGTCGGCGTGGCGCAGACCCGCGGCATCGACTGGACCCGGCACGCCTTCCAGCTCGTGGCGGCGATCATCATCGTCGCAGCGGTGGACGCCCTGTACATGGCGACGCTGGGCAAGCGGAAGCAGGAGAGGGTCGGGGCGTGAGATCTCGTTGAGCGGGGGCGCCCCGAAAGGGGCGCGGGGCTGTGTTCCCCCCGCCCCACACGGCGCTAAGCGGAAACGACCTCCACCGCGGCCAGGTTCTTCTTCCCCCGCCGCAGCACCAGCCACCGCCCGTCCAGCAGATCCTCGGACGAGGGCACCGCGTCCTCGGAGCCGACCTTCGCGTTGTTCACGTAGGCCCCGCCCTCCTTCACGGTCCGCCGCGCGGCGGACTTGCTGGCGACGAGCCCGACCTCGGCGAACAGATCGACCACCGGACCCAGCTCGGCGACCTGGATGTGCGGGACCTCGGACAGCGCCGCGGCCAGTGTCCGGCCGTCCAGCTCCGACAGCTCGCCCTGCCCGAACAGGGCGCGCGACGCGGCGATCACCGCGGCCGTCTGGTCCGCGCCGTGCACCAGCGTCGTCAGCTCCTCGGCGAGCGCACGCTGCGCGGCCCGGGCCTGCGGCCGCTCCTGCGTCTGCCGCTCCAGCTCCTCGATCTCCTCCCGGGACTTGAAGCTGAAGATGCGCAGGAACTTCGAGACGTCACGGTCGTCCGCGTTCACCCAGAACTGGTAGAACGCGTACGGCGTCGTCATCTCGGGGTCGAGCCAGACCGTGCCGGACTCGGTCTTGCCGAACTTGGTCCCGTCCGCCTTGGTGATCAGCGGCGTACCGAGCGCGTGCACCACGGCGTCCTGCTCGACCCGGTGGATGAGGTCCGTGCCCGACGTGAGGTTGCCCCACTGGTCGCTGCCGCCCGTCTGCAGGGCGCAGCCGTACCGCCGGTAGAGCTGCAGGAAGTCCATGCCCTGCAGGATCTGGTAGCTGAACTCGGTGTAGCTGATGCCCGCATCGGAGTTCAGCCGCCGGGAGACGGCCTCCTTGGCGATCATCTTGTTGACCCGGAAGTGCTTGCCGATGTCCCGCAGGAACTCGATGGCCGACAGGCCCTGGGTCCAGTCCAGGTTGTTGACCATGACAGCGGCGTTCGGCCCGTCGAAGTGCAGCAGCGGCTCGATCTGGGCGCGCAGCCGGTCCACCCAGCCCGCCACGGTCTCCGGCGCGTTCAGCGTGCGCTCGGCCGTCGGCTTCGGGTCGCCGATGAGACCCGTGGCACCGCCGACCAGCGCCAGCGGCCGGTTACCGGCCTCCTGGAGGCGACGCATCGTGAGGATCTGCACCAGGTTGCCGAGGTGCAGGCTGGGCGCGGTCGGGTCGAAGCCGCAATAGAACGTGACGGGGCCGTCCGCGAACGCCTTGCGCAGTGCGTCCTCGTCCGTGGAGAGGGCGATGAGCCCACGCCACTTCAGCTCGTCGACGATGTCCGTCACGGTTCTCGTGTCTCCTTGATGATCTTCGGGCAGCCGGGTGACACCCGACCACGAACGCCTACGAGGTTATACGCCCTGGCTGACAGAGCTCATGTTGAAATCAGGGATCCGCAGCGCCGGCATCGCGGCCCGGGTGAACCAGTCGCTCCACTCGCGCGGCAGCGTCTTCTCCGTACGGCCCGCCTCCGTGGCCCGCCGCAGCAGGTCGACCGGCGACTCGTTGAACCGGAAGTTGTTCACCTGCCCCGTCACCTCGCCGTTCTCCACGAGGTAGACGCCGTCCCGGGTCAGACCGGTGAGCAGCAGCGTGGCCGGGTCCACCTCGCGGATGTACCACAGACAGGTCAGCAGCAGCCCGCGCTCGGTGCCCGCGACCATGTCCTCCAGGGAGCGGTCGTTCCCGCCGTCCAGGATCAGGTTCCCGAGGACCGGGGCGACCGGCAGCCCGGTCAGACCCGCGCTGTGCCGGGTGGTCGTCAGGTGCTTGAGCACACCCTCGCCGATCCACTCCGTCGTGTGGGTCGGCAGCCCGTTGTCGAACACGGACTGGTCCCCGCCGGA
This sequence comes from Streptomyces sp. NPDC007856, assembly GCF_042868225.1. Classification (NCBI taxonomy): domain Bacteria; kingdom Bacillati; phylum Actinomycetota; class Actinomycetes; order Kitasatosporales; family Streptomycetaceae; genus Streptomyces; species Streptomyces sp. NPDC007856. The sequence continues at coordinate 26,302 of NZ_JBIAEC010000020.1, read as the reverse complement.
GGAGTGGGCGACCACGAAGGGCGGGCACTCAAGGCCCGGCTCGTTCGGGTCGCTGCGCAGGGTCAGCGGCAGCTCGGTGAGCCTCTCGCCGACACGCGTGCCGCCGCCCGGCTTCGAGAACACCGTCCGGCCCTCGGCCGCGTCCCGGCCGGACGCCGACCACAACTGGTAGATCAGCAGGTCCGCGACGGCCGTGGGCGGCAGCAGCGTCTCGTACCGGCCGGCGGGCAGCTCCACGCGCCGCTCGGCCCAGCCGAGCCGTACCGCCAGCTCGGCGTCGAGGGCACCCGGGTCGATGTCCTTGAAGTCCCGCGTGGAGCGGCCCGCCCACGCCGAGCGGGTGCGGTCGGGCGACTTGGCGTTCACCTCCAGCGTGCCGGTGGGCTGGTCGTGCCTGAGGCGCAGCCCGGTGGACGTGCCCAGGTACGTCGAAACCAGCTCGTGGTTGGCGAAGCCGTACAGCTCACGGCCGCCCGCACGCGCGCGTGCGAACGCCTCGCCGAGCGCCGGGGCGAAGTCGGCGAACACCGCGGAGGAGGTCGCGGCGGGCGCGTCCGTGAAGTCCGGCGACTGCGGCACATCGCCGACCAGCGGCTGCGCGTCCTCGGCGGGCCCCGCACCGCGCGCGGCGGTCTCGGCGGCCCGCACCAGCGGCTCCAGCTCCTGAGCGGTGACCGCCGAGCGCGACACGACACCGGAGGCGGTGCCCTCCTTGCCGTCCACGGTCGCGATCACGGTGAGCGTACGGCCGCGGGTCACGCCGTTCGTGGTGAGCGCGTTGCCCGCCCAGCGCAGGTTGGCCGTGGAGTACTCGTCCGCGATGACGACACAGCCGTCGGCCCGGGACAGCGCGAGCGCCTGCTCGACGATCTCGTGCGGCTTGTTCGTACGGGCGCTCATCGACCGGCCTCCTGCGTGGTGTTCAGAATGTTGACGCCCCTGAAGAGGGCGGACGGGCACCCGTGCGACACCGAGGCCACCTGCCCCGGCTGGGCCTTGCCGCAGTTGAAGGCGCCGCCGAGGACATAGGTCTGCGGACCGCCGACCGCGGTCATCGAGCCCCAGAAGTCGGTCGTGTTCGCCTGGTACGCCACGTCCTTCAGCTGACCGGCGATCCGCCCGTTCTCGATCCTGAAGAAGCGCTGCCCGGTGAACTGGAAGTTGTACCGCTGCATGTCGATCGACCAGGAACGGTCGCCGACCACGTAGATGCCCCGGTCGACACTCCCGATCAGGTCCTCCGTGGACAACCCCGCCGGGTCCGGCCGGAGCGAGACGTTGGCCATGCGCTGCACCGGCACATGCGCGGGGGAGTCGGCGTACGCGCACCCGTTGGACCGGTCGAAGCCGGTGAGCCGGGCGATCCGCCGGTCCAGCTGGTAGCCGACCAGCGTGCCGTCCTTCACCAGGTCCCAGGACTGCGCCTCGACGCCCTCGTCGTCGTACCCGACGGTCGCCAGGCCGTGCTCGGCGGTGCGGTCGCCGGTGACGTTCATCAGCTCGGAGCCGTAACGCAGCTTGCCCAGCTGGTCGAAGGTGGCGAAGGAGGTGCCGGCGTAGGCGGCCTCGTAGCCGAGCGCCCGGTCCAGCTCCGTCGCGTGCCCGATGGACTCGTGGATGGTCAGCCACAGGTTGGACGGGTCGACGACCAGGTCGTACAGGCCCGGCTGCACACTCGGCGCCCGCATCTTCTCGGCGAGCAGCTCCGGGATCCGCTCCAGTTCCTGGTCCCAGTCCCAGCCGGTGCCGGTCAGGTACTCCCAGCCCCGGCCGACCGGCGGCGCGAGGGTCCGCATCGAGTCGAACTCGCCGCTGGACTCGTCCACCGACACCGCGGTCAGCTGCGGATGCAGCCGCACCCGCTGCTGGGTCGTCACGGTCCCGGCGGTGTCGGCGTAGAACTTGTTCTCGTGCACGGTGAGCAGGGAGGCGTCCACGTGGTTGACGCCCCTCGCGGCCAGCAGCCGTGCGCTCCAGTCCGCCAGCAGCGCGGCCTTCTCCTCGTCCGGCACGGAGAACGGGTCGATCTCGTACGACGACACCCACGTGCGGTCCGCGTGCACCGGCTCGTCGGCCAGCTCCACCCTTTCGTCCGACCCGGCCGCCTTGATGACCTGCGCGGACAGCTTGGCCATGGCCACCGCCTGCGAGGCCACCTTGGCGGCCGCGTCCATGGTCAGGTCCACACCGGAGGCGAAGCCCCACGTACCGCCGTGCACGACCCGCACCGCGTACCCGAGGTCGGTGGTGTCCGAGGACCCGGCGGGCTTGGCGTCCCGCAGCCGCCAGGACGCGTTGCGCACCCGCTCGAACCGGAAGTCCGCGTGCTCGGCCCCGAGCGCACGCGCGCGTGCCAGAGCGGCGTCGGCGAGGGACCTTAGCGGAAGCGCCGTGAAGGCTTCGTCGATGGAATGGGGCACGGAGGTCTCCCTGCTGTCGTGGCCTGTGGGTCCGATCATGTCGCGGGAACGGCCCGGCGGACCACACGTTTCGCGCCCGGACCGAGCGGTTCTGTAGGGATCCGACAGTGACTCCCGCCCGCCACTGTCGGTGCCCGATTGCCCACGGGCCCGGCCGTACCGATAGGTTTTCGATGAAGCCGCCTGTCATCCAGGTGTCCGGGCGGGTTGTCCGACATCTGCAGACCGCTACGAAAGGGTGATCCGTTGAGCCGCTCGGTTCTCGTCACCGGAGGAAACCGGGGCATCGGCCTCGCCATCGCCCGCGCGTTCGCCGACGCCGGCGACAAGGTCGCGATCACGTACCGCTCGGGTGAGCCGCCGGTCGCCCTGACGGAACTGGGCTGCCTGGCCGTCAAGTGCGACATCACCGACCCGGAGCAGGTGGAGCAGGCCTACAAGGAGGTCGAGGAGCAGCACGGCCCGGTCGAGATACTGATCGCCAACGCAGGTGTGACCAAGGACCAGCTCCTGATGCGCATGTCCGAGGAGGACTTCACCTCGGTCATCGACACGAACCTCACCGGCACCTTCCGTGTGGTCAAGCGCGCCAACCGCGGCATGCTGCGCGCCAAGAAGGGCCGCGTCATCCTGATCTCGTCCGTCGTCGGCCTGCTCGGCTCGGCGGGCCAGGCGAACTACGCCGCCTCCAAGGCCGCCCTGGTCGGCTTCGCGCGCTCCCTCGCCCGTGAGCTGGGCTCGCGCAACATCACCTTCAACGTCGTCGCGCCCGGTTTCGTCGACACCGACATGACCAAGGTGCTCAGCGACGAGCAGCGCCAGAACATCGTCTCGCAGGTGCCGCTCGGCCGTTACGCGCAGCCGGAGGAGATCGCCGCGACGGTGCGGTTCCTCGCCTCGGACGACGCCTCGTACATCACTGGAGCCGTCATCCCCGTTGACGGCGGACTGGGAATGGGTCACTGATCACCATGAGCGGAATCCTCGAGGGCAAGCGCGTCCTGATCACCGGCGTGCTGATGGAGTCCTCCATCGCCTTCCACGCGGCCAAGCTGGCCCAGGAGCAGGGCGCGGAGATCATCCTGACGGCGTTCCCGCGGCCCACGCTGACCGAGCGCATCGCCAAGAAGCTGCCGAAGCCCACCAAGGTCATCGAGCTGGACGTCACCAACGACGAGCACATGGGCCGGCTGGCCGACGTCGTCGGCGAGGAGCTGGGCGGCCTCGACGGCGTCGTGCACTCCATCGGCTTCGCGCCGCAGGACGCGCTCGGCGGCAACTTCCTCAACACGCCGTTCGAGTCGGTGGCCACCGCCATGCACGTCTCGGCGTACTCCCTGAAGTCGCTCACCATGGCCTGCCTGCCGCTGATGCAGAACGGCGGCTCGGTCGTCGGCCTGACCTTCGACGCGCAGTTCGCCTGGCCGCAGTACGACTGGATGGGCCCGGCCAAGGCGGCCCTGGAGGCCACCAGCCGGTACATCGCCCGTGACCTGGGCAAGCAGAACATCCGCTGCAACCTGATCTCCGCGGGCCCGATCGGCTCCATGGCCGCCAAGTCCATCCCGGGCTTCGGCGAGCTGGCCTCCGTCTGGGACACCCGCGCCCCGCTGGAGTGGGACCTGAAGGACCCGGAGCCGGCCGGCAAGGGCATCGTCGCCCTGCTGAGCGACTGGTTCCCGAAGACGACCGGCGAGATCATCCACGTCGACGGCGGTCTGCACGCCATCGGCGCCTGATCCTCGTTACCCTGACGCCCCGTTTCCCGCAGCGCGGGGAGCGGGGCGTCACCCGTTCGGCCCACCTGCCGGGCGCCGCGCGGCCCGGGCGGCTCACCCTGGATTGAGCGTTCACCCCACGCGTCCCTCCCCAGCCCGGCCGAGGAGGTCCCGTTGTGCGCCTGTCCCGAAGCCTGGCCCCGGTGACCGTGGCCGTGGCCCTCGTGCTCCTCCTGCCGTACGACGCGATGCCCTACGCGCGCGTGGACCACGGAAAGCCCCCCGCGCCGAGCTTCGGGGCCACCTGCCGTACGACCGTCCACGGCTCCCATGTGGTGGCGTACTGCCACAATCCCTATGTCGACACCGATCGCGTGCGTCTGCACATCGAGTGCGCCCGCTGGTGGGACATCGACACCGACAGCGCACCGGTGGACACCGGACCCGCCATGACCGTACGGCTGACGGGCCGGTGCTGGAAGGAAGTCCGCTCGGTGTGGATCAGCCACCAGAACGAGCACTGAGCGGCTCGATCAGTCACCGGAAGGGGCGCTGAACCGGCCCGGGCGGCACAGGAACGGATAGCTCGCGGCCTCGGCCGCCGCCGCCTCGGCGTCCCCGGTGCGGATCGCGTCCACCAGACGCGTGTGGTCCATGTACGTCTCCGGAGTCAGCTCCGCGCCCACGTCCGCGCGCAGCCAGTCCCGCAGCACCTCGCTCAGATCGGCGTACATCGCGGTGATCACGTCGTTGTGGGAGGCGGCCACGACGGCCAGGTGGAAGGTGGCGTCGGCGGTCACGAAGGCCTCCGCCTCGCCGGTCTCCCAGGCCACCTCGCGCCGGTCCAGCAGCGCGTCCAGCTGCTTGAGGTCCTTCTCGGTGCGCCGCTCGGCGGCCAGTTTCGCGGCGGCCGACTCCAGCGCGGCGCGCAGTTCGGCGATGTGCCGGGGGTCGGCGTCGGCGAACCGGCGGTGCATCACGCCGGCCAGCTCGCTCGTCGCCACCACATAGCTGCCCGAGCCCTGCCGGATGTCCAGCAGCCCGTTGTGGGCGAGCGCGCGGACGGCCTCGCGGACGGTGTTGCGGGCGACGCCGAGCTGCTCGACCAGTTCCGGCTCCGTCGGGATGCGCGCGCCGACCGGCCACTCGCCGGAGGTGATCTGGTTGCGCAGTTCTGCGATGACCTGCTCGGACAGCGCCGAACGGCGCGGGTGGCTCAGGGGCATGGCACACCTTCGCACGCGAGGCCCGGACGGGGACGCCCCGGGGCCGGAACACGGAATGGACAACCAATCATCCCATGATTCTATGATGGGTCTCATGGCATGTGAGGAAACCCGGACAGCGGAGACCCGTACGGCGATGTCACCGACCGAACCCGGTACGGCCGCCACGACGAGCAGCCTCGAGACGCCCCCCGGCGCCGCCCGCACGCGCGCGTGGGCGCTCCGCCTGGTCGTCGTCGGCATCGTCCTGTCCGCGCTGAACCTCCGCCCGGCCATCACGAGCCTCGGCGCGCTCCTGGAGGAGGTCCGCGGCGGGCTCGGCATGAGCGGCAGCGTGGCCGGCGTGCTCACCTCCGTGCCTCCGCTCTGCTTCGCGGTCTTCGGCGTCACCGCGCCCCGGCTGGCCCGCCGCTTCGGACCGGCCGCCGTGGTGTGCGCCGGCATGGCCGCCATCACCGCCGGCCTGCTGATACGGCCGTTCGCCGGCAACACGGCCGGGTTCCTGGCCGCCAGCGCGCTCGCCCTCATGGGCATCGCCGTCAGCAACGTGCTCATGCCGGTCATCGTCAAGCGCTGGTTCCCCGACCGGGTCGGCTCCATGACCGGCCTGTACTCGATGGCCCTCGCCCTCGGCACCTCCCTCGCCGCCGCGGTGACCGTGCCCCTGACCGACGCCCTCGGCGGCAGCTGGCGGTCCGGCCTCGTCGTGTGGGGCGCCCTCGCGGGCGCCGCCGTCCTGCCCTGGCTGCCGCTCGTCCGGGAGCGTGGCGGCGAGGCCGCGACCGCGCCGCGGACGGGGCAGCGGGAGCGCGCGGAGCAGCAGCGTGGGAAGGCCCAGTACGGGGACGTACGGCGCACGGATACACGGCAGGCGGGGGACCGGCACGCGGGGGCGGCGGTACAGCACGCGCCGCTGCGCATCACCCGCAGCCGCACGGCCTGGGCGCTCGCCGTCTTCTTCCGCCTCCAGGCCACCGCCGCCTACATCACCATGGGCTGGATGCCGCAGATCTTCCGCGACGCCGGTGTCCCGGCCGGCACCGCGGGCGTGCTGCTCGCCGTCACCATGGTGATGGGCGTGCCGCTGGCCTTCGTCATCCCGCGGGTCGCCGCCCGGCTGTCCCACCAGGGGCCGATCGTGCTGGTCCTGGGCGTGTGCGGGCTCGCCGGATACGCGGGCCTGTACTTCGCGCCGGCCGCCGGAGCCTGGGCCTGGGCGCTCCTGCTCGGCGTCTCCAACTGCGCCTTCCCGCTGGCCCTGACGATGGTCGGCATGCGGGCCCGGAGCGGGCCGGGCGTGGCCCAGCTGTCCGCTTTCGCGCAGAGCACCGGCTATCTGATCTCCATCCCCGGCCCGCTGCTGGTCGGCGTGCTCTACCAGCAGAGCGGCGGCTGGGGCCTGCCGATCGCCCTCATGACGGGCCTGATGCTGCCGCAGATGCTGGTGGGCTTCCTGGCGGGCCGCAACCGCACGGTCGAGGACGAGGCGACCGCAGGCTGACCTGGGGGTCGGGCCGCGGGGCGGGACGCACCGACCGCCCCGGCCGACCCCCGCGGAGCGGAGGGTGCGAGACTGGGCGCATGCAGCCTGTGCTCGACCCGAACCCGCAGAACGGCCAGAAGAAGATGCTGATCGTCTTCGGCTCGTTCTTCGCCATCTTCGTGATCATCGCCGTCATCGCGACCCTCGCCTCCCCGTGACGGCCGCGTCCCGGCCCGCGTCTTCGGGCGGATGGTGGGGTTAGCTCCACCATCCCCTAGGGGGAAAGGGTCAGGGTCAACTGGGTGGAAGTCCGGATGGCTTGGCCACCCCGGATTCCGTAGCTTCGAGATGTGACCGCACGACCCGGTCACGGACCCGCTCGAAGACCCACGGAGGCGATCATGTCGGCCCGCACCCACTCCCGGCCCCACCCGGCGACCACGGGCGGCGTCGACATCCGGCTGCCCTGGTGGGCCCTCGCCCTCCCCGCGCTCGCCTTCATCGCACTGCTGGCGCTGATACTGAACCCGCCGGACGCCCACGCGGCGAGCGGCGACCCGGCGATCACGCACCTCTTCGAGCGCGCCCACCAGCTCCTCACGCGCTGACCAGGAGCCTCCGTACGCGATGAATCCGCATGTCAACTCCCTGCGCCGCATGGCCTGTTTCATGCGAAGCTGGGTCACATGAGCGCCGCAGAACCTCGCAGTATCGTCCTCCTCCGGCATGCGAAAGCCGACTGGCCCCAGGTGTCCGACCATGAGCGCCCGCTCGCCGAGCGCGGCCGCAAGGACGCCGCGGTCGCCGGACGCAAGCTGGCCGACACCGGCATCACCTTCGATCTCGCCCTGTGCTCCACCGCCAACCGGACCCGCGAGACCTGGAAGCTCGCCGTCCACGAACTGGCGCACCGGCCGAAGACCGTCTACGAGGAGCGGGTCTACGAGGCCTCGCCCGGCGAACTGATCGCCGTGCTGAACGAGACGCCGGACGACGTGCGGAACGTGATCCTGATCGGCCACAACCCGGGCGTCCACGGCCTGGCCGACATCCTGTCCGGCACCGCCGAGGGCGACGCCCGCGACCGGATGAACCGCCGCGGCTTCCCGGCCGCCGGTTTCGCGCTGCTGTCCTTCGACGGCCCCTGGAAGAGCCTGGAGCCGGGCGTGGCCACGCTCACGGACTACTGGGCGCCCGAGGAGTGACCCACCCATGCGGCGAGGGCCCGGCACCTGTGCGGTACCGGGCCCTCGCGCATCTCAGGCCTGCTCAGCCCTCGTCGTGCGTGTCGGCCGCCTCGACCTCTTCCCGGGTGACGCCCAGCAGATACAGGACCGTGTCGAGGAAGGGGAAGTTCACCGCCGTGTGCGCGGCCTCGCGGACCACCGGCTTGGCGTTGAAGGCGACGCCCAGACCGGCCGCGTTCAGCATGTCCAGGTCGTTGGCGCCGTCGCCGATCGCCACCGTCTGCGACAGCGGCACCCCGGCCTCCGCGGCGAACCGGCGCAGCAGCCGGGCCTTGCCCGCGCGGTCCACGATCTCGCCGGTGACCCGGCCGGTGAGCTTGCCGTCGACGATCTCCAGCGTGTTGGCCTGTGCGAAATCCAGGCCCAACCGTTCCTTCAGATCGTCCGTGACCTGGGTGAAGCCACCGGAGACGACCCCGACCTGGTAGCCGAGCCGCTTCAGCGTGCGGATCAGGGTGCGGGCGCCCGGCGTCAGCCGTACCTCGTTGCGCACCTTCTCCACCACGGAGGCGTCCAGCCCCCGCAGCAGCGCCACGCGCGCGTGCAGCGACTGCTCGAAGTCCAGCTCCCCGCGCATCGCCGCCGCCGTGACCTCGGCGACCTTGTCCTCGCAGCCGGCGTGCGCCGCGAACAGCTCGATGACCTCGTCCTGGATCAGCGTGGAGTCCACGTCCATGACCACCAGGCGCTGAGCGCGCCGGTGCAGGCCCGCCGCGACGACCGCGACATCGACACCCAGTGCCGCCGCGTCCGTGACCAGGGCCGTGCGCAGCGGCTCGGTCTCCACGCCGGACACCGCGAACTCCACTGCCGTCACCGGGTACTTGGCGAGCCGGAAGATGCGGTCGATGTTGCCTCCGGCCTTCGCGATCCGGTCGGCGATGGCGGCCGTCGACTCGGCGGTCAGCGGATGGCCGAGGACGGTCACCAGCGAACGCCCGAGGCCGCGGGGCCGGTTGTCGCCGTGCCCCGAGATGATCTCCGCCTGCATCTTCATCGACTCGGCCCAGCTGTGCACGGTGGCCCTCAGATCGCCCTCCAGGCCGGCCGGCGGCTGCGTCACCAGCGCGCACAGCACCAGGCGGCCCCGGGTGACGACCTGCTCGATGTCGACCACGTCGACGAGATAGGCGGCGAGGGTGTCGAAGAGACCCGCCGTGATGCCCGGCCGGTCCTTGCCGAAGATCTTGACGAGGAGGGTGGGGACCTCGGGGGTCTGTTCAGCGGAGGTCTGCGAAGCGCTCATGGTGTCACCACCGTATCCGGCACCCAGTGCCGTCCGCCGTCGAGGTCCGACTGACGGACACGGAACAATGGATGTCGCGCCGGTGTCAGGGATCTTGCCACCGGGAGACACCGCCCGCCCGCACACGGCGGCCCCCGGCCCCACCACGACTGTGCCACGAGATGCCCCGGCGGGCAGGACGTGCGCTTGTGCACGCCCCCGGCCGACTCACCCCCGGCGCTTCGGCTTCCCCGGAGGTGCCGGGGGCGGCGGCGGAGGGGGCGGCGGTGGCCATTCGGTGCCGTCGGAGCCCTGCGGGCGCTCACCCCGCCGGGCCGGGGGACGGCGCCGGGGCGGCGGGGGAGCGGAGCCGAGCGGGCGGGCGATGGTCGGAGCGCCGTACATGTCGTCCCCGGCGGGCCCCGGCCCGGCACCCGGCGCCTCCTCGCGCAGGTCCCGCGGCACCTGAAGGTCCTCCGGCACCTGGAGATACGGATTCGTGTCAGGGTTCGGCGGACGGTACGGCGCGCTCGGCGCATACGGCCCGACACCGTCGCCGCGTCCGGAACCACCGGCGCCCTCGCGCCCGCCACCACGGTCACCCCCGACCGCCACGCCCCCCGGCACCCCGCGAGCCGCCCAAACCGCCCGTCCCCCCGCCGCCCCCGTCGCCCAGGCCGTCAGGGCGCCGATCGCCCCGCCGCCCGCGCCCCACGCCGCGCCGAGGAGCAGGGCCATGCCGAGGCGGCCGTGCAGTTCGAGGCCGGCGTCGAAGGCGTCGAAGCCGAGCACGGACAGGGACGAGGTGACGGACACGCCCGTCAGCCAGGCGAGCAGGGGCAGGGCGAGGGCGGTGGTGATGCCCAGGCGCAGTCCGCACCGCGCGGCGAAACCCAGGGCGCTGTCGGCCTGCCGCACCACCGGCGTGCGGACCGCCGTCAGGACGCCGGCCAGCAGCATCGCCAGGGCCGCGGCCAGGGTCAGCAGCCACACCCGGCCGTCCAGGTCGGCCAGCCGGCCCAGTGTCACGGGCTGATCGGTGTGCGCTCCGAGGAACTGGTCCAGCGGGTGGGGGAGGGACCTGCCGAGGACGCCGGAGGCGTGGCCGTCCCAGGGGACGAACAGACCGAGGGGCAGGCCGAGCCAGACCCCGTTCGGCGCGCCGAGCAGGGCCGCACCGGCGATCCGCCCGGGATGGTCGTCGCCGATCGCCGCGTACGCCGCCGCCGCGAGCCCCGCCGCCACGGCCACCAGCAGCACGGTGACGAGCGCCGAGACCGCCGGCCGTACCACCCGGTGCACGGCGGACCAGCCCGGTGGCAGGGGAGCGCGACGGGAGGCGAGCAGGGCGAGCAGCAGGACGCCAGCACACCAGAGCGCGCCGCCGAGCAGCGTGGCCGTCGTGTCCACGGTGAAGCCGACCGCGGCCCTGGCATGGACGAGGTCACCGATCCGGCCCGGCAGCAGTCCGCTCACGTCGCCGAGGCCGGGGATGCTCAGCCGTCCGCCTCCGTCGCCGCCCGTGCCCGGCAGCTTGTCCAGCCCGAGCGAGCCGCCGTCGATGGTGACGACGTCGTGACCCGCCCAGGCGAGACCGCCCAGCAGCGCGACGAAGAGCGCGACCACCGTGCCCGCGCGGGCGAGGAGTTCGGCGGGCGCGACGACAACTCCGGCCCTGCGCAAGGACCGTAGGAAGAACCACGACAGCAGCAGGGCACCGGCCAGGCTCACCCCGAGTGGCGTGATCTCGATGGCAGTGCGGGCCGCGGCGCCCTTCAGTCCGAAGGCGGACACATCGCCCGACGGCGTGACCGAGCCACCCACCCCCAGCGCCACAACTGCCGCCGTCATGGGGCCGAGTGAGCCGGCCGCGTCCGCCTTCAGCAGGTGCAGGCCGAGCGCGGCCGTGCCCGCCATACCGATCAACGCCCAGCTCACCGCGGCGATCGCGGACAGCAGGACGTCCTTCCAGGGCACCGTCGTGGCACGCGGCGCGGTCTCGGTGCTCGTGGCAGACCTCATGGCAGACCCCCCGATCCGCGGCGCGGCACCGGAGCCGCGCTTGTCCCCCTCGCCGGGATTACCACTCTCCGGCCCGGTTTCAACCCCGTCAACGGGGCGAGTTGAAGCGTGCGCGGGCGCCCGTCGACAAGGCCCGGGTTTCGGTCAGCGGGCCGGGCCTGAAATAGTTCCCCCCGATGTTCGACATCCCTAGACTCCCTGTGACGGGGGTAATTCGGGGGACAACTCAGTGGGGCATGGAGTGCCGGAACTCGTACTGGAATCAAACGGACGGACCTGGACGTTGGACCCGTCCAGGCCCTACACCCTCGGCCGCGATCCGCAGGGTGACATCGTCTTCGACGACGCCAGGGTGTCCTGGCGGCACGCCACGGTCAGCTTCAACGGCCGCAGTTGGGTCATCGAGGACCATGGCAGCACCAACGGCACGTTCGTTCAGGGCCGGCGGATCCAGCAGATGGAGATCGGGCCGGGCGCGTCGCTGCACCTCGGCAACGCGACCGACGGACCGCGGCTGAACCTGTCGGGCGCCACGGCCGGTCGGCAGCAGCCGGCGCCGTACGCCGCGCAGGGCGCCGGAGCGCCGGGCTGGGCCCAGCAGGCCCCCGCCTCGCAACAGGCCGCGCAGCCGCAGGCACTGGCCCCGCAGCAGGCCGTACCGCACCAGGCTGCCGCGGGAGCACAGGCTCCACAGCAGGGCTGGCAGCAGCAGGCGCCCGCGTTCCCGCAGCAGCAGGCCGGGCCCGCGGACCAGTACGCGCAGAAGACGCCCGGTGATGGCGCGGGGGCGCCGCCGGTCTACGGCGACCGCAGCCCGACCACGTTCCACCAGTTCGCCGTCGGCCGGGTGATGCGCATCGGCCGTGCCCTGGAGAACGACCTGGTCGTCTCCGACCTCCAGGTCTCCCGGCACCACGCCGAGTTCCACGCCACGCCCGACGGCCGGCTGGAGATCCGCGACCTCGGCTCGCACAACGGCACCTACGTCAACGGCCAGCCGATCCCCAAGGGCGGCTCGGTGCAGTTGGGTCCGGCCGACATCGTCGGCGTCGGCCACTCCACCTTCCGGATCGTCGGCGACCGGCTCGAGGAGTTCGTCGACACCGGCGAGGTCTCCTTCTCCGCGCGCCATCTGACCGTCACGGTCGACGGCGGCAAGCAGATCCTGAAGGACGTCTCCTTCGGCGTCCCGGAGAAGTCCCTGATCGCGGTCATCGGCCCGTCCGGCTCCGGCAAGTCGACCCTGCTCAAGGCGCTCACCGGCTACCGGCCCGCCAACCAGGGCGAGGTCCTGTACGACAACCGCAACCTGTACAAGCAGTTCGCCGAGCTGCGCCAGCGCATCGGTCTGGTCCCGCAGGACGACATCCTGCACAAGGAGCTGACCGTCAAGAAGGCCCTGAAGTACGCGGCCAAGCTGCGCTTCCCGGCCGACACCACCGCCGCCGAGCGCGAGGCCCGCATCGACGAGGTGCTGCGCGAGCTCAAGCTCGACATCCACAAGGACAAGAAGGTCACCTCGCTCTCCGGTGGCCAGCGCAAGCGTGTCTCGGTGGCCCTGGAGCTGCTCACCAAGCCGTCGCTGATCTTCCTGGACGAGCCGACCTCGGGTCTCGACCCGGGCATGGACCGCGATGTCATGCAGCTGCTGCGCGGCCTCGCCGACGACGGCCGTACGGTCCTCGTGGTCACCCACTCGGTGGCCGAGCTGGCGCTGTGCGACAAGCTGCTGGTGATGGCGCCGGGCGGCGCGGTCGCCTACTTCGGCCCGCCGGAGGAGGCGCTGAACTTCTTCGGCTACGACAGCTGGGCCGATGTCTTCTCCGCCTTCGAGAACTACCGCGACTACGACTGGGCGGGCCGCTGGAAGGGCTCGCAGCACTACCAGATGTACGCCGCGGACGTGGACTCGGTCGCCCCGCAGGCCGTACACATGCCTCCGCCGCAGGCCATGAAGCCGCCCAAGCCACAGGGCTGGGGTTCGCAGCTGATGACCCTGATCCGGCGCTATGTGTCGGTCATCGTGTCCGACAAGGGTTTCCTGGCGCTGACGGTGATCCTGCCGGCGGTGCTCGGCGCGGTCAGCCTGCTGATCGACCACAAGAGGGGCCTGCTGGTCAACGCGGCGATCAACCCGAGGACCGGCACGCACATCCCCAACGGCACCGCCACCACCGTGCTGCTGATCCTCGCGGTCGGCGCGTGCTTCGCGGGCGCCGCGAACTCCGTGCGCGAGCTGATCAAGGAACGGGTGATCTACGAGCGGGAGCGCGCGACCGGCCTGTCCCGGTCGGCGTACCTGATGTCCAAGGTGGTCGTGCTCGGCGCCGTCACGGTGCTGCAGGGCCTGATGGTCGGTGTGATCGGCTTCTCCAGCCGTGAGATCCCGGACCAGGGTGTCGTGCTCGGCGGTTCCACCCTGTTCGAGCTGTGCGTGCCGATCATGGCGCTCGGCTTCACCTCGATGATGGTCGGCCTGGTGATCTCCTCGCTGGTGAAGACCGCCGAGAAGACCATGCCGCTGCTCGTGATGTTCGCGATCATCCAGGTCGTCTTCACCGGCTGCCTCTTCACCCTGCACGGCACGCTCGGCGTCAACGAGTTCTCGTATCTGATGCCGTCGCGCTGGGCGGTGGCCGCGGCCGGTGCCACGCTGGACTTCAACAACATCGCCCCGAACGCCGACGACCCCGGCAACACCGATCCGCTGTGGAACCACACGGCCGGGGCCTGGACGCTGGACATGGTCGCGCTGATCGCGCTCGGCGTGGTCTGCGGCTTCCTCGTGGCCCGCTTCCTGCGTCGCCATGAGCCGGAGGTCATGCGCAAGTAACCGTGCCGGTACGACGCGAAGGGCGGCACCCCGCGAGGGGGTGCCGCCCTTCGGCGTCACGTGTCAGAGGTCCGCGCCAGACCTCAGTACGCGCTGTTGACGTTGTCCATCGAGCCGTACCGGTGCGCCGCGTAGTTGCAGGCGGCCGTGATGTTGGCGACCGGGTCGTAGATGTTCCACGAGGTGCCGGACACGTGGTAGGCGCGGAAGGTCGGGTCGATGACCTGGAGCAGCCCCTTGGACGGGATGCCGTTCTGGGCGTTGATGTCCCAGTTGTTGATGGCCATCGGGTTACCCGAGGACTCACGGATGATGTTGCGGTGCAGACCGCTGTAGGAGCCCGGGATGCCGTGCTGCTTCATGATGTCCAGCGCCTGACGGATCCAGCCGTCGAGGTTGTTGGCGTACGTCTTCGCGGCGACCGGCTGCATGTCGATCCGCTGGGCGGAGCGGCTGGCGGCGTCCTGGGCGGCACGGTCCTGCGCGGCCTTCTTGGCGGCGTCGGCGGCGGCCTGCTGCGCGGCGGCCTTCTTCGCGGCCTCGGCGCGCTGCTTGGCGGCGGCGGCCTCGTCGGCGGCCTTCTTCTGCGCGGCGAGCGTGTCGAGCTTGACCGTCTCGGGGGCGAGCTGGTCGGTGACCGTGCCCTTGACGTTCTTCAGCGTCGTGCTGGTGGCGACCTGGGCGGCCGTGGCCGGGGCGCCGGTGGTGACGGTGTCGGCGCTGCTCGGGACGGCCGAGGCGGCGATGGCGGCGGTGCCGAGAGCGGCGACGCCGGCGATGGCGAGCTTGTGCTGCTTGGTCAGGGCACTATGAGCACGGTTGAGGATGTTCTTGGGCATGGCTTGATGGACCTCTTCGATAGCGCGGAGGTCGCTCCTGCGTCCGCCGGGGGAATCGGCTCCTCCCACACGAACGCCGCGGGCCGGTGACCCACGGCGCTGAGCGACGAGAGCAATTCTTAGCTGGCGCAAAATTCCCTGGCAAAGATGTGACGTACGATCCTGCCTAGTGGATCGCAGAACGGCAAAACGGGACAGACTGGGCCGTCTGTCCCGTTCATGCGGGGATGCTTTATCTCCTATGTCCGTTCGTACGTGACGTGGACCCTATGTGCGGGCTCACATCGGAGACGGACGAGTCTCACCAGGAGTTGCCATCGCAATGCTCTGTGTGAGGCCCCTCCGCCGGGAGGATGAGATGTACGTCGCCGAACTCGCGCCCCCGGAGCGCCTCCTCGTAGGCACGGTCGACCGCGGCCCGCCCCGCGACCGCCTCCAGCATCAGCAGATGCGAGGCCTCGGGCTCGTGCAGCCCGGTCAGCAGCCCGTCCACGACCCGCACCCCGCGCTCGGGCGTCACGACCAGATCCGTCCATCCCTCGGCCGCCCGCACCACCCCGTCCGTCCCCGCCGCCGACTCCACGGCCCGCACGGCGGTCGTACCCACGGCGATCACCCTGCTGTCGCCCGCCCGCACGGCGTTGATCAGTCGCGCCGAGGCCTCCGGCACCGAGAACCGCTCCGGATACGGCGGCTCGTGCGCCTCCGTCGACGCCACCCCCGTGTGCAGCGTGATCGGCGCGAACCGCACACCCCGGCTCATCAGCTCCGCCACCAGGGCCGCGGTGAAGGGGCGCGCCGCACTCGGCATCTCCGCACTGCCCGATCCGTCCGGCGACGGCAGCGCGAACACCGTCTGGTACGCCGACAGCGGCTGCTCCCCCTTTGTATAGGAGTAGCGAATCGGCCGCCCGTGCACGCGCAGCATCCCGAGGACGTCGACGTCCGCCCGGGCCCACCACAGCCGCTGCCCGCGCGGGCTCAGCGGCTCCTGGAGCACCAGCCGCCCCGCTCCCGGCAGCACCACCTCCGTATCCGCACGCGTGCCCGTACGCGCGCGCGTGGTACCCCGCCCGTCCGGTTCCCGCAGCTCGACCGCCCACCGGCCGTCGTCCCCGCGCGTGGAGAAATGCACCACCACGCGCGCGTGCCCGACCCGCCCGTCCACCGCCGCGGCCAGCGTGGGCGAGGTGTTCACCACCAGCAGGTCCCCGGCCCGCAGCAGCAGCGGCAGCTCCGGGAACACGTGATGGGTCACTCCTGTACCGCGCGACACCAGCAGCCGGACGGCGTCCCGGCCCAGCCCCGGACCCCGCTGCTCGGCGGGCACGCGCGCGGACAACTCCTCCGGCACCCTCCCCCACTCCCGACTCCGCTCGAGCGGGGGGACCCCCATGCCGGTCCTCATCGCCGCTCCAGCAGGGCCGGCGCCGCGTACCTCCCGCTGGCCGGCCGCTCGTCCAGCAGCCGCAGGAACGCCGGTACGACCGTGTCCGGCGCCGGACGCGGACCGTCGTCACCGGGTACGGCCGCCGCGTACAGTTCCGTCGCCATGTCCCCGGGATCCACCGACCACACCCGCAGGCCGGGCTCCTCCACGCCCAGCACCGCCGCCAACTGGTCCAGGGCCGCCTTCGAGGCGCCGTAGCCGCCCCAGGTCGCGTACGCCTCGGCCGCCGCGTCCGAGCTGACCGCGACCACCGTCCCGGCCGGCGACTCCCGCAGCAGCGGCAGCGCCGCACGGACCAGGCCGAGCGCGGCGACGACATTCACCTCCAGCGCCCGCCGCAGCCCCTCCAGGGGCAGCTCGGCCAGCCGTACCAGCGGCTCCGCACCCAGCGCGCTCGCATTGCTGACCAGCAGATCGACCCCGCCCAGCCGGCGCGCGGCCGCCACCAGCGCGGCCCGGTGCCCGGCATCCGTCACATCCCCGGCCAGCGCCGCCACGCGCGTGCCGTGCCCGGCGACGCTCTCCGCCGCCTCCTTGAGGGCCTCGGCGCCCCGGGCGTCCAGCACCAGATCCCAGCCTCGCGCGGCCAGCGCGGCTGCGAGCGCCCGCCCCAGGCCCTTCGAAGCCCCCGTGATGATCGCAACCGGCATGACTACCGTCCCCTCGTCGCTCACCGCCCTTCGCCGAGCGGTGACCACACCGTAGGAACGGCGCCGTCCCGGCCGCCTCGGACGCGGGCCGCACACCGCAGGGGCCCTTCGGCGTACACCGCACGTCCGGGGCCCCGGGACCTAGACCGGCCGCCCTAGGACCAGCGGACCGGGCCCCGCCGCCACAGGTCCGATCCGCTTGTCGGACCCCGCCGGTACCGTGAGGGCATGAGTCAAGGCCCCGGGTCCGGCCTCGCCGCGGTCAGTGCCGCGCTGCTGGCCATGAGCAGGCATCTGGAGGTGCGCGACGTCCTCAAGACGATCGTCGCCTCCGCCCGCGAGCTGCTGGACGCCCAGTACGCCGCCCTCGGCGTCCCCGACGACCACGGCGGCTTCGCCCAGTTCGTCGTCGACGGCGTCAGCGACGAGCAGTGGCGTGCCATCGGGCCGCTCCCTCGCCAGCACGGCATCCTCGCCGCGATGCTGCGCGAGGCGAAGGCCGAGCGCCTCGCCGACGTGCGCCAGGACCCCCGCTTCGAGGGCTGGCCGACGGCGCACCCGGACCTGGCCGACTTCCTCGGCCTGCCCATCCGCGACGGCGACGAGGTCATCGGCGCGCTCTTCCTCGCCAACAAGAACTGCCCCAAGCCGGAAGGAAGCTGCGGCTTCACGGAAGAGGACCAGGAACTGCTCTCCATCCTCGCCCAGCACGCCGCCATCGCCCTCACCAACGCCCGGCTCTACGAACGCAGCCGCGAACTCACCATCGCCGAGGAACGCTCCCGCCTCGCCCATGAACTGCACGACGCGGTCAGCCAGAAGCTCTTCTCCCTGCGCCTGACCGCCCAGGCCGCGGCCGCCCTCGTCGACCGCGACCCCGCCCGCGCCAAGGGCGAACTCCACCAGGTCGCCATGCTCGCCGCCGAGGCCGCCGACGAACTGCGCGCCGCCGTCGTGGAGTTGCGGCCCGCCGCCCTGGACGAGGACGGCCTCGTCGCCACCCTGCGCACCCAGACCCAGGTCCTCGACCGCGCCCACACCGCGCGCGTGACCTTCACCAGCGACGGCTTCCGCGCGCTGCCCGCCGCCCAGGAGGAAGCCCTGCTCAGGGTCGCCCAGGAAGCCCTGCACAACGCACTGCGCCACTCCGGCGCCGCACACGTCGACGTGAGCGTGCAGCGGCGCGGCAGCGGAGCCGTGCTGCGCGTCACCGACGACGGCAGCGGCTTCGACCCGAAGGCCGTCCGCCGTGCCGGACGCCACCTGGGCCTGGTCTCGATGCGTGACCGCGCGAGCGGGGTCGGCGGCACGCTGACCGTGGAGTCGGTGTCCGGCAAGGGCACCACGATAGAGATGGAGGTCCCCGGTGGCTGACGCGATCAGAGTGCTGCTCGTCGACGACCACCAGGTCGTCCGCCGGGGCCTGCGCACCTTCCTGGAGGTGCAGGACGACATCGAGGTCGTCGGCGAGGCCGCCGACGGCGCCGAGGGAGTCGCCCGGGCCGAGGAACTGCGCCCGGACGTCGTCCTGATGGACGTCAAGATGCCGGGCATGGACGGCGTCGAGGCCCTGCGCCGGCTGCGCGAACTCGACAACCCCGCGCGCGTGCTCATCGTCACCAGCTTCACCGAGCAGCGCACGGTCGTACCGGCCCTGCGCGCGGGCGCCGCCGGATACGTCTACAAGGACGTGGACCCCGACGCCCTCGCCGGCGCCATCCGCTCCGTGCACGCCGGCCACATCCTGCTCCAGCCCGAGGTGGCCGGCGCCCTGCTCACCCAGGAGGAGGCCAACTCCGGCCAGAGCAGAGGCGGTTCGCTCACCGACCGGGAGCGCGAGGTGCTCGGCCTGATCGCGGACGGCCGCTCCAACCGCGAGATCGCCCGCGCCCTCGTCCTGTCCGAGAAGACCGTCAAGACGCATGTCTCCAACATCCTGATGAAACTCGATCTCGCGGACCGCACCCAGGCCGCGCTGTGGGCCGTGCGACACGGGGTGACCGGCTGAAACGCCAGGCCCGGGGCGTTGGCCCACGGCAACACGGAGGGTTCCGCTCCGGACCGAGATTCATACCGTCGTGGGAATGTCACCTGGATGGCGCATCCTCCGGCGATCTCCGCCGTTCTCCAGTGCGTGCCGCGGCGAACCGCCGCGGTGACCGCTAGGAGGGGTTGAAAGTGAAGAACCTGAAGAAGGCCGCGGCCGTGACGATGGTGGCCGGTGGCCTCGTGGCCGCCGGAGCGGGCATGGCCTCCGCCACGACCGGCAGCTGGGCCGGCGGCGAGGCCCACTGCTCCCCGGGCGTCGTTTCGGGCAACGTCGTCCAGGTCCCGGTGCACGTCCCGGTGAACGCGGTCGGCAACAGCGTGAGCGTTATCGGCGTGCTGAACCCGGCCTTCGGCAACCTCGGCCTCAACCACTGAGGTCCGGCCGACACCGACCACAGGCCTCCCGGTGCCCGCCGGGAGGCCTGCCATGTGCGGTTCGGTGCCGGCGCCCCCACAACCCGGTTACCGGGCTCCCCGCTCCCGCTCCTCCACGATCGAGTTGTACGCCGCCACCTGCGCCCGCCTCGCCGTCCGCTCGACGGGCCGCAACGCCTCCGCACGCGCCGCCATCTCGCTGGAACTGACCGCACCACCGTGCCCGTTGCCGTACGCCAGCGACACCAGCAGCGCGACCCGCTGCGCCAGCTCCAGCACCCGTACCGCACGCGGCGGATACCCCGGCGCCAGCACCTCCCGGCCGCGCTCGGCCCGCGCCCGGTACGCGTCGATCGCCGCCTCCGCCACCGGACCCGACCCGGCGACGTCCAGCTTCGACAGCACCTCGGTCGCCTCGCGCAGCGCCTCCGCCAGCTCCCGCTCGGCCTCGCCCAGCGACGGCACATCGGCGGGCGGCGCCTCCCGCACCGGCAGCACCTGCCAGATCACCTCAGCATGCACATCACCCTCCGGCCCGGCCTCGTACACCTCAGGCACCAGCCCGAACGCGGTGCCGTAGCAGACCACCGCCTCCTCGGCCTCCAGCGCCCGCGCATTGAACTCGGGCGGACCGCTCAGCCCCAGCGGATGCCCCGGCGCCGGCAGCGCGACCCGCAGCCCGGTAGCCCCCAGCGTCCGCAGCCGCCCCAGGGCCAGCGTCAGCCCGACCTGCGCGGACTCCCCGGGCAGCCCCTCCACCCGGTGCACGGTGTCCTCGCCCACGATGGCGAGCGCGGCGTCATCCGGAGAGACAAGTCCGGCCAAAAGGGCATTTCCCCAAGCGGCGAGGCGTCCTGAACGCGGTTCCGTGAGCATGCTCCCACCCTAAGGACCGGACCGATGGAATGGAGCGGGGCACTCGTGGCGTAGATTTCATAGGGGCTGCGCCCACAGGCGCGGCGGACCGAGCCACAGGCGTACGCGGCAGCCGAGACCGGCCACACTGCAAGGGGAGACAACGCGCTCATGAGCGATGTTCTGGAGCTTCAGGACGTATCCGTGGTCCGCGAGGGCCGGGCTCTGGTGGACCAGGTCTCCTGGTCGGTGAAGGAGGGCGAGCGCTGGGTCATCCTCGGACCCAACGGCGCCGGCAAGACCACCCTCCTGAACGTCGCCTCCAGCTACCTGTTCCCCAGCAAGGGCACCGCAACCATCCTCGGCGACACCCTCGGCAAGGTCGACGTCTTCGAGCTGCGCCCCCGCATCGGCGTGGCCGGCATCGCCATGGCCGAGAAGCTCCCCAAGCGCCAGACCGTCCTGGAGACGGTACTGACGGCCGCGTACGGCATGACCGCCCACTGGCAGGAGGAGTACGACGAGGTCGACGAGCAGCGCGCCCGCGCCTTCCTCGACCGCCTCGGCATGAGCGACTACCTCGACCGCCGCTTCGGCACCCTCTCCGAGGGTGAGCGCAAGCGCACCCTGATCGCCCGCGCCCTGATGACCGACCCCGAGCTGCTCCTGCTGGACGAGCCCGCCGCCGGCCTCGACCTCGGCGGGCGCGAGGACCTGGTCCGCCGCCTCGGCCGGCTCGCCCGCGACCCCATTGCCCCTTCGATGATCATGGTCACGCACCACGTCGAGGAGATCGCCCCCGGCTTCACCCACGTCCTGATGATCCGCCAGGGCAAGGTCCTCGCCGCCGGCCCGATCGAGCTCGAACTCAGCTCCCGCAACCTCTCCCTCTGCTTCGGCCTCCCGCTCGTCGTCGAGCAGGTCGGCGACCGCTGGACGGCTCAGGGCCTGCCCCTGTCCTGACCCTTCGTCCGAGGCCCCCCGAGCCCCTGCCGAGGCCTTCCCGAGCCCGCCCCGGTCCCTTTCGCGCCCTGTCCGCCGCCCGACCCCGGCCCTACCATGACCGTGTGAAC
This sequence comes from Streptomyces sp. NPDC007856, assembly GCF_042868225.1. Classification (NCBI taxonomy): domain Bacteria; kingdom Bacillati; phylum Actinomycetota; class Actinomycetes; order Kitasatosporales; family Streptomycetaceae; genus Streptomyces; species Streptomyces sp. NPDC007856. The sequence goes on along the minus strand of NZ_JBIAEC010000020.1, from coordinate 4,837 downwards.
GACATCGACGCATGGGTGTGGTGGCTCGTCGGCGCGGCGGCGCTCGGAATCCCGCTCGTGGTCACCGCCATGCCGGAGTTCGGCATGCTCGCGGTGGGAGCCATCGCGGCCGCCGTCGCCGCGGGCCTCGGCCTGGACGCCGTGATCCAGGTCCTCGTGTTCGTCGTCGTCTCCGTCGCGCTCATCGCCGTCGTCCGCCCCATCGCGGCCCGGCACAGCAGACAACTCCCCCGACTCGCCACCGGAGTCGACGCCCTGAAGGGCAAGCAGGCGGTCGTCCTGGAGCGCGTCGACGGCTCCGGAGGCCGCATCAAGCTCGCCGGGGAGATCTGGTCGGCCCGCGCCCTCGACACCGCCCGCGCCTACGAAGTGGGCCAGGAGGTGGACGTCGTGGAGATCGAAGGGGCCACCGCCATCGTCATCTGAGGCATCATGCCCACGAGTTGGGCGATGGTCTGTCAGACTCGACCAGCAAGATCTTCTACAACCACGAGATCTGCCGAAGGCGCCGAGGCGGAGAGGGGTACGGGGAACACGATGGAACCGGTCATCATCGTCCTGGTCATTCTGGTGGTGTTGGTCTTCATCGCCCTGATCAAGACCATCCAGGTCATCCCACAGGCCAGCGCCGCCATCGTCGAGCGCTTCGGCCGCTACACACGCACCCTGAACGCGGGCCTGAACATCGTGGTCCCGTTCATCGACACCATCCGCAACCGCATCGACCTGCGCGAACAGGTCGTCCCCTTCCCGCCGCAGCCGGTGATCACCCAGGACAACCTGGTGGTCAACATCGACACGGTCATCTACTACCAGGTGACCGACGCCCGCGCGGCCACCTACGAGGTCGCCAGCTACATCCAGGCCATCGAGCAGCTGACGGTCACCACACTCCGCAACATCATCGGCGGCATGGACCTCGAACGCACCCTGACCTCCCGCGAGGAGATCAACGCCGCCCTGCGCGGCGTCCTCGACGAGGCCACGGGCAAATGGGGCATCCGCGTCAACCGCGTGGAACTGAAGGCCATCGAACCGCCCACCTCCATCCAGGACTCGATGGAGAAGCAGATGCGCGCCGACCGTGACAAGCGCGCCGCGATCCTCACCGCCGAAGGTACGCGCCAGGCCGCCATCCTCACCGCGGAGGGCGAGAAGCAGTCCCAGATCCTGCGCGCCGAGGGTGAGGCCAAGGCCGCGGCCCTGCGCGCCGAGGGCGAGGCCCAGGCGGTCCGTACGGTCTTCGAGGCCATCCACGCCGGCGACCCGGACCAGAAGCTCCTGTCCTACCAGTACCTGCAGATGCTCCCGAAGATCGCCGAGGGCGACGCCAACAAGCTCTGGATCGTCCCCAGCGAAATCGGCGACGCCCTCAAGGGCCTCTCCGGCGCGATGGGCAACTTCGGCCCCCTGGGCGGCGGCGGCCAGGGCACCGGCGGAGCCAACGTCCCCGCACAGAACAACGGCCCGGGCACGGAGCGCCGGGAGAAGCCGAGCATCGACTGAGGGTGTCCATGTGAACGCCGGGTTCCTTCCGCGCCCTTCACGGGCGCGGGGAACTGCGCGAGAAACCAGGAACCACCGGTAGCCGACGTATGTCACAAGCTCCTACGGCGACTGGTCAGGCGGCATCCCGAGCCAACCAGTCCGGCAGAGCCTCGAACTCCTCGGCGCCCAGAGCCAGAAGCATCGCGTCCGCTGGAGTCGGCTCAAAAGGCTGACGCAGCAAAGCCATACCGGCCTCCTCAGGAGTCCGGTTGGCCTTCCGATGATTGTCCTCCGCACACGCGGCAACCGTATTCAGCCATGTGTCCTGCCCACCCTGCGCCCGCGGCACCACATGGTCCACGGTCGTCGCCCTGCGCCCGCAGTACGCGCACCGGTGCCGGTCCCGGACCAGCACCCCCCGCCTCGACCACGGGGCTTGTCTTCGGAACGGCACCCGTACATACCTGCAGAGCCTGATCACCCGAGGCGCGGGTATGTCCACATCGGCCCCACGCATGCGCAGTTCGGGATGGGCCTGTTCGACGACGGCCTTGTCCTGGAGCACCAGAACGACGGCTCGATTCAACGTCACCGTCGACAGCGGCTCAAAGCTCGCGTTCAGTACCAGCGTGTCCCGCATCCAGCCCACCTCCCGTGCGCATCTGCCCACCCCCCGGCGGGCTTGGATCAACTCTGGACGGGCGCGCCGAGATGGACAACGCAATAAAAAATGCCCGCCTCCGATCACTTCCAAGACCGGAGGCGGGCAAACGTTCAATGAACGCTCGGCTGAATCCGTGCGGTGCGGTCAGCCCTGTGCGGGGTTCTCGTACTCACCGATGAGCTGGGCACGGGCGAGCGTGTGGAACCGCAGATTGAAGCCGACGACGGCCGGAGAGACGTCGGCATCCGGACCGAGCTTCTCCTGGTCCACCGCGTACACCGTGAAGACGTACCGGTGCGGCCCGTCCCCGGGCGGCGGCGCGGCGCCACCGAAGTCCTTCGTCCCGTAGTCGTTGCGCACATGCACCGCGCCCTCGGGCAGGCCCTCGAACTTGCCGCCGCCCGCACCCGCCGGCAGCTCCGTCACCGAGGCCGGGATGTCGAACAGGACCCAGTGCCAGAACCCGCTTCCGGTCGGCGCGTCAGGGTCGTAGCACGTGACGGCGAAGCTCTTGGTCTCCGCGGGGAAACCCTCCCAGCGCAGATGCGGCGAGGTGTTGCCCTCCGCGTGCACCTGGTCGCTCTTGAGCGTCGCACCCTCCTCGATGTCCGCACTCGTGACCGTGAACGACGGCACGGGTGGATGGAAGTCATGGGGGAGCGGCCGCCGCGTGAGCTCGGTCACCTCGGTACCTCCTGATCGATGATCTGGAACCAGCAGTCCCCGAGCCTAGAACCAGTTGCGCTTGCTGCCGACCTCGGACAGCCACTGGTTCAGATAAGCCGCCCAGTCGGTCCCCATCCAGTCGTTCAGACCCACCTGGAAGGACCGGTAGGTGTCCGAACCCTCGCTGAACAGACCCGGCTTCTTGTCCATCTCCAGCACGACGTCCATCGCGTGCTCGTCGGCCACGAAGCTCAGCTCGACCTGGTTCAGACCCCGGTACTGGGACGGCGGGTGGAACTCGATCTCCTGGTAGAAGGGCAGCGTCTGCCGCGTGCCCCGGATGTGGCCGCGCTCCATGTCCGCGTTCTTGAAGCGGAAGCCCAGCTGGATGAAGGCGTCCAGGATGGCCTTCTGCGCCGGCAACGGGTGGACGTTGATCGGGTCCAGGTCGCCGGAGTCCACGGCCCGCGCGATGGCCAGCTCGGTCGTCACCCCGATGTGCATCCCGCGCAGCGCCTGCCCGTCGATCATCGTGACCGGCGTCTCCCAGGGGATCTCCAGACCGAACGGCACCGCGTGCACCGCACCCGCCTGCAACTCGAAGGCACCACCGAGCCGCACCTTGGTGAACTCGATGTCCTGCTTGTACTCCTGGTCGCCGCTCTCCACCTCGACCTTGGCCTGCAGACCGACCGAAAGCCCCTCGATGTCCTGGTTCACGGAGCCGCCCTGGATCCGCACCTCACCCTGGACGACACCGCCCGGCACCACATTGACCTCGGTCAGCACCGTCTCGACCGAGGCCCCGCCGGCCCCGAGGCTCGCGAGCAGCTTCTTGAACGCCATTGACTCTCCCTTTACGAAGGAACCTCGACCCTACAAACGCCATCCGCCCCCGAGCGGTTCCGCCGGCGCGATGTCCCGTCTGCATTACCCTCGGACGGCATGATCGCGCCCCCGGACCGTACGCCACTGCCCAGAGAGTTCTTCGACCGCCCGGTCCTGGAGGTGGCGCCGGACCTCCTCGGCCGCATCCTGGTGCGTACGACCCCGGACGGCCCGATCGCCGTCCGCCTCACGGAGGTCGAGGCGTACGACGGCCCGAACGACCCCGGCTCACACGCCTACCGTGGCCGTACCGCCCGGAACGAGGTGATGTTCGGTCCCCCCGGACACGTGTACGTCTACTTCACCTACGGCATGTGGCACTGCATGAACCTAGTCTGCGGTCCCGAGGGCCGGGCGAGCGCCGTACTGCTCCGCGCCGGTGAGGTCGTCGACGGCGTGGAGCTGGCCCGCAAACGGCGAGTTTCGGCCCGGAACGACAAGGAACTGGCCAAGGGCCCGGCCCGCTTGGCGACGGCCCTGGAAGTCGACCGCGCCCTGGACGGCACGGACGCCTGCGCCTCCGGCGAGACCCCGCTGCGGATGCTCACCGGTACGCCGGTAGCCGCTGACCAGGTACGAAGCGGCCCCCGCACCGGAGTCGCCGGCGAAGGCGGGAACGGCGACATCCATCCGTGGCGTTTCTGGGTGGCGGACGACCCGACGGTGAGCCCCTATCGGGCCCACGTCCCGAGGCGGCGCCGAAGTTGACGCACCCCACGAAGGTGCGTAACGTATCCCGAGCCGCTGAACCGGGTACGGCGATCGCCTGCAGCCGGAGCGGCCAACCCACTACTCAGTTATATCCCCTCAGCGGGGTCGGTTTTGGCGCGCCCGCGTGCCCGAATTCGAACTCGCGAGACTCGATTATGAGTCGCCGAGAGAATGAGCTAACGTAGTGAATGTCGAAAGGGCGGACGGCGAAAGCCGAAAACCTCGAAGACATCCCGCCGACAGGGAATCGGATCGAGAAAAGATCTGATAGAGTCGGAAACACCGAAGGGAAGCGCCCGGAGGAAAGCCCGAGAGGGTGAGTACGAAGGAAGCGACCGTTCCTTGAGAACTCAACAGCGTGCCAAAAATCAACGCCAGATTAGTTGATACCCCGTCTCCAGCATCTGCTGGGACGAGGTT
>NZ_JBIAEC010000019.1:0-181803 GCF_042868225.1 Streptomyces sp. NPDC007856 | reverse complement strand
GCCCGCATGTTCACCGAGTCGATCGCGCAGCGAGACCAGTCCAGCTCACCCCGGGAACCGAGCTCGTCGAGGACCAGGCGATGGAGCTTCGCCCAGTTGCTGCCACGTGCACCCCGACGTGGCCACGAACACGATCGCAGCCAGTACCTCCCTGTCACCGTGCCGCCGCCGGCCACCCCCCTGAGGCCGACTCGGCGCCTCCGGCACCACTCGCTGGAACAACCCCCACAACTCATCCGGCACCAGCCGCTCAACGATCCCCACACCCGGAGCCTATCGAACAGCCCAAATGAGATGACGTCTAAAGCATCGCCGACAGGCTGGTCCGTACGCCGGACGGCTGCGATCGTGCTAGATGGTGCGAGGACCATGGGGGAACCTCGGCCGCGGACTCGGCAACAAGCAGAAGCTAGGCCGCTCTCCTGCGGGTCATCCCGGCTGCTGCTCCCAGTTCGCCCAAGCCCCCAAGCTCACGGGGTGGATCTAGGACCGGGCAGAGATAGTAACCTCGGTCCACTAACTCTCCGCACTCTGAAGGGCGCGGGCTGTGAAGCCAGTATCGGTCTGTGGGGACAGGCCGGGTTGGGGGGCACGATGATGACGTATCGGTTCAATCCGCCGCCAGGCTGGCCGACGCCGCCTCCTGGGTGGATGCCGCCTCCCGGCTGGCATCCCGACCCCTCGTGGCCACCGCCGCCGCCAGGTTGGCAGCTTTGGGTACCTGACACCCCAAGTAGCGTCAGTGCTGTGGACGTCGGCGCTGGCACCACGGAGTTGCCAGGCCGAGCCCCGAGTGCCCTCGCGGCGCCAACCGCACCACCAAGCCCTACGCACGACAACCCGGTAGTCGTCGCAGGGGCCGCCACACCCTCGCAGTCTCCCATCCCCCCCGCTCGCCGCACTGGTTTGTTCGGCAGGCGTCGTCGCGACGAAAGCCAAGAGATCGAACAGTTGCGCGCGTGGATAGCCGACACGCACGGCATGGACGCCGTCCAAGTCCTCGATGCTCTGGGTTCGGCGCGTGAGGAAGCCGTATCTGTGCGCGAAGCTGCAGAAGCTGAAGCGGAGCAGATCCGCCAAAGGGCCCGGGACGAGGTAAAGACGGAGAGGGCAGAGGCGAAGAAGGCCGCCAAGGAAGTTGACCGCGCCCGGAAAGAGGCGGAGAGAGTCAGGCAGGAAACCTACAAGGCCAGCAGTCGGCTTGCCGAACTTCAAGCCCAAGTCGTGACAACCGACGAAACGGCGATGCTCCAGCAGGTCGGAATCTACTCCTACCGGCACCAGTTGCAGGATGCCATTGCCTACCGCACTCGCTTGGATTCGCTAAAGACCGAGATCAAGAACCTTGCGCGTACCGACCAAGCGGTTCTCGCAGTCCAGCACTGGACGGTCAACGGGTCGGCCAGCGCCGGGCGGAAGATGGTCCGCGATTTCTCGAAGCTCATGCTCAGGGCATACAACGCCGAGGCAGATTACGCAGTGCGCTCCATGCGCCCCCACCGTTTGAACTCGCTCATCGACCGCCTCTACAAGAGCCGGGAGACCATCGCGAAGCTGGGTGCGACGATGAACATCCGCATCTCGGATGCCTACCACGACGCCCGTGTGCGTGAACTGGAGCTGACTGCGGACTTCCTGCAGAAGAAGGAAGAGGAGAAAGAAGCTCAGCGAGAGATTCGGGCGAGAGAGAAGGAAGAGGCGGCTGCTCAAAGGGAGTTGGAGCGCGAGCGGGAAAAGCTCCAGAAGGAGTTGGACCACTACCAGGTAGCTTTGGAGCGACTGCGGGATCGTGGCGACGTCGAGGCCGTAGCGGAGATGGAAGCCAAACTCGCAGAGATCGAAGAGGCCCTCAGCTCCGTCGAGGCACGTGCCGCCAATGTCCGCGCCGGCTACGTGTACGTGATCTCCAACATCGGCGCCTTCGGTGAGCGGATGGTCAAGATCGGAATGACGCGGCGTCTGGAGCCACTGGAGCGTGTTTACGAGCTGAGTGGTGCATCAGTACCCTTCCGATTCGACGTCCACGCACTGATCTTCAGCAAGGACGCGGTGGGTCTGGAGTCACAGTTGCACCAAGAGTTCGCGGACCATCGAGTCAACCGCGTTAACGCCCGAAAAGAGTTCTTCCGCGTCACCCCCACCCAGGTGCGGGATGCCCTCCAGCGGTACGCCGACCAGCACCTTGTCGAGTTCACGGAAGAGCCTCAGGCGCTGGAATGGCGCGCCAGCCAAGCGAGCTGACCCGCAATGTCACGCACGCAGTGACGCGGCCGGAGCAGCATAGAGAACGGGGAGAGGAACCGGGCTCGTATCCGGGTTCCTCCCCCCGTTGGGATGGGACGGAAGGTCGGATCGGCAGGCGCTAGACGCAGCCGCCCGCTTCAGGAGCGATGAGGGTCGCTTGCCGCCAGGAGGTGACCCCGACTGGTCGCAACGCGGTGCACATCACGCAAAGCCCCCGTCAGTTCCCTCGCCAATCGACGCAGTTCCTCCGGGTCCGCGTTCTCGTCGTCGAGGGTTTCCGAGGCCTGCTCCAGCAGCTCGGCAGCCGTTCCCAGTTGCGCCGCTTCGATGTTGTCCGCCAGGCGGGACATGTAGCCTGCCTTGTCGTCGGTGTTCAGGTAGCAGGGCTTGCCTTCCGGCCCCGACCACGGCAGGAGTCGCAGTTCCTTCGGTGCCTTCATCCTTGCGTCTGCCTCTCGTCGGTCACGTGGTGGGTGGTGAAGACTGCGTCAACGCGATCAGCCGGGAACACCAGAAGGGCAGCCTCGACAACTCGTCCGGTCGAGTCGGTCGCGACACGTGTGATCGCGAGTACTGCTGCGGCGGGGCGGATCCGGAGGGCCGATGCTTCGTCCGATGTCGGTGGGCGGGCGCCTACCATCTCCCGGACAGCCGCCGCCGGCGAGCTCAGGATGGCAAATCGCGTGGCCGTCTCCCGCCACGAGGAATCGTCGGCCAGCGCTCCGACCGGTGCCAGGTCGCGCGGGATGTAGATGCGGGCCAGTCCGTGCGGTGACTCTCCCTCGTGGCTGATGCAGGAGAACTCGGCGAGGGGGCTGCCCGTCGGCACCTTCAGCAAAGTCGTCAGATGCCCGTCTGCCTGGACCGTGGCGGTACGAACAGTGACGCGCAGGGCCGCTTCAGCAGCGGTCCACGGGTCCAGCGTCCCCCATCCGCCGACGTACGCGATCTTGCGTGGTGGGCGACGGACGAAGTTGCCCTTGCCGTGGATCTTCTCGACCAGGCCTTCGCCCTGGAGGACCGCGAGGGCGCGCCGTGCTGACCTTGTAGCGGTCGGCGAGGCCGGCCTCGGACGGAAGACGTTCGCCAGGCTTCATGCGACCGGTCGTGATCTGCTGCCGGAGATCGTCGGCGATGTCGTGATGGCGTGGAGACACGGACCGGGTCACCGCCTTCTCAGCACGCGAACAGCAGCGAGCCGAGTACGCGCGTGTATGGTCAGCAGCTCGCCCGACTCGAAGAGGAGTTGCTTGGCCCCCTGAGGGAGTTGGAAGAGGTCACTCACCCGGCATGCCTTGCCGCCGAGTTGGATGACGTCGCCACGCTGCACGGTAGCTGCGGTGATCTCGACGTTGGACGCCAACGCGCCGCCGGGTGCCCAGCCGCTCACTGCTCCACCTCCACGGGTGTGGAGTGGTGGGACGCCGAGTGACACGGGCAGGCGCACGTCTCGTAGACGACCGGTAGGTCGATCGGTGCGGAGGTTGGGGAGGACTCCGTGCAGGCAAGGTGTGTGCCGATACGGCAGGCAGCCGACCGGTAGGGGACGGCCGAGGCGTCGGCGATATGGGGCTGTTGGCGAGGAGACATCAGCGGACCCCCGCGAGGAATGACCAGGCTTCAGCGGTCAGGCGGGAAGCGACTACCACCGCATGCGGCCGTACTCGTTCTTCCCAGGTCAGCACGTATGGGCGGACGAGTGCGTTCTCTTCGCCCCTGAGCGGGTGTCGGTGGTTCGCGCTGTCGGAAGCCCGGCCCAGGATGACCGTCGACGCGTCAGCGGACGCAGGAAAGGCGGTTGTGGCCGGCGGCCGGAAGGGCGCTAAGGGGCGGCGATGCCTGCCCTTGGGGGCGTACCGCGCTCTGGTGAGTGAGACGGCACGGCGGATACGGTTGAGCACGCTGCTCAGCCCCTATCGCTGATGGCAGGTCCCCCGACATCGCCCGTCGTGGGGACCGCTTTGCGTACGACCGCCCAGAGGGTGCGGCCGTTCAAGCCGGTGGCGACGAGACCGAACCGATCGGCTTCCGCCACCGCTTCCAGGACCTCCCGCCACATATCGGCGGAGGGCGAGTCCGGCACCTCCGCTTCGACCGACGTGTAGCGGTCGTGCTCCTCCACGCGTGCGGAGAGCCCGACGGCCGACAGCCGGGCAGCGATGGCTGCCGCGCTAACTCCCGAAGCGGACACAGGGCAGCCTCCGTCAACCAGCGATCACTTTCAGTGAAGCTAGTTAACTAGATTAGAGCTAGTGGACTAGATTTTCCATATGCCTGAGCAGCCGCCCTATCTCCGCATCGCCGACGAACTCCGGCGACGGATCGCGGAGCACGTATGGGAGCCGGGGGACCGTCTGCCCTCTCGCGCCCAGATCGGCCAGGAGTGCGGCGTGGGCGAGAACGTCGTCCGCCGCGCGCAGGAGCTGCTGATCTCCCAGGGTGTGTTGGAAGGCCGCGCCGGGTCGGGTACGTACGTCGCCGAGCCCCGGAAGCGGGTCCGGGTCGTCCGGTCGTCGGCCCGGGAACAGCCCAGCGGATCGCCGTTCCGCGCGGATATGAAGGCCGTGGGCAAGCAAGGTGATTGGGAGAGCCGGACCGATGCCAAGGTGCCGGCTCCGGCGGACATCGCGGCGCGGCTCGGCATCGCCGAGGGTGACCTGTGCGTACGGACGACATACGAGTTCCTGGCGGACGGCCGGCCCGTGCAGCTGTCCACGAGCTGGGAGCCGTACGACCTCACCGCCGGCACACTCGTCGTCCTCCCGGAGGGAGGGCCACATGCCGGGGCGGGTGTCGTGAACCGCATGGCCGCGATCGGCGTCACCGTCAGCCACGCCGTGGAGCAGCCCGAGCCGCGGCAGGCGACCGCCGAGGAAGCGTCGATACTCGGCATCCAGAAGGCCGCACTCGTCACGCACATCCGGCGGACGTACTACAGCGACCAGGGGCGGCCCGTCGAGACGGCGGACATCGTGGTGCCCGCCGCCCACTGCGAGATCGTCTACGAGATCCCGATCAACCGATAGTCCGCAGTCAACGAGGTGGGCGCCGGGCCGTCCCTGGGCCGTGCGAGGGTGCCCGAGGCCACCCAACGGCGACCGACAGTGACAGACGAGCCACCTCCACCCGGTCACGAAACCCCAGGTCACAGCCCCCGAACCAAACGGGTTAACACCCAAGCCTGGCGTTCAGGCAAGATGGGGTGTATCTGCCCACTGCCAGATTTCAAGCTGCCGGACGGTTTCTCTTGGCTGAGTTCATTTACACCATGCGCAAGGCGCGCAAAGCGCACGGCGACAAGGTGATCCTCGACGACGTCACCCTGAACTTCCTGCCGGGTGCCAAGATCGGCGTCGTCGGCCCGAACGGTGCCGGTAAGTCGACCGTGCTGAAGATCATGGCGGGACTGGAGCAGCCGTCCAACGGCGATGCCTTCCTGTCGCCCGGCTACAGCGTCGGCATCCTGCTCCAGGAGCCCCCGCTGAACGAGGAGAAGACCGTCCTGGAGAACGTCCAGGAGGGTGTCGCCGAGATCAAGGGCAAGCTCGACCGGTTCAACGAGATCGCCGAGCTGATGGCGACCGACTACTCGGACGCGCTGCTCGACGAGATGGGCAAGCTGCAGGAGGAGCTGGACCACGCCAACGCGTGGGACCTGGACGCGCAGCTCGAGCAGGCCATGGACGCCCTCGGGTGCCCCCCGGGCGACTGGCCCGTCACCAACCTCTCCGGTGGTGAGAAGCGCCGCGTCGCGCTGTGCAAGCTGCTCCTCGAGGCGCCCGACCTGCTGCTCCTCGACGAGCCCACCAACCACCTCGACGCCGAGTCCGTGAACTGGCTGGAGCAGCACCTCGCCAAGTACGCGGGCACCGTCGTGGCCATCACCCACGACCGGTACTTCCTCGACAACGTCGCCCAGTGGATCCTCGAGCTCGACCGCGGGCGCGCCTACCCGTACGAGGGCAACTACTCCACGTACCTGGAGACCAAGGCGACCCGTCTCAAGGTCGAGGGCCAGAAGGACGCCAAGCGGCAGAAGCGGCTCAAGGAAGAGCTGGAGTGGGTGCGGTCGAACGCCAAGGGGCGGCAGGCCAAGTCCAAGGCGCGTCTCGCCCGGTACGAGGAGATGGCCGCCGAGGCCGAGAAGATGCGGAAGCTGGACTTCGAGGAGATCCAGATCCCGCCGGGCCCGCGCCTGGGCAACGTCGTCGTCGAGGTCGACAAGCTCAACAAGGCCTTCGGCGAGAAGGTCCTCGTCGACAACCTCAGCTTCACGCTGCCGCGGAACGGGATCGTCGGCGTCATCGGTCCGAACGGCGCCGGCAAGACCACCCTGTTCAAGATGATCCAGGGCTTCGAGACGCCGGACTCCGGTGACATCAAGGTCGGCGAGACCGTCAAGATCTCGTACGTCGACCAGGGGCGCGCCAACATCGACCCGAAGAAGACGCTGTGGGAGGTCGTGTCCGACGGGCTCGACTACATCAACGTCGGTCAGGTCGAGATGCCGAGCCGCGCGTATGTGTCGGCCTTCGGCTTCAAGGGCCCGGACCAGCAGAAGCCGGCGGGTGTCCTGTCCGGTGGTGAGCGCAACCGGCTCAACCTGGCGCTGACCCTCAAGCAGGGCGGCAACCTGCTGCTCCTCGACGAGCCCACCAACGACCTGGACGTGGAGACCCTCAGCAGCCTGGAGAACGCCCTGCTGGAGTTCCCCGGGTGCGCCGTGGTCGTCTCCCACGACCGATGGTTCCTCGACCGCGTCGCCACCCACATCCTCGCCTACGAGGGCGACTCCAAGTGGTTCTGGTTCGAGGGCAACTTCGAGTCGTACGAGAAGAACAAGATCGAGCGGCTCGGCCCGGACGCCGCGCGTCCGCACCGTGCCACCTACAAGAAGCTGACCCGGGGCTGATCGGTCTTGCGCCACATCTATCGCTGCCCGCTGCGCTGGTCGGACATGGACGCGTACGGACATGTCAACAACGCGATCTTCCTCCGCTATCTGGAGGAGGCTCGCATCGACTTCCTGTCCCTGCGCGGCGAGGAGTCCAAGCAGGGGTCCGTGGTGGCGCGCCATGAGATCGACTACAAGCGCCAGCTCGTCCACCGGCCCACGCCCGTGGACATCGAGCTGTGGGTCACCCAGGTCAGGGCCGCGTCCTTCACCGTCACCTACGAGGTGAAGGACGCGGACGTGATCTACGTCCGGGCCTCCACCGTGGTCGTCCCGTTCGACTTCGAGACGCAGCGGCCGCGCCGGATCACCGCGGAGGAGCGCGAGTTCCTCCAGCAGTACATGGACGGCGCCGACGACGCCGACGAGGAGGCCGTCGCCGCATGACGGTGCTGCACCTGGCCGACGAGACGGAGGCGGCCGATCTCGCCGCCTTCCTCTCCCGGCTGCTCCGCTACGACCGTGGAGCCGCGGTGCGTCTGCAGGCGGCCGGCACGGCGCTCGCCGTCTTCGGCCGGCCGCCGTCCTTCGAGGTGCTGGCCGTCCGCGCGGTACGGCTGGCGAAGCCCTACGAGAAGGGCCTCGACGTCACCCTCGACGTGACCGTCTCCGCCGGTGAGCTCCTGGAGTCCGTGGACGAGCGCGGCGCCACCGCCGGCGTGCCGGCCGCCGTCACCGGTCCGCCGTGGGCCGGTGTGCTCCCACCGCGCGGCGGCTGGCAGCCCGAGCCGGGGCTGCCCGCACCGGACGCGCTGCGGGCGACCGTCGCCGCGGCGGTCACCGAGTTCCGGTCCCGTACGGAGGAACTGGCGCCGGAGGGCCGTACCAGGGCGGAGCTGGACCGGATCGGGCGGGACATCTGGTCCCGGGAGATCGGGCGGACCGGGCTCCCGGTGCGGGCCGTGCACGCCGCCCAGTCCCTGGGCTTCCTGCGGCCGGGCGCCGATCCGGCCGACACCGGGCTGTTCTCCTCGGGGGCGTGGCTCAGGCTGCGCACTCCGTACGGGTCCGTCGCCGTACGGCGGGCGGGGCTCGGGTCTCTGGGCGTCAGCGTCCGCTGAGCCTTCGCAGCGGCGCGCCGCTCACTCCGTGTCGTCCGGCCACACCCCGATGTGGTCGGACTCCAGTTCCAGGGCCACGCGGTCGCGCATCTCCAGGGCGCGGAGGTAGTCGGCGGGGAGCTGGAGGCGGCCGGCGCGGTCGAGCATGGCGTACTCGCGGGCCACGACCGTCTCGTGGCCGGTCGTGGCGTCGATCTCGCTGCGCCGCAGCACCTCCGTGGAGGTACGGCCGTCGCGGATGGCCACCGTGCGGCGGACCTCGCCCGCCACGGCCTGGTCGTGGGTCACGATGACGATCGTGGTGCCGAGGGTCTCGTTGGCCGTGCGGAACGCGTCGAAGATCTGTGCGGCGGTCCGGGAGTCGAGTTCGCCGGTGGGTTCGTCGGCGAGCAGCACCGCCGGGTCGTTCGCCAGGGCCACGGCGATCGCGACGCGCTGCTGCTGGCCGCCGGACAGCTCGTACGGGCGCCGGTCACGGCAGTCGACCACCTGCAGTAACTCCAGGAGTTCCAGGGCGCGTTCGGCGCGGGCTCGGCGGGCTCGGCGGGTGTGGGGGCGGGGGCCGGAGAGCTGGAGGGGCAGGGCGACGTTCTGGGCGGCGGTGAGGTAGGGCAGGAGATTGCGGGAGGTCTGCTGCCAGACGAAGCCGACGGTTTCGCGGCGGTAGGCCAGGCGGTCCCGGGCGGTCATGGTGAGCAGGTCGTGGCCGGCGACCCGGGCGGCGCCGGCGGTGGGGGTGTCCAGGCCGGCGAGGATGTTCATGAGCGTGGACTTGCCGCTGCCCGAGGCGCCGACGAGGGCCATCAGCTCGCCTTCGCGGACGAGGAGGTCCAGGCCCTGGAGGGCTTGGACCTCGATGCCGTCCGTGGAGAAGATGCGGACGAGGCGGTCGCAGGTGATCAGGGCGTCATGGCCGTAGGCGGGTTGGTTCCGGGTTTCCGCGACACGGTCCGCCAGGTCGGTGAGGCTGGGGTTGGTGGTCATGGGGTCTCCTGGGGGACGGTGCCCTGTGCTGCGCGTGCGGCTGTGCTGGTTGCCGGTGCTGTGTGGGTGCCCTGTGCTGTGGCCGGCCGGGGGTTGGCTTCGCCCGCCCATGCCGGCGGGGTGCCTCCCCCAGAGGGGGTGCGCCCCCAGCGCCCACCCGTGCCGACCCAGCGGCACGACTGCCCGCAGGCTGCGCGGGTACGACCGCCGCTGCGGGGTGGGCGCCGGCCCAGCGGCACGGCTGCCCGCAGGCTGCGGCGGGACTTCGCGTCCTCATCGGCCATCGCCCGCCCTGAGCTCCCTGACTGACCGCATCCGTCCCGTCCACCACGCCTGTGCCGTCGCGATCCCCACCGTCAGCACGACGACCATGACCGCCGGGACCGTCAGGGACCAGGTGTCCGGTCTCAACTCGGCTTCGGGCAGCGGGGATTGGGTCGTGGACAGGGCGATGGTCATCAGGTCGACGCCGGGGGAGAGGAGGCGGATGGTGGACCAGCCGGTCAGGGCGGCGCCGAGGGCGGCCAGGAGGGCCTGCGGGAGGGACTCCAGGATCAGCAGGCGGCGGCCCTCCGCGCGGGTGAGTCCCATCGTGCGCAGACGGGCCAGCAGGGCGGCGCGTTCCGGGACCGCGCGGAGGAGGGCCAGGAGGAGGGCCAGTACCGCGAAGCCGGCGCCCGCGGCCACCGCCGCCGCGTAGACGTGCTCGGCCCCGGACTGGAGGGGGGAGTCGGCGTACCGGGCGCGCTCGGCGGCCAGGAGCTGGACGCCGACGGAGCCGCCGGCCGCGTGCCGCAGCGCACCGGCGTCCAGGCGGTCGCCAGTCAGCAGCAGCGCCGTCGGGCGGTCGGCGGGGGAGGGCAGGCCGGCCCGGTTCACGACGAGGAAGCTGTCGCCGGACACCGCCGGAGTGGTGTCGCGGACCAGCACGATGCGCACGGTGACCGTGCTGCCGTCCGACAGCAGGACCGGGAAGGGGCGCCGGGTGCCGTACTCGGCGGCGACGGACGGGGAGGCCACGGCCGGCAGGGGGCCAGGGCGCGATGCCAACCCGGCGGGGCGGAAGGCGCCCAGTCCGGTTCGGGCCGCCAACGCGCCGTACGACGACGGGTCCGCGCCCACCAGCACTGTCGAGCCCTGGCCGGCCGCCGGCTTGGCGTGGTAGTCGATGCTCACGGCCGCCACCTCCCGCACCCCGTCCACGGCGCGCACCCGGGCCGGGACGGCGCCCGGGAGCGGGGCGTCGGAGTCGAGCCGGGCGTCGGCGCCGACGGTCAGCAGTGCCGCCCGGTTCCGGGTGTCGGCCACGCCCGCCAGCACCGAGCCGCCGAACGCCGCCGTGGTCAGCGCGGTCAGCAGGGCCACCAGCGGCAGCACCGCGGAGATCTGGGCGCGGCCTGCGCGGGCCAGCGAGAGATGGCCGGTCGCCCCGCGCAGGCGGGCCGCCGGTCCCGTGAGGCGGCGCAGCAGCAGCGGGTTGAGGCGGAGCAGCAGCAGCGCGGCGATGACGCCGACCAGCACCGGCGCCAGTGCGACCAGTTGGCCGCCGGCCGTGCCGCTCCGCCGCAGCGCCTCGACCGCAGCGGCCGCCAGCACCAGCAGGGTCAGCTCGGCGACCGTACGGCGCCGGGAGGGCCGTACGGTCGCCATGTCCGCGCGGTCGGCCGTCGCCCGCACCGCGTGGTGCGCCAAGGCGCCGCGCAGCGGCAGGGCGGCGCAGGCGGTGACGGTGACGGCGGCCGCGGCGGCCACGGCGTACGCGGCGCGGCCGACCGGGACCGTGAGCAGGGCCGTGGCCAGGCCGAGCGCGCCGGCCGGCACGGCGACCACGGCGGTCTCGGCCAGCAGCCGACCGGCGAGCCCGGGCAGGGAGGCGCCGCGGGCGCGCAGCAGGACGAGTTCGGCACCGCGTCGGTCGGCGGCCAGGCCGCCCGTCATGAGCAGGACGACCGCGACGACCGTGCCGGTGCCCGCGGCGGCGACGGACACCAGCGGGGCGATGCCGGAGCGCAGCTTGGCGAAGGAGCCGAGGGCGTCGTCCAGGTCGGTGCCGATGCCGGTGTTGTCGTCGGTGACGGCGCGGGCGCGCTGCAGTGCCGGGCCGGACTCCAGGGCGGCCACGGACGACTTGAGCCGGTCCAGGTCGCGGGCGTGCAGGGCGTGCGGGTCGGGGGCGAGGAACCAGTAACGGCACGGGTTCGCGGTCGTGCCGAGCAGTGCGGGCGCCGCCTCCTGGGGCAGCAGCAGCGAGCCGAGCCAGTACTTCGGCGGGTCCCCGCCGGAGCTGGGAATCGCCACCAGGAACGGAGTGCGCATGCGGGGCACCGCCGACCAGTAGGCGCCGTCCGGGTCGCGCGGGGCGAGGATACCGGTGACCCGGACCGCGAGCGGGGGGCGGCCGGCCCCGGGGACATGGATGACCGAACCGACCTTGATGCGCAGTGACCGGGCGGTGGCGGCGGTCACGGCGGCCTCCACCTCGGGCGTGCTCGCGTCCACCGGGCGGTCGGCGCGCGGCATCCGCCCGGCGCGCAGGCGCGCGTGCCCGGCGAGGCCGCTCGGCGCGAACAGCGCGACACGGGCGGGCAGTCCGCTGGGGCGGGGCAGGAACGCGTCCGGCACCTCCGGGTTCACGGTGCCGGCGACGCCGTACTCCGACTGGGCGCGGTCGACGGTCAGCGGGCCGCGGACCGTGGGGAGGATCTGCCGGTACTGCCGTTCCAGCGCGGCGGGGCGTACGGCCGTGGCCCGCTGTCCGGTGGACAGGCCGGGGTCGGGCGCGGGCGCCTGCACGAACACGGTGGTGTGGTCGGGACCCGCCTGTGCGAACGCGTGCCGCAGGCCGGCGTCCTCGTACCGGTCGACCGTGCGCGGGAAGGCGCCCGCCAGGCACGCGGCCAGCGCGACCAGCAGCGCGAGCGCGCCGGCGGCACCGGGCGCGACCCGCAGCCGGGTCCGCACCCAGGGCGCGACGACACGCGACGCCGGACGACTCACCTCACCCACCTCACTCATCCCCCTGCTCACGCAGCGCCCGAGCCGGTTCCGTGCGGCGCAGGGTCGGCAGGGCCGTCACCGTGAGGGGGACCACCGCGACCGTGCAGAGCAGCAACGCCACTCGACCGGGCGGAAGTTGGACCAGGAGGCCCGGTACCGGGCGGGTGGCCTCACCGGTCAGGACGATCAGCGGCAGGACCGCGCGCGCCAGTACGGTGCCGAGGCCCAGGCCCACCGCGAGCGCCAGGCCCACCAGCACGGCCTGCTCGGCGGCGACTGTGCGGGCCAGCCGGCGGCGCGGTACACCGAGCGCGCGCAGCACGGCGAACTCCCTGCCCCGGGCCCGCTGCGCGGCCGCCGCGCCGACCGCGAAGCCGACCGCGGCGAGCGCCGCCGCCACCACGGCCGCCGCCGTGCACGCGGCCGCCGGGCCCGCCCCGAAGGGGTCGTCGCGCAGCTCGGCGGCGATCTCGTCGCGCACCACGACCTGCCCCGGGTCCACGTCCGGCAGGGCCCGTACGGCGGCGGCCACCCCGGCCGCGTCGCCCGGCCGCCCGGTGGCCAGCCACCACTCGGCGGGCGTGACGCCGGCGCCGTACCGGGCCTGCAGCACCTGGTTCACGGCGCGCAGGTCGACCAGGACGGCGCCGCCGTCGCGGGCGCCGGTGGCCGTCGGGTCGGCGGTGGCGGGCAGCCCGCGCACCGAACGGACGATCCGCACCGGCAGCGTGTGGTCGCCGATCGTCAGGCCGACGCGCTGCCCCACCCGGGCGCCGGCCGACGCCAGATAGCGGTCGCCGGCCACGGCCGGCACCGTGGCCGGAGCGCGCTGCGGCACGTCGAGCCGGATCGTGACGAAGGCGACCCGCCATGCGTCGGCGTCCGGGAGGTAGCCGGTGCTGTAGGTGAAGGTGCGGGTGCCGGTGACAATGGGGCGGGTGGGGCTGGTGGCCGGGCTCGCCACGGCGTCTCCCGTGGCCTCCGCGGCGGTCTTCCAGCGGGTGGGCAGCGCGAGCCGGTGCGCCCGGCCGTCGGCACCGGTCACCGTCAACTCGCCCAGTTCGAGCCGGTGTTCGGCCTTCCTGCCGGGCTGGGGCAGGTCCAGGTGCAGCCCGGTGAGGGTCAGCGGTCCGGGCGCGGCGCTCACGTCGAGGCTCAGCGGGTGCGGGTGCCCGTCGGCGGGGAGCTGTCCGAAGGGCAGCTGGTACGGCACCCCGTACCGGTCCGCCAGCGTCACCGTCACATCGGTGACCAGCCCCGGCCCGGCCGAGCTGCGCAGGCTCGCCGTCAGCCCGAGCCGGGCGGTGCCCTTGGGCACCCGGGTCCCGGCCAGGGAGCCGCGCGGCGCCAGCCCGGCGAGCAGCGACCGTACCGGCACGTCGGCGAGGTCCGGGCGCATCAGCACCGCGTCCGCCGCGTTCCCGGTGTCCAGTGCCAGCACGGTCGCCGTACGGTCGCCGGACAGCGCCTGGGAGAAACGGACGGCCGGCGCCGCCTCGCGCACGTGCGGCAGCCGGGCGTACAGGTCGGTACGGCCGAGCCCGCCCTCCCCGGCGGACACCACCCGCACCGGCACCCCGGCGCGGAAGTCGGCCTGGTCGTCCTGCGAGCGGCCCCAGGACGCGGCCTGCCCGATCGCGAGCATGCCGAGCGCGACGGCGAGGACCAGCAGCACCGGGCCCGCGGCGCGTGCGGTGCGCCGGCTGAACTGCCAGCCGGCCAGCGCCACCGGCAGCCCGCGGCCGCCCGCCGCCCACCGCTCGGCGAACCGTGCCACGGGCGGCAGCAGCCGCAGCGTGAGCACGGTCCCGGCGAGCAGCGCCAGCGCGGGCGCGGCCACCAGCAGCGGATCGACCCCGAGCGCCCCGGAACGGTCGGCGGCCACCCCGCCCGATCCCTGCCGCCCCAACTGCCAGTAGGCCACCCCGGCGACCGCGAGCAGCCCGAGATCGGCACCGGCGCGGAGGGTTCCGGCGGAGGCGGGACGGGCGGCGGGGCGCGGGACACCGGGGCGGCGCGACAGCGGGAGGGGCCGGGCCGGATGCTGCCGCGCACCCGAGCCGGGCGACGTCGTGTGCCGGGCGCCCCTGCGGGACTGCGTCGAGTGCCGCGTACTTGAGCCGGGCGGTGTCGTGTGCCGGGTGTCCACGTCGGAGGACGCCGAGTGCCGGGCGCCCCGGCCGGTCGGTGTGGGGCCGGGTGGTGGCGAGTGGTGTCCGTCTCGGTGGGTCGGTGTGGGGCCGGGTGGTGGCGAGTGGTGTCCGTCTTGGTCGGTCGGTGTGGGGCCGGGTGGTGGCGAGTGGTGTCCGTCTCGGTGGGTCGGTGTGGGGCCGGGTTGTGTCGAGTGGTGTCCGTCTTGGTCGGTCGGTGTGGGGCCGGGCCGCGCCGACCGTCGCCCGCCCCAGCCCACCAGTGTCGAGCCGGACGCCGCCGACCGCCGTCCGCCCCAGCCCACCAGTGTCGAGCCGGACGCCGCCGACCGCCGCCCGCCCCTCCGGACCGGCACCCACCGCGGCCGTCCCCCTCGGTCCCACGCCCACGCCCCCGCTCCCGCCACCGCCGGTACCGTCACCGCCAGGGCGCAGCCCAGTGCCGCCGTGGCCGCGACCAGCCAGACGAGCGGGCGGCCGGCCGGGGGCAGGTCCAGGTGCAGACCGAGGCGGGCCAGCGGGCCGTGCCCGGCGAGCAGGGCGGTGAGGGGACCGGCGAGCAGCGGCGCGCACCCGGCCGCGGGCAGTGCGAGCAGCAGCGCCTCGGCGGAGGCGAGGGCGGCGAGCCGGGCACGGGAGGCGCCGCGCGCCCGCAACAGCCGAGTCTCCTCGGTCCGTTCGGTGCTGAGCAGCCGGGCCACCAGCAGCAGGGCGTAGCCGGCCAGCAGGACCAGCTGGAGGGTGACGATCAGCAGCGTGGAGCGGGCGACGAGCAGCGAGCGGTCGATCCGGTCCAGGACGTCCGGCAGCGAGGTCTGCGCGACCGTCGTACCGTGCAGCGCCGCGCGGTCGCGCAGGCCCGCGCCGCCCGCCCGGGCAGCCGTACGCAGCCGGCCGATCCGGGCGGTCGTCATCCGGCCGAAGTCCGCCGACGCGAGCCACGCCGTGGACCCGGCGCTGACCCGGCCGCGGGTGAGGACGGAGGAGTCGGCGAGCAGCGGGCCGTACGTCGTGAAGCCGGCCTTCTTCACGCCGCGGCCGAGCAGGTCGTCCAGCTGCCAGTACGGCGCCGTCACCGAGACGGGGCGGTACAGCCCGGTGATCCGCACCCGTACCGCCGGGCCGCCCAGCCGGTCGGTCAGGGTGAGCCGGTCGCCGGGTGCCAGCCGCAGCGCGCGGGCGGCGGTCTGCGGCAGCGCCACCTCGACCGTGCCGCCGGCGCCCTCGGCACGGCGCGGAAGGCGGCCGGCGGCCAGCCGCAGCTGGGTGCCGTCCAGCGCCGCGAGGTAGGTCAGGTCCGGGTCGCCGGACCGGGCCGCGGGCGGCTGCAGCGAGCGGGGCAGCGCGTACGGGCCCGAGCGGCGCAGGGTCCGGAATGTCACCGGCAGGCCGTCGAAGGTCCGCCGGGCGCCCGCGCGTACGGCGGCGTCGGCGGCGGCCCGCCCGTCCGGCGGCACGTCCGCCTTGACGATCAGCGCGGTGTCGGCGGCGCCCTGAGGATCGGCCAGCACATGACGCAGCGCGGCGTCGCCGATCGCCGCCGAGTACGCGGTGAGCGTCGCCAGTACCGCGGTGGTCAGCACCACGGTGAGCAACGCGGCACTCAGCAGCAACCGGTGCCCACGCGCGCGTGCGAAGACGAACCGCGTCACCAGGCCCCCGTGTGTCCGTCAGCTCCAGACCTCCGGGCGATGCTGACAGAGCCGACCAGCTCCGGGTAAGCGGTTGTCGACCGGTCTATACCAGATCGTGACCGGAATACGGCCGTACGCGACCGGAATCCGGCGTTCAGCGGCGGCTGTTCGTCACTCCGGGGTGTTGATCATCGACGCGGCGGCGTACGTCAGGTAGTTCCACAGCGTCGTCTCGTGCTCCTCGGACAGCCCGAGTTCGTCGACGGCCACCCGCATGTGCCGCAGCCAGGCGTCGTGCGCCGACCGGTCCACCGTGAACGGGGCGTGCCGCATGCGCAGCCGGGGGTGGCCGCGGTTCTCGCTGTAGGTGGTGGGGCCGCCCCAGTACTGCATCAGGAACAGGGTCAGCCGTTCCTCGGCCGGTCCCAGGTCCTTCTCCGGGTACATCGCCCGCAGGAACGGGTCCTCGGCGACCCCCTCGTAGAAACGGTGGACCAGCCGGCGGAAGGTCTCCTCCCCGCCGACCTGCTCGTAGAAGGTCTGCTCCTGAAGCGTGCCGCGCCGAATCTCATTCACGTCCCCTATGGTCTCAGACCGGGTGACCGAGGTGTCGGGCCTCGCACCGTCATGGTCGCGCGGGAGGTGTACGCGGCGGCAGAGGTCAGCGGCGAGGCCGAGGAACGCCAGGTGGTCGTGGGGGGCGCTCGTAGCGGGGTGACGGGCGGCGGTGGCCGGTGGCCAGGACCTGGTGCGCTCGACGACCCGGCGACGCCGGCCGGTCCTCGTCCTGAGCCGATTCCCTTCCCTTGCGGGCGATGCGGTACGGCGGTGTGCGGGGCACCGAGTGGCTTCTGCCCCGGCTCCTTGCTGCGCTCGGGCGGACCGGCGCGTTTCCGCGTCGCCGAGTCCTCCAGCGCCGGATCACCGGCGCTGGAGGAAACACCCATGGGGCCTGGGAGCGGTGTCGGCGCGGAGGTAGGTGAGCGGGCCCGGGAGCTGCCGGCCGCCGGCGCCACCCTGCGGGAGCGGTGGACGGCCGTCGCACCGCGTTGGTGCAGATACCGGGCACCTTGTGATCACAGGGATTCAGAGCCTCACCCCGTCGCCGTCCAGCAGCCCGGCGAGCCTGCTCACCAGCCTGTCGATCTCGCGGGCGCACCCGTACAGCACCTCCCGGGGTCTTCCCTCAGGGTCCGCGATGTCGTCCTCGGCCGGCGGGACGGGGGGGACGGCACCTCTGCGGGCCGCCGCGTCCGCCACCACGGCATCACGGAAACCCGCATCCACCCGCTCCTCCCTCTCGCCGCCGGAGGACCCGGCGGCGAGACGCACGAACTCCTTCAGCGTGAAGCAGCGCCGCATCGCCGACGGCGCGAGGCGCACGGCCGCTTCCCGGTGCTCGCACGCCAGCCCGAGGACCAGCGCGGCGCCGGCGACGAGCCGCGCGGTGAGCGGGCGCGACACGAAGCCGGAGCCGTCGGCGCCCAGCTCCTCCAGCACCTCCCTGGTGGAGCCGTCCATGCCGGAGCCGTGCCACGCCTCTGTTCCGGCGCTCTCCGACCGCACGGGCGAGCCGGGCGGAAGCCTGGCGGCCAGCAGCCGTTCGGCGAAGACGGAGCGGTGCACGTTGCCCGTGCAGACGAACAGGACGCGGGTCATTTCTCGCCCGCTGGTCGCGTCGCCGCGGGCGCGACCGCCTCCTCCGGCCGGCCCGCCGCACGAGGAGCGGGCAGTTCGCCGTACTGCCCGTAGGCGCCGTAACGGCCGTAACGGCCGTAACGGCCGTAACGCCCACCCGTGGAGACCGGAGCCATGCTGAAGACCGTGCCGAGGATGCGGACGCCCACGCGCTCCAGTGATTCACTGGCGGTGCGTACCTGGTCCCGGGTGGTCTTCGCGGCGCGTACGACGAGCAACGTGCCCTGAGCGAGCGACGCCAGTCCGAGAGTGTCGGCGACCGGCAGCAGCGGCGCGGTGTCGACGATCACGACCTCGTAGGTGTCCGCCAGCTCGCGCAGCACCTCTTCCATGCGCGCCGAGGCGAGCAGCTCCGTGGGGTTCGGCGGTACGGCACCGCCGGCGAGCACCGAGAGCCCGCCGGCGACCTGCTGCATCACGTCCTCGATGCGGGCGTGCCCGATGAGCACCGTGGTCAGACCGGCGTCCTGGACCAGGCCGAACGTCGGGGCCACACACGGACGGCGCAGGTCGGCATCCACCAGGCAGGTGGAGACGCCCGCCTCGGCGAGCGAGAGCGCGAGGTTCACCGCGGTGTTGGTCTTGCCCTCACTGGGCAGCGAGCTCGTCACCACGATGATCCGGGGCGGGTCGTCGACCTGGGAGAACTGGAGGTTGGTCCGCAGCTTGCGGAACGCCTCGGCACGCCTGGAGTGGCCGTCGGCGCTGACGAGCGGCTGCTTGGGGGCGTTCCTGTCGTAGGGGATGGTGCCGAGGCCCGGCAGCGCGGTGAACTCGCCCAGTGCGTCGCTGGCCTTGAACGTGGTGTCGAGGGTCTCGCGAAGGGCGACGAGCCCGGCACCGAGGAACAGACCGCCGAGAACTCCCGCGGCCAGGTTGAGCATCGGGCGCGGCGAGACCGGAACGGTGGGGACGACGGCCTCCTGCGTGATCCCCAGGGAGACGGGGGAAATCGTCGCGCCGTCGTCGCCCGTGCGCTTCCCCTTGGACGGCTTCGAGGGAGCCTGCTTGGGCGTCTCCAGTCGCTCGATGACCGAACTGAACCGTTCCGCGACGGCGTTGGCAATGCGCGCCGCACGCTGGGGCACGGTGTCCTTGACCGTGATGTTGATGAGCACGGTGTTGAGCGGGGCAACGGCCTTGATCTGGGAGGCCAGTTTCTCCGGTGTGGTGTGCAGCCCCAGCTCCTTCACCACGGGAGCGGTGACCTGATGAGTCGTCACGATCTCGGCGTACGACTGCACGCGGGCCTGCGAGAAGCTCTGCCCCTGGTTCATCTGGGCGGTGTCCTCGGCGGTGCGGGTGGCGACGAAGAGCTGCGCCCTGGCCTCGTAGACGGGAGTGCTCAAACTCGTCATGGCGACCGCCGCACCGACAGCGAGAACCAGACAGGCCACGACAGTCGGCCATCGTCTGGCAAGAGCCTTCAGGAATCCGTGGAGATCCAAGCTGCACCCCTCATAGGACTGAGGGAACGGCCCGAAATGGGATGTTCCGTTCCCTATGCGTGCAGCTGAAGATAGGGACTCGCACGCCTCAACCGGGGGAGCCACCCTCATGTCGGCCTGCCGAACGACCCTTGCGTCGTACACCACCCGGCCACTTCGCCGGGGTGACGCCGCGCTCCATCGAGGGCGACCGCTACACCATCCGATGGCTTCTGGGTAACTTCAGGCGATTTGGTGTCGGTATTCCCCATATATTCGATGTATTCCTGATCTTGATTACGGCTGACGCTGCAGCCCGGCCCGGACCGAAGTCGAGGAGAGTGAAGAAGATGACAGCATCGCCCAGGTGGCGAACTGCTATGGCAGCGGCAGGATCAGCTGCCGTACTTGTCGCCGCACCAGTGGTGGGGATGTCGACCGCCCACGCGGATCCCCGCCCGCCGACGCCATGCCCGGCGTACCCGCCGCAGCCCCCGCAGGTCACCGTCGACCCCGACGAGGTGCCCGCCGGAGGCAAACTGAGATTCGTGGGCACTTGCCTCTGCCCCGACCAGGTGGTCATCGCGGAGCTGCACTCGCGTGAGATCGTCCTGGGCAGGTTCAGGGCAGACGACAACGGAACCGTCAAGGGCAAAGTGAGGATCCCCAAGCGCACCGAGCCCGGGAAGCACGTCTTCGAGCTGGAATGCAAGGACCCCGAGCTGGAGGCATTCACCGAATTCACGGTGACGCGCAAGGACGGTCACCACGACGGCGACCACGACGGCGACCACAAGGGAGACCACAGGGGAGACCACGACAATGACCACAAGGGCGACCACCGGGGCGACCACGACAACGACCACAAGGGCGACCACCGGGGCGACCACGACGGCGACCGCAAGGGAGACAAGGAACACGGCGGACACGACCGGGACCACCCGAGCCTCGCGAAGACCGGCAACGAGAAGGCCCTGACGCTGGGCGGCACCGCAGCGGGGCTGCTCGCGGCGGGCTCCGGCGCGATGATGGCCGTGCGCCGTCGCCGCAATTCATGACGGAGCGGGACCTGACTACGGCGGTATCACGGCGTCCCGGTCCTGACCGGGACGCCGTCCCCGTGCCCGGCCGCCCCCGCCGCTCCGGTGTCCGGGCGCCGGGCCGCCGTCGCGTGCTCAGGTACGCCCTGCTGGCCGCCGCGGCGCTCCCGCTGGCCGGCGCCGCCTGGATCGGTGTCACCGGACTGCTCGCCCGTTCAGAGCTGATGGCGGCCCAGCGGGACCTCGACGCGCTACGGCAGTCGACGGCACCCGCGTCGACGCCCGGCTCCGCCGCCGGGGCGCCGCCCTCGGCCACCAGATCCTGGGAACAGGCGGTGCGTTCCGCCGCCGCCCACTCCGCACGGGCGCACCGCCTCACCACCGGCCCGGCCTGGTACCCCGCCGCCGCCCTGCCCTTCCTCGGGGAGCCGGTCAGGACCGTACGCGGCGCCGCCTACGCGGCGGACCGCCTGGCCGGCGAGGTGTTGGCCCCGCTGGCGCGCGCGTTGCCCCAGCCCACGCCGGACGGCCATGGCGGGGGGATGTCCGAGGCCCTCACGGCGTTGCGGCAGCACGCGCCGGACGTCGCCCGGGCCGCGCGCGTAGCAGCCGAGGTGCGGGCCGACGTGCACGGGCTGCCCCGGTCCACCTGGCTGCCGTCGGCCGACCGGGCCCGTGCCGGGCTCGCGCAGCAGCTCGACCGCCTCGCCCCGGTGATGACCGACGCGTCCGTGGCGGCTCGTGTCCTGCCGCCGATGCTCGGCGCAGACGGGGAACGGCGTTACTTCCTCGCCTTCCAGAACCTCGCCGAGGCACGCGGCACCGGGGGCCTGCCGGGGGCCTTTGCCGTGCTGCGGGCCCGGCGCGGCCATCTGTCCTTCGAGCGGTTCGGCAACAACACCGAGATGGCCACGGCGAAGGCGGACATCGACCTGGGAGCCGACTTCGACGCCCGCTACCAGCGCAGCGATCCGACCGGTACGTGGCCCAACTCCAACATGAGCCCGCACTTCCCCTACGCGGCCCGCATCTGGGCCGCGTACTGGCGCGAGCACACCGGCGAGCGCGTGGACGGCGCGATCGCCATCGACCCCGTGACGCTGAGCCGTTTCCTGCGGGTCACCGGCCCGGCCCGGATGGCCGACGGCACCCAGCTCACCGCCGACAACGTCGTGGACCTCACCGAACGGGCCAGCTACGCGATGTACGACGACGTCGCCCGGCGCAAGGCGTTCTTCGTCGACGCGGCCCGCGCCGCCGCCGGGCCCCTGCTCGCGGCTGCCGACGACACACGCCGCCTGCCCGCGCTGCTCGTCGCTGTGAACGACGCCCAGCGGGAGGGACGGCTGAAGGTGTGGAGCGCCCACGCGCAAGAGCAGCGCCTCCTGGAGTCGCGCCCCTACTCGGGCACGCTCCCGGACTCCCCCGGCCCCTTCGCGGGGCTCGTGGTGAACAACGCGGCGGGCTCCAAGCTGGACTACTACCTCGACCGGCGCCTGGTCTGGGAAGCGGGCGGCTGCACCGGCGGCGACCGCCCCGTCACCGTGACCGTGACCCTGACCAACCGGGCCCCGGCCTCCGGCCTGCCCGGTTACGTCACGCTGCGGGAGGACCGCCCGCGCTATCGCACCCGGCCGGGTGACAACAGGCTGCTGGTGTCGTACTACGCCGGGGCCGGGGCCACCCTCACCGGCGCCACTCTGGACGGCCGTACGGCGCTGCCCACGTCCGGCGAGGAACGCGGCCACCCCGTGTACACGCTGGACCTGGAGCTGCCCGCGGGCTCCAGCCGCACGCTGGTGCTGCACCTTCTGGAACCGCACGCGAACGGCACCCCCACCCTGCTGCAGCAGCCCCTGGTGACACCGTTGCGGACCACGCTGAGGGCGAAGGGGACGTGCGGTGCGTGAGCGTCTGCGGCGGACGGGGGCGCTGGTGATCTCGGGTGCGCTTGCCTTCGGATGGTGTGCGGCCGCACGTGGGGCCGCCGACGAACGGCCGCTCGCCGCGCGCCGGGTCGAGCGTCTGCGGGTCAAGGTCCTCCAGGTCCTGCCGCACGACCCGAAGGCGTTCACCGAGGGCCTGGAGATGGCCGGCGGCACGCTCTACGAGAGCACAGGGCTGTCCGGCGTGTCCTCCGTACGGGCCGGGCCCCCGGGCAAACCGCCCACGGTCCGCGCCGCGCTGCCCGCACCCGTCTTCGGCGAGGGGATCGCCATGTTCGGCCGATCCCTGTGGCAGCTCACCTGGCGGGACCGGATCGCCATCGAGCGCGACGCCAGGATGCTCGCGGAACTGCGCCGTGTCCCGTACCCCGACGACGGCTGGGGCGCCTGCCTCCAGCGGGCGTCCCACCGGCTGGTGACGAGCGACGGCTCGGCGCGCCTGACGTTCCGTGACCCACGGACGCTCGCGACGACGGGCGGGGTCGCCGTCACCGACGGAGGCAGCCCGGTCAATGACCGCAAACGAGCTGGAGTGCGTCGGCGACGCGGTGTACGCCAACGTGCTCTTCACCGAGCGGATCGTGCGCATCGATCCCGTCACCGGAGCAGTGACGGCGACCGTCGACGCGTCGGGCCTGCTGCGCGGCGACGAGCTCGTCCCGGGATCCACGCTGAACGGCGTCGCGGCCGTCCCCCGAACGCATCAGTTCCTGATCACCGGGAAGTTCTGGCCCAAAATGTTCCGTGTGGTGTTCGTGCCGGCCTGACGGACGGGCGGCCGCAGCAGCACAGCGACGCAGGTCACCGCTTGGGCCACCACGGTGCGGCGGCGTGGGTGGGTGATCTCAGATGGGCCAGTACATCGAAGGAACCGAACCGCATCGCACGCCCGAGGTGCAGCGGTGACTGCCGATTTCGGTTCCGCCGCGGGCGGCAAGTCCACCGAGCCAACGAGGGCGTCGACGTCGCCCAGGTGCTCCTCGACTCCGTCAAGATCCCGGTCGAACCGTTGGAGACGGAGAGCGAACCCGAGCGGGAGTCCATGCGGTAGCCGGCGTTCGCGCGCCGCCGAGGGGTCGCATCACGGGACGCGACCTCGGCTCTTGGTCCGTTTGTATCGGTCGTCCGCAGACGGAAGCGGACGGCATGGGCAGGAGGCATGAAGCTCTGCCCATCGGGTGAGATTCTCGCCCGCCTCAACGTCCTGCCCCATTTCACCGCAGATGGTCATACACACTCGATTAGTCCTGGTTTGATACCCTTTGGAGGGCGAATGTGGCTGTTCGGGGAGACAATGCCCCAGGCACCCATGATCGAGTCTGCGCCGACACAGGTCATCCGCAAGCAGCCATCGGCCGGTCGCCGCACCGGCAAACCCGTCTGGTACCCGGCCGCCGCCGTCCTCGGCGACGCGGCGGCGGCCGCGGTGCCGGTGTACCTGGCCTTCGCACTGATCGAGGGCGCGAACGCCATGGCGTACGCGACGGTGGCGGCCATGGCCTGGCTGCTCGTGCGCGGTTCGCGCAACCGCTACGCCGAACGCCATCTCGGTGAGGGCGACGACATCGGCTCCGCGCTGAAGGACTGGCGGATCATGATCGGACTGCTCGCGGTGGCGTGGGCGGCGACCGCCGAAAAGTCCCCCTTCCTTCTCACACTGGCCGCGCTACTGCCCTGCGCCCCGACGAGCACCATCGGGCACGTACTGATCCGCCGTCATTTGATCGGCCGACGCCGCGACGGACGGACCGTCCGCCGGAGTCTGGTGATCGGGGAGGCCGAAGCCGTGGACGGCCTGGTGGGCCATCTCGCGCAGCGGACCGACCACGAGTTCGTCGTTGTCGGCGTGTGCCCGATCGGCGACGAGGATCCACAGGCACTGGCCCCCGTCGCCGCCCGCCTCGAACGACACGAGCCACCGAGCATGTCGGCCGACTCCACTGCGGTGCTCGATGCGGTCCGCCGACTCGACGTCGAGACGGTACTCGTCGCACCAGGACCGCTCATGACGGGAACGCGCCTGCGACGGCTGTCGTGGGCGCTGCACGCCGACGAATGCCCGCTCGTGGTCGTGCCGGGACTGACCGACGTGGCCAAGCGCCGGGTCGGAGTCTCCTCCGTGGCCGGGCTCACCATGCTGAACGTGGCCCCGCCCTTGCGTCGTGGGCTTGCACCGCTGCTCAAGTCGGTGACGGACCGGTTGGGCGCGGCACTGCTGATCCTGCTGCTCGCCCCCGTCCTCGCGGCGGTGGCCCTGGCCGTGCGGCTGGACTCCCCGGGCCCCGTCGTGCATCGGCAGACCCGCATCGGCCGCGGCGGAGTGCCGTTCACCATGGCGAAGTTCCGCACCATGGTCGCCAACGCGGAGCGGTTGAGGCAACAGCTGGCCGGGAGCAACGAGCAGGACGGCCGGATGTTCAAGATCCGCCGCGATCCGCGGATCACCCGCGTCGGCCGGGTGCTGCGTCGCTACTCCCTGGACGAACTGCCCCAGCTCTTCAACGTGGTGCGGGGACACATGTCCCTGGTCGGTCCGCGGCCGCCGCTGCCCGACGAGGTCTCCGGTTACGACGAAGTGGGACTGCGCAGGCTGACCGTCAAACCGGGGCTCACCGGGCTGTGGCAGGTCAGCGGCCGCTCCGACCTGTCCTGGGACGAGACGATCGCCCTGGACCTCAGGTATGTCGACAACTGGTCCCCGTCCGTCGACCTCGGCATCCTCGTCCGCACGGTGCGCGCCGTCGTCGCGGGTACCGGGGCCTACTGAGCAGTCGCCGACCCCGTTGCGGGCCAGTCCGACGCCGATGTGGACCGGTCCGGGGCCGTGCCGACCCGTTCCCCTGCCGGCCACCACCGGCGACACCCACCAGCACCGGCGATCCTCCCGGGAGGGCCCATGCCGTCGAGAATCCCTACCGACCATTCGTCCTGGGAAGGCTCCGGAGCGAACCACCGCACTGCGGGGGATGGCCTTCGCCGACCATGCGCCGGAGCCACAGACGTGCTCGCCCTGGCGGACAGGCTCTTCCGGTGGGCCGACGCCCGTGGCTGGGCGGGGCCCGACCCGTACGACGGGCTGACCGGCCCGCTGGGACGGCTGGCCGCGCACCGCGTGCTGCGGCAGGCGCTCCTGCAGACCGTCAAACGCAGCGGGATCGACCTGCGACCGGTCCTGGGCATTCGCCCCCTGCGCACCGCCACGGCCGCCGGAACCGCGGCCGGCGCCTGCGCACGGCTCTCCGCGTCCCCCGTGTGGCGGGAGCGCGCCCTCCGCCTGGGCCGATGGACGGCCACCGAGCAGATGTCCGGGCGCTACGCCGGGCTGTGGCGCTACGAGTTCGACGTGCAGACCCGTTGGGCGTACTACCCCGCCTCCGTCCCGAACCTGGTGGCCACGACCTTCTGCGCGGATGGCTGTCTCGACACCGGAACGCTGGGCGACGAGGCCGTGCGGTCGCTCGCCCGCGGACTGCTGACGCACCTGCACAACGGCGAGTTCTTCACCTACACACCGACC
This sequence comes from Streptomyces sp. NPDC007856, assembly GCF_042868225.1. Taxonomy (NCBI): domain Bacteria; kingdom Bacillati; phylum Actinomycetota; class Actinomycetes; order Kitasatosporales; family Streptomycetaceae; genus Streptomyces; species Streptomyces sp. NPDC007856. Next base: position 156,151 of record NZ_JBIAEC010000019.1, on the reverse strand, counting down.
AGCGGCGCCCTCGTCCACAACGCCAACCTCATGGGTGCCGCACTCGCCGCCCGCCTGGCCCTCACCGGTGTCCTGCCCGGGGAACTTGCGGACCGGCTGGCCGATGGGGCCCGCGGAGCCGTCGAGGTGAGTCTGGACGGTCAGCGCCCCGACGGCTCGTGGCCGTACGGACGGGGTCCGCGACTGGACTGGGTGGACGGCTTCCACACCGGATACGTACTGCTTCGCCTCGAACGGACCGCTACGCTGCTCGGCCTGGATGTGCGGGTCCCTCTCGAACGGGGGGTGGACCACTACCTACGGAACCTGTTCGACGGCCCTCTTCCCCGCTACTTCGCGGGCAGTCGGACCAGACGGGACCCGAACAACGACGCCACGGCGGTGCGGATGGCGGCCTGGGCGGCCGAGCGCGGCTTCGTCCGGCCCGACTTCGCCCGCGCCGTGCTGACGGCCGTCGTGGGCCGCTACCCCGGCCTGGGCACCGACCCGTGGGCCAAGGGCTCCCAAAGGAACAGGGCTCTGTGGGAGTCGCCCCGGTGGAGCGCCGCTCCCCTTCTGGACGCGCTGACCGCCCTGCACGCCGTGCTGCCGGGCGGTCAGGAAGAAGTGCCAGGACCACCACACTCCGACCCGAGCAGTCAGCGGACAGGAGCCGTCTCGTAGCCCGACAGGACGTCTGCGGTCCGCCCCGGCCCTCCCACCGCGTTCCGCTCCCACCAAACGGCCGCGCAGAACAGCCCGAACACGGCAAGCCCCCGGTCACGCCTGCCCTGCACGTGTTCGGCGACGAGGCGGTCGGCGGTCCGCCGGTCGAAGACGTCGTCGAACAGCGGGGAGCGCCGGACCTCGGTCCACAGACGGCCGCCGTGCTCGCGCAGCAGCGACCGTACCGGCGCCCCGAACCCCGTCTTGGGGCGTCGGGCGACGAACTCCGGTACACCCGCCGCCACCGCGGCGGCGCGGAAGAGCGCCTTGCCGTCGCCCAGCCGCAGTTGTTCCTCCGCGACGGTGCCGAGGGCGGCAGCAACCACCGGTTCCCCCAGGAACGGCACCCTCAGTTCCACGCTCGCACGCATCGACGCACGGTCGCCGTACAGCAGGTTCAGCCCCGGCAGGAACAGCCGCCTGTCGCACTCCGCCAGCGCCGCGAGGGCGGTCCCGCCCGCGTCGAGCACGGCGCCCGCCACGGCGCGATGCCGCCCGGTGACCGCGTCCAGACCGACGAGCGGCGACAGCGCTGCCCACTCCCGCCCGGAGTAGTACGCCTGCGTCGCCCACGACCAGTCGCGGGGGCCGAGTTGGAGCAGTCGCCCGAACTTGTCCGCGCGGCCCCGGTAGCGCCGGGGGCCGGGGATGACGGTGGTGGCGCCGAGGGCGGGCCGCGCCCACGCGGGGAGCCGTTGCAGCAGCAGCACGGCCTGGTACCGCTCGTAACCGAGGAACAACTCCTCGACCCCGAGCCCCGACAGCAGCACGGTGGCCTCACCGCTTGCGGCGCGAGAGAGCTGCATGAGGGTGACGGCGGCCGGGTCGCCGAAGGGGACCTCCATGGTGGTGACCAGCTCCGGGATCAGGCGCAGTACGTCGACGTCCAGGTCGACCCACGTCAGCGGCAGACCCAGGCGCCGGGCCACCCGTGCGGCGTAGGGGGCGTCGTCCTCGAACGGCTCCGTGGTGGCCGCCGCGTTCCGCGGCCGGGCGGCGAGTGCGGGTCCGGCGAAGCCGTCCCTGATCATCTCCACGCCCAGCCAGCTGCTGTCCAGCCCTCCGCTCAGCAACAGTCCCACCGTCACGTCGGCACGCACCTGCCGGGCGACCGACTCGCGGACGGCGGTACCGATGTCCTCTGGGGGCGTAGCGGCACCAGCTCGCCACCACGGTGACGCCGGGTCACATCCCGTAGCCCGCCGCGACAGCACCGTCCCGATCGGCACGGCCCGCACTCGCTGCCAGCCGGTCCGCGGCGGCGGCGTCCACAGGAACATGGCTCCCTGCGCCACCGCGACCGGGTCGGCGTCGCCGGCCAGTCCGGCGGCCCGCAGTGGTTCGATCTCACTGGCGAGCGCGACTGTTCGGCCCATGGTGTCCACCGCCTCGTACAGCGGTTTGATGCCCAGTCGGTCACGCCCGTAGCGCAGTTCCCCGTCGGGCAGGAGGAGGGCGAAGGCGAACATGCCGTCCATCTGGTCGAGCAGCCGCGGTGCGTCCGGCTGCAGCAGCAGTTCGTAGAGGACTTCGGTGTCGCCCGCGGTCGTGAACCTCACGTGCCGCTTCCGCAGCACCTCGCGCAGGTGCGGAGCGTTGTAGATCTCGCCGTTGTAGACCAGCACGCCCCGCTCCGGGGAACCGAAGGGCTGGTCGCTCCTGGGGTCCAGGTCCACGATGGCCAGGCGGCGGAAGTGCAACTCCGCATGCCAGTTCCCCCCGTCGAGATCCAGGTGTCCGCTCGCGTCGGGGCCGCGGTGCGCGAGTGCCGTGCACAGGTCCGGGTGGGACGACGGCCGGTGCGGGGCGCTCCTGTTCAGCAGGACGACGAAGCCACACATCAGATCGCCGCCGTGGCCGCAGGGGAACCACCATCCGCCTGCCCGCCTGGTTTCGGTACCGCGGCTGCTGGGGCGGAAGGGGGCGTCGGCCACTCCAGTGCCCTGGCCAGGGCCGGTGTGGCGGGGGCGACCTCCATGACGCGGTCCTCCGTGAGCGAGCGGGCCGCACGTGACGCGACGAGGGAACTCCGCAGCGCCGATGCGAAGTCGGCGGTGGCAGTGGTCTCCTTGTCCAGGGGATCGTTGCGGACCAGGCGCACGAGGGCTCGCATCTCGGCCGCGTGCCCCTTCGGCGAGCCACGGTACTTCGTCGTGGCCGCCCTGCCACCTTTCCACACGGCAAGCGAGCCGAAGTCCTCGATCCTGGCCGCCATACCGTCGGTGGCCACTTCCAGGAGTTCCTTGGGGGCACCGGGCGGTGTCAGCCCCCCGTACACGATGGACGCGGCTGAGCCGTCGTCGTACGTGAGCTGGAGGGTGACGCTCTGCGCAACGGCCGGGTCCGTCGCGTCCACGCCGACGGCCTGCACCGCGACCGGCCTCCCGGAGACCAGGAAGCCTGCGGCATCGATGAAATGACACATTTCGCCGAGCAGCCGACCGCCCTGCCGAGGGTCGAAGTACCAGTGCTCGGCCGGAAGCCGGCCCGCGAAGACCCGGTAGACGATCTGGAGAGGTGCTCCCGCCGGAAGCGCGGCGCGCAGATCCCGCATTGCTGGGGCGAACCGCCGGTTGAACCCGGCCATCGCCGGGGCGCCGGAGGTCAGCCACGCGTCGGCCACGTCCTCCAGTTCGGCCTCCGTGAGGCCCAGGGGCTTCTCGCAGTACAGGGCGGCGCCGCCGCGCAGCACCTGCGCCGCGTAGCGGCCGTGGCTGTCGTGGCGGCTGAGGACCATCACGCAGTCCGCGTCGCCCGAGGCGAGGCCTGCCTCGGCGCTCTCCGCGACGGTACGGAAACCCCACCGCCGACCCTGGTGCGCGGCGGACAGCCCCCGTCCGCTGGCGACCCATGAGAACGCGACGCAGGGCTCCCGTTTCAGCTCGGGGAAGAGCGTTCTCGTCGCGAAGTTGCCCGCGCCGATCGCCGCGACCCGCAGCGTGCCCCGGGGCGCGGTCCACGTGCGGGAGCCCGCCGGCGAGGCCGGCTGGGGCGGGAGCTGCGCGGACCCGGGGTAGCGCAGGAGCAGGGCGACGCTGCGTCCGCCGGACGACGGCTTCAGCGCCTCGTAGGCCTCGGCCGCCTCCCCTACGGGGAAGACCCGCGGCTTGAGCTGGGCGAGGTCCAGCGCCCCCGTCGCCAGGAGCCGGAGCACCTCGGCGAGGTTGCGCCGTTCCGTCCACGGGACGTAGCCCTCCGGGTATGGGTGGCCGCGCTCTTCGAAGCGGTGGTCGTACCGCCCCGGGCCGTAGGACCGCGCATAACGGATCGACAGTTCCTTGTGGTAGTACGACGAACGTGGCGGTACGACGCCCACGTCGCCGACGACCACCACGGTGGCGCGGTCACGGGCAAGGTGGCCTGCGACCTCGACGGGGTCGGAGCTGGCGGTGGCGGCGGTGATGAGCACCGCGTCCGCGCCGGCCCCCGCCCAGCGCCGGGATACGACGTCGGGCAGACAGTCCGTCTCCCGCGCGAAGGCCGCGAGCCCCGCCGACTCGGCGAGTGCCACCATGGCAGGGTCGGGATCGATGCCCACCCCGTCGTACCCATAGGCGCGCAGCAGTTGGAGCGTGATCTGTCCGAGCAGGCCGAGGCCGATGACGGCGATCCGTGAGCCCGGGACCGCCTCGGCCTGGTGGATGCCCTGCAGCGCGATGGCGCCGACCGTGGCGAAGGCCGCCCACTGGGTGTCCACGTCCTCCGGCACGGGAACCACCAGGTTGCGGGGCACGGCGACGATCTCCGCGTGTGAGGCGTAGCGGGCCCCGGCGGCAGCGACCCGCATGCCCGGGCGGATGTCGTCGACGCCCTCACCCGTCCGCAGGACCGTGCCCGCGCAGGAGTATCCGAGCTGCACTGGGCGGTCCAGCCGGTCCTGGACCGTCCGGTAGGTGTCAGCGAATCCCGACCGCTTCACGCTGTCGATCACCTGTGCCACCTGCTCGGGCCGCTGCCGTGCCTTGCCGATCAGGCTCTGCGCGCCGGTCGAGACGGTGGCCCGTTCCGTGCCCGCGCTGATGAGCGACCATTCGTTGCGGATCAACACCGTCCCGGCGGCTGCTTCGGGGGCGGGAATTTCTCCCAGCGTGACGGCACCGGTACGCGGGGACAGAAGGACTGTTTTCATTTCCTGCCTTCACTGAAGGGAAGCGCGGGTCACGGCGCACTGTAGGGAGGGCGATGCGCCGGGACGTGCGCCTTTCCTGCGGAGCGGACCAGATGGACGAACATCTCCATGCACATGGGTGAACACGCTTCCGGTATGGCAGTAATTGTCCCGAAATACCGGTTCGCTGGTGGCCGGATAGCGCATATTCCGCTCCGGGAACTCGGCCACCGGTGCGGCCCGCCCCGGGTGCGGTCCGGCGCCGCTCAGAAGGAGACTTCGAGTGAATCGACTGATGGTCGTCTACGGAACAAGACCGGAGGCCATCAAAATGGCCCCCGTCATCGAGGCACTCAACCGGTCCCGGATGTTCCGGTCGACGGTGACGGTGACCGCCCAGCACCGCGGCCTGCTCGACCAGGTGCACGCGTTGTTCGGCATCCGCGCCGACCATGACCTGGACATCCTCAGCGAGCGTCAGTCCCTCACCGACATCACCATGCGCGTCCTCGACGGGCTGTGCCCCCTGCTGCGGCGCGAGCGCCCGGACGCGGTGCTGGTCCAGGGGGACACGACGACCGCGTTCGCCGGCGCTCTCGCCGCCTTCTACAACCAGGTCCCGGTGGTCCACCTGGAGGCGGGACTGCGCACCGACGACCGGTACTCCCCCTTCCCCGAGGAGATCAACCGCCGGCTGGCAACCCAGTTGGCGTCTCTCCATCTGGCACCTACCTGGCACGCCCGGGACAACCTGCTCCGGGACGGCGTCGCCCCGTCGTCCGTCGTGGTCACCGGGAACACGGTCGTCGACGCCCTGCACTGGGCGGTCGGGCAGAAGGCGCACTACGGGGACCCGGCACTGGCCGACCTCGACGACACCACCCGCCGGGTCCTGCTGGTGACGGCCCATCGCCGTGAGTCGTGGGGGAGCGGAATGGAGTCCATCGGCGGTGCACTCGCCGATCTGGCCCGTACCGAGCCCGACTTGCTCATCGTTTTCCCGCTGCACCCGAATCCGGTGGTGCGGGCGGCGATCCTGCCCCATGTGGAGGGCATCGGAAACGTACGACTGACGGAACCGCTCGCGTACGGCGCCTTCGCCCGGCTGATGGACCGGTCCCACCTGATCCTGACCGACAGCGGCGGCATCCAGGAGGAGGGACCGGGCCTGGGCAAGCCGGTGCTGGTCATGCGGGACACCACGGAGCGCCCGGAGGCCGTCAGGGCCGGCACGAGCCGCCTGGTGGGGACCGACCGCGAACACATCGTGAAGCAGGTGCGCGGGCTGCTGCACGACCGGGAGGCCTACGCCTCGATGGCGCGGGCCGTCAACCCGTACGGCGACGGGCGGGCCGCGGACCGTTCCGTACGGGCGATCGGGCACTGGATGGGACTGTGCGAGCGCCCCGCGGAGTTCGGCCGCGTGCCGGACTCCGCGGGCGGCTCCGCGTCAGCGCCAGAGGCCGCGGGTGTCGAACACGGCCTTGCCGCGCAGCGCGGTCCGCTTGACCACGCGGAAGGCGTCGTGGTCCACGAGCAGCACGACGACGTCCGCGTCCCGCACGGCGGTGGTGGTGTCGACGAGTTCGGCCACGCCCGTGTGTGCCAGTGACGGCGGCAGTTCCCTGATGTGGGGCTCCGCGATCAGCAGCCGGCCGACCTGGCGCTCGGCCAGTTGCGTGACGATGTGCAGGGCGGGACTCTCCCTCAGGTCGTCGATGTTCGCCTTGAAGGCCAGTCCGAGACACGCGATCACGGGGTCCTTGAACCTCTCGGCTGTCCGGACCACCTCGCCGAGTACGTAGTCGGGCCGGTCGTCGTTGACCTCGCGGGCGAGCCGGATGAGCCTCGACTGCCGGGGCGCGGATCCGACGATGAACCAGGGGTCCACGGCGATGCAGTGGCCACCGACGCCCGGCCCCGGACTCAGGATGTCGACCCGGGGGTGGCGGTTGGCCAGGGCGATGACGTCGCCGGCGTCGATGCCGAGGTGGTCACAGACCATGGACAGCTCGTTGGCGAAGGCGATGTTGACATCACGGAAGGCGTTCTCGCTGAGCTTGGCCATCTCCGCCGTCGTCGCGTCGGTGAGCAGGCACTCCCCCTTGGCGAACACCTCGTAGAGAGTCCGTGCCCGTTCGGCGCAGCCTTCTCCCACGCCCCCGATCACCCGGTCGTTCGTCACGATCTCGATCATGGTCCGCCCCGGCAGGACGCGTTCGGGGCAGTGCGCGACCCACACGTCGGGCGCGTCGCCGCCCTCGTGGGGGAACGTCAGGTCGGGGCGGTGCTTGCCCAGCAACCGGGACAGCTCCACGGTGGTGCCGGGGGGCGAGGTGGACTCGAGGATGACGAGGTCACCCGCTTTGAGGACCGCCGCCACCGACGCCGCGGCGCTGCGCACGTACGACAGGTCCGCCGTGCGGTCCTCCTCCAGCGGGGTGGGTACGGCGATGACGAAGGCGTCCGCGGGCTCGGGTGCGGCCGCGACGCGCAGCCGTCCCATGGCTACGGCGCCGCTGACGGCCACCGCCAGATCCGGTTCGACGAAGGGGGCGCGACCACTGTTGATGAGTTCGACGGTGACCGGGTTGACGTCAACGCCGATGACGTCGATCCCGTTCGTGGCGAGCGCGGCGGCGGTGGGCAGGCCGATGTAGCCGAGGCCGACGACGCAGACACTGGAGAACACCAGGAGAATTCCTTTCCGGAGGTGCGTACCCCTCAGGCCCCTTCGGGGATGGACTGGCAGACCAGAACCTGCCCCTCGGAAAAGGCCGGCCGCAGGTGGGCCGCGATGCGGGAAACAGCGTCGTAGGAGCGAGCCCTGGGGCTATTGCCGGAGTCGACGTGATAGAAGAACCACTGTTTCGGGCGCAGCCCGCAGTCAGAGACCAGGCGCGCCAGCGACGCGGGCGTGAAGACATAGACATGGTCCGGATGGATGATCTCCAGCCCCGCCAACGTGTTGATCATATTCTTGGCGGCCAAGCCGTTGGGAGTCGAGAGGATCAGCTCGACACCGTCGCCCGCTTCCCGCATCAGGGTCACAATGCCGCGCAGGAACGAGGCGGCGTCCCGCACGTGTTCGATGACATCACCGGCCAGTACGATTTCAGGCCTGAATTTCACCAGGTCGCCTCTGTCCTTCGGATCTGCGACATCGGCCACCGAGTATTCACCCCCCAGGCGGTCGCGCAGGAGCTCTACGCCGGCAAGGTCGACGTCCACACCATGCACTTCAGATGCCGCCCGCAAGAGCTTGGCGTGCAGAAGTGATCCTTTCTCCAGCCTCTCGGCGGTCAAAGGGGAATCCGCGCAGCCGACGTGGAGGACGCGACGTCCAGCACAGAGGTTCAGCAGCAGAGCATCCCGATCCCCCCACACCGGCGCGCTGACAAGCTGCTGGGAAAAGAACCCAGACTTCGACATGACACCTCTCCTCTTAACCCACCCACTCTTTATCAGGAGAGTATCCTTGATTCCTCGGAACGTTGAGGAATGACACACCGCGAGACCGCGGCACCGATGATACAGAAATCACAAATAATGATCTGGTCGGCGGTGCCTAGCCTTACCTGGAGAGAGAAATGCCTCGTCGCCGAATCGCCATTGTGCAGCCGTACATTTCACAATACCGCACCGCATTCTTTCAGCGCCTTGCCATGGATCTCTCAGATCGCGGAGTAGAACTCGTGGTGGCCCATGGGGATGCCCACGGCGATCAAGCAGTACGCGCCGACACCGCATCCCTGGAAACCGCCGTTCACTTGCGACAGCGGACATTCCGAATCGGCTCCCGAACTCTGGTCCACCGCGATCTCGGTGAGCTGGCGAGGAATTGTGACGCATTGGTACTGGAACAGGCGCTCCACAATGTGGAGCTCTATACGACGCTACTTAATCCCCGACGCACGCCGGCCATTGCTCTATGGGGGCACACGTACACACACCTGAGAACCGCAGGCTGGGCCCGGAAGGTCGCGACGGGCGCACTCACCCGTCGTGCCCACTGGTTTTTTGCATTCACCCAGGCAGGAGCGGATCACGAAGTATCCCAGGGGTTCCCGGCCGAGCGCATCACGATGGTGTATCACTCCATCGACACCTCGGCGCTGAGGGAAGCACGGACAAGGGTCGCGGAAGATCGCCTGCAAGCGTTCCGGGAACGCCATCGCCTCGTCCCCGGCCGTACTGCTGTTTATCTCGGTGGGCTCGACACGATCAAACGCACTGGTTTTCTTCTCGCGGCGGCGGCTTCGGTCGCCCGGCGACTGCCGGGATTTCGACTGTTGGTGGCGGGCGACGGCACAGAGCGACACCTGGTTGAGCAGGCCGATGCTCGGGGGGCGGAAACAGTGTACCTGGGCAACGTGTTCGATGACGAGAGGCGGGCGCTGCTCGGGCAGGCAGCTGATCTGATGCTGGCGCCGGGAGCCGTAGGACTGTGCGCGGTCGTGTCATTCGCTTTGCAGACTCCCGTAGTGACCGTTCCTCGGCCCGACCACGGTCCGGAGTTCGAGTATCTGGAAAACAGGCGAAACTGTTTGATCGCACCGGACGACGTGGAATCCTTTGCCCAGACGGTAGCGGATGCACTCTGCGATCCCACCCTGTTGGCACGTCTGAAGAAGGGATGCGAGGCCGACGCCGGCTATTACACCTTGGAGCGGTTCAGCACCAGTTTCGCGGATGGTGTCGTGCACATGCTCGAGATGGAGGGACGCTGCCCCTGAAAATGGCGTTACCGGGGCTCACCGACCCGCGACCTTCGCCGCCGCGCGGTGGAGAACGTCGGTTGCCGGCCGCCAGACCGGTCTCGTCCGGCGTAGCCAGTCCGGCATCTGCCGACTGAGCGCGAGTTCGGCTTCGCTCCGTGACTCGGAGTGCCTACGGACCGTCAATGAATCGGGGTGATAGCGGATTTCACCGAGGACCGAGGCGACATAGCGCAGCCCTCCGAAGGCCGCGAGCCTTCGATGGAAATCGACATCGAAGGCAAGACGAAAGCTGTTGTCCAGTCCTCCGATTGCCTCCACCGCGGTACGTCGGTAAAGGCAACCGGGCTGATACACCATGTTGTACCCCAAGCGCAACATCAGTGAACCCACCCGTCCAGGGCGCATCATTTTGAAGGCTTTTCCATCGCCATCGATGTAGCGCACCTGACCGTATGCCATCGCGGCGTCGGGTCGGCGCTCAAGGGCACGTAGCGCTTGGGTGATCGACCCCGGGGTCAGCCGATCGTCGTCGCCCAGCCAACCCATGACGTCCACGCCGTCACCGAAGTATTTCCAGCCCGTCATGACTGCATCCACAATGCCGGAGCCGCTCTGCGGGAGCACAGTGGTGCGGGGAGAAGTGGTTTGCCCCACCGCAGTCAGCGCAGCGGGAGACGACACGACAACCAGGCGAAGCCTGCTATATGCCTGCTCGGTCAGCGAATTCAGACACTCCATCAGCAGTTCGGGACGATCGCCGAGCGTGGGTACCACCATTCCGACGCGCATCATCTTGGCCTCCTGGCTTGTCACGGCATACGGGATTCGCGGGCCCGACCAGAAGTCCCACGAAAAATCAGGGCGGCCGCCGCAGCGGTGCCGAGATAGAGACCCTCGAGCCTCATCCATGGAGAGAAAACGAGGTCCCAGCCCAGTTGCGCAAAAAGGAATGCGAAGAGCAGAGCATACGGCCCGGATCCATTTTTGATCGCAATGACGAGGGACAGCAGAACAAGCAGCACGGGAAGCAGAACTCCAGGAAGCACCGCGATGCCGTTCTCCGCCCAGAGTTGAAACAGAATCGAGTGGAGGAAAAGCCCTCTGCCGAAATAGTAGTTCTCTCGACGCTCGTTGAAATCGACATCGCCGGCCCGCAGTTTCCCCAGAAAATCACTCCGGGTCTCGCGGCTCACCTGAGGTGTCAGTCCCCTGCCGATGAACGGGGACTCCTTGATGATTACATAGGACGCCAGGATTTCCGGACGGGCCCCCACCAGTACCCCGCCCTCCACCTCGCTCTGGCCCTCCCATCTGTACTGCTGCTCCGCCCCTAGAGCTCCCTCGGAGGCCAGGTAGCCATAAAGGGTCGGGACAGAGCTGGCAAACAGGATCAAGCCGACCGGGATGAAGAAGGCTCTTTTCCAACTGAGCCTTGCTTCACGACGCCCGGCGAGCACTGCCACGGCACCCGCCGAGCAAACGATCATAAACTCCGAGCGGAACCCCAAAAAGAGGCTGACAAGGGCCACCGCGATCACCACGACGGCTGCACTGACACGCATCCGCCGGGAAAGTAGCGCGGATGCGACAAGAATAGCCGCCAGGCTGACCACCGGCCCGTATCCGTACTTCCATGCGTCGATACTCGGATTACTCCGGAAGAAAATCGCGATATTGCATGTCAGTCCCGCAACGAATGACACGACGTACACGCGAACAACAGCCGGCCGACCCTGGAGGGCCCACATCCCACCGCAGAAACTCACAAGAACGGCAAGCGGACGGGACAGGACCAGGGCCGTGTCATGAATCGAGTCGTCCACCACAACTTCGGTCAGGGCGGCCCCGAGCAGCCACACAAGCAAGAGGAGAAGGTTCCAACGCGCCATCTTCCAACGCCATGCAGTGGCGAGGACCACAGGCGTGATCATCAGTACGACAACGTGCCCGATGGTGAGACCCGACTGCGTATAAGGTCCCCATGCATTGCCCAGGCCGACAGCCGCAGTCACAACCAGACGGCCGCCCTGTCCCCGCGACGAGCGCGCTGGCTGCGGCTGCCTGACGGGCAGCTCTTGCACAATGATGCGGCTTTTCCCCGTGCTTGTCCGGGAGGACATCTTCGTGTCAAGCATGGGACATGGACCTCCGGAGGTTGGGGAGGAAGAGACAGGTCATGACGGCGACGACCGATCCGATGACGGGTCCGCTCGCACCGAGATGACGCGCCAGGACGATCGAGAGGGCTAGGTTCACCAACGCCATCACTCCGGCTCTTTGCGCTTGGTACTTCAGACCGGCGGCGTCGGTCAGCCACATGCTGGCCGGATAGGAAGCGGACTGGACCAACAGCAGGGCCGCGAAGGCAGCCATGAGTCCCGTCCCGACTTCAACCTTTCCGTGCAACATCCAGGAAGCGACCGCCGGACCGAAGAAGATCAGCCCCGCGCCGAGGATCGCGCCTCCGACCGCGAAGTACAGGGTCAGGCGCGCAACATGACGTGCGTGCGGCCGACCCGAGGTGCCGCGTTGCCGGGCGAAGATGGTCCACAGGGGCAGACCGGTGGCGCTGGCCAGAGCTACAGCGGGTGCGAACAGACGCGCACCGGCCGAGTACGCGGCGACGGCATCGGAATCGGCGGTATGGACGAGGACCAGCCGATCGGTCGAATAGGCCACGGCCAAAGCGGCGTTGATGACGGCCATGGGCCCGGCGAGGTGCCAGATGCGTGTGGGAGTGTGCCGGGTGTCGAGGCTTCCCAGAACCATCCCGAGCAGCGGCAGACCGAGAATGCGCCCGGCCCACAGCAGGCAGGCTGCGCCCACCAGACACTGCGCGGCGAAGCCCGACACGATGAAGGCCGCGGACGGCGCGTGCACGGCCCCCGACACCACGATGAACCCCAAGGTGAGGACACTGCCCAGCATTTGGAACAGCAGGGCGGTATGGGTTCGGTTCATCGCGATCAACACGGAATTTCCCAGGTTCAGCGGCAGGCTGCACCCGAAGAGCGTGAAGGCGACGGCGACCGAAACCTCACCAGATCGCTGTGCCCCAGAATTGAGCACGGTGCTCCACACGCCAAAACACGCAGGAACGATACCGACAAGGGCACTCAGGATGCCCGCGCAACTGAGCAGGCGCGCACTTGTGATAATCGTTCCGTGCAGGTCCCGATGGTCGTCGGCACTTCTCTTTCCCATCGCTTCCACAATGGCCGCACCGGTACCGAGATCATTGAGCGGCAACAGCAGCGGAAGCGTTGTGACGAGCGCGAAGAAGGCGAAGCCGGTCGGACCCAGGGCATCAACCACGATCCGTGTCGCAACAAGGGTGGAAACCGCGGTAACGGGAAGACTCACGGCTTTGACCCCGAGTGAACGTCCGGCGGCCCGCAGATGGGGGGCGAGGACGCTTTGCTGAGGTTCGATCCGCTCCTGTGCCGACTGTGCTCGCTGCGGTGGAGGTCCTGTCCGAAAAGGCGACCGGACCGATACTTCTTCCCGGGCTTCGCCGGGCGACTTCCCTTCGTTCACGACGCGGCCGGCCCTACTGAAGTCTGAGCGTGGAGAACCACGTGCGGACGTCCCTTCCTGGCGAAGTGTGTCAGCATGCTACGGCAGCATCACCGGAAATCGATGTATATTCGTCGCCTGCCGGAAAAACAAAGGGAATTCGGACACGTGATCGTTTCGCTGCGAGGAGACCGCGGAGGGGCAACGACTGCCGTTGGATCCCGTGATCGCCCCACCACTGAACTGCGTGTGGCGGTCCCGCTGCATGAGGAACATCCCTCGCACTATGCGGTGAGGGATCTGGTCGCCGAATTCATCGGACAGGGCGCCCACGGCGTGGAGGTCAGGACCCCGCCTTTGATCGGTCGGGCTCTCGCCAGATCCCACCTCTCCCTCCCCCATCGGCAGCGCCGCCGTAAAGGACCGGTCATCGTCCCCATGATGGGAGCACGGTTCGGCCAGCTCTACGCGGCCGGCCTCGCGGGAGATGTCGTCCCGTACTGCTGGGACGTGTGGGAGCCGACCTGGGAGTTGTGGGCCCGTCGGCTGCGGCCCCTACGGCCCCCGGCCGTTTTCGTCACGGCCCTCCAGTCGGCACGATTCCTCGCTGAGGCGTTGCCTCAGTCCCAGGTCATCCATCTCCCCGAGGCGACACGGGTCGCTCGGCACGATTCCGGCACCTGCCTGGATGCGAGGAGGGTCGGCATCCTGGAGCTCGGACGTCGGCACGCGGATTGGCACGAGACAATCACTGAGGCCGTGCGGCTGCATTCTCCCCTTCCCCACCTGTACGAGAACGAGCCGGGCCGACTCGTGTATCCGGATGAACACGCTCTGCGGCGCGGCCTGTCGGATGCGGTGATCTCGGTCTGCTTCCCGTCCTCGCTCACGCATCCACAGCGCTCCGGCAACGTGGAGACGATGACTCAGCGATATCTCGAAAGCATGGCGTCAGGGTGTCTTGTGCTCGGGCACGCACCTTCGGAATTGGTGGCCCTCATGGGTTTCAATCCTGTCGTCGAGGTCGATTGGAACAACCCGGCTCAACAGGTGCTGGACATCCTGGCCTCACCCGGCAGCTGGCAGCCGGTCGTCGACCGGGCGCTGAAACGACTGCGTGAGGTGGGTGATTGGAGCGCACGAATTCGTACCGCCCGGGAGAGACTGCGGGCAATCGGACTCTTGTGATGCATCGGCTGGCGTGCCCCGGACGAGTGAGATTCCTGCGGCCGTGAAAGGTCCGCGCGCCACGTCCGGAGTTGTCACAGCTAGGCTCTCCGTCCGACCGCGGGAATAATTCCGCTACTCCGACCGGATGTGAGCGCGACCACTACTCCGCTCTTCCGGAACACAGACAGGCAATCGCCTCCTATGCCCAGCATGCTGAAGACCATTCTCATCGCGGTGCCGACCACAGGTGCGCGCCCGCTGCGTCCTTTGCTCGACGACCTCGTTCAGCAGGCTCGAGTCACCGAGAGCGGTGGAACGCGCACGGTGTCGATCCTGATCCTGGACAACTCGGCGGCCGGGTCGAAGTCGGCCCGTGAGGCCGCGGCCGCCTGCGGCGTCGAGTACCGGCGCGTCGAGAAGCGTGGTTACTCCCAGGTCCGCAACGCGGCAATCGACGCCGCCTGGCAGTACGATGCGCTGGTTTTCATCGACGACGACGAGCGGCCGGTTCCGGAATGGCTCGGCGCCCTGGTCGCCAGTGCCGAGAACAACGACGCCGACGTCGTCGTGGGTCCTGTCGTGATCCGTCTGCCTCAGGGGGCACCCCGATGGCTCGACGAGGGGCGGCTGATTCGCCAGGTGAGGACCCAGGATGACGGGCCGCTGGAAGGGCCCGCCCAATCCGGAAACACACTCGTCCGAATGTCCACGGTCTGTCGCACGGGTCTGCGTTTCAACTCCGCGTTCGACAGGACGGGCGGCGAGGACTCCGTCTTCTTCCATGAAATGACCCAGCGCGGAGCACGGATGTTCTTCACCCGCACCGCACTTGTCTTCGAAACCCCCGACCAGGACAGGATGACGTTGTCGGGGGTTGTACGCCGTGCCTTCCACGGGGGCCGGACCTCGGCCGTGGTGGAGGCCGAGATCAGTGACATGCCGATGTCCCGTCGACTGATTCGGAGAGCGGGCAAACTCAGTCGTGCGCTTTGCCGGGTCCTTTTCGGTACGGTGTGCGGCCGGTCTGTGGACTGTGTGCTGGGCATGCAGGACATTTCCTTCGTGTGTGGCTGGGGTACGGCGCTCATCACGGGACGTTCGGGAAGCGCGGTCAGCCTGAGCGAGTGAACGCTCCTCATCCTGCGGTTCGCGGGTGCCGGCGGCTGGTGGTCCGGGTTCGTCACGTGGCAGGGCTCCTGGCCGTTTCGCTGGTGATCTCATTCACCGGCGTCTCGACACAGGAGCCCTGTTGGCCCCGTATCGAGCCATGCTCGATACGGGTGCGGTCGCCCCCGATCTCAGCCAGGACAAGAGCGAGCATCTGCTTGCCGAGTGCGTCCTCGACGAGCAGTGGCTGGTGAGCCCGGTCGGCGCGTTTGAGTGCGGCTCGGAGCTGGGCGCGGGTCAGCTGCGCGGCCTTGGTGGGGCCGAAAGCTCGCTGCAGCACCAACCGAACCGGTCGTGCAGCCGTCGCCGTTCACGCCGTCGAGATCGTCTGGCGCTCAGGATGAAACGGGTTCAGCGGCATCCGTCATGAAGAGGGGACCAGATGGGTCAGGTACCAGTCGTACGTCCGCCTGAGTCCTTCGTCGAGCCCGATGCGGTGGCTCCAGCCGAGCTCGTGCAACCTGGTGACATCCAGTAGCTTTCTCGGCATCCCGTCCGGCTTTGTGTGGTCGAACACGAATTGTCCTTCGTAGCCGACCACTTTGCCGATGTGCTCGGCCAACTCCAGGATCGAGACGTCCTCACCAGTTCCGACGTTCAGGAACTCCTTCTTCGTGTAGTTGAACAGCAGCCACACCACGGCATCGGCCAAGTCGTCCACATACAGGAACTCGCGCCGGCTCGATCCAGTACCCCAGATCGTCACCTCGGAACAGCCCGTCGCCTTTGCCTGATGGATCCTGCTGAGAAGAGACGGGATCACATGAGAGGTCTCGGGATCGAAGTTGTCGTTCTCGCCGTAGATGTTTGTCGGCATACAGGAAATGAAGTTCATCCCGAACTCGGCGTGGATGTACTCGCACAGCTTCATCCCTGCGATCTTCGCGTAGGCGTAGGCCTCGTTGGTGGGTTCCGGCCTGCCCGTCATGAGGTACTCCTCCTTCATGGGCTGGGGACAGGCGCGGGGGTAGATACAGGAGCTGCCGAGGAAGAGAAAAGTCTGCACGGCCGCGTCCTTGGCCGACCAGATCAGGTTGTTCTGGATCTGGAGGTTCTCGTACAGGAAGTCCGCGGGATGGCTCATGTTCGCCTTGATGCCGCCCACCCGCGCGGCACTGTCGACGACGTACTGGGGCCGCTCGGTCATGACGAAGTCCCGCACGGAACGTTGGTCGGTGAGATCGAGTTCGGCCCGCGTGGCCAGAACCAGGTTCTCGTAGCCTTCGGAGCGCAGTCGCCGCACGATCGCCTGGCCCACCATCCCGGTGTGCCCGGCGACATAGATCTTCGCTTGCCGGTTCATCCCGCTTGCCCCTTACTCCGTACTTTTTCTCTCGTCAGCCGGCGAGCAAGTCACACAGGGTCGTCAGCTCTTCCTCGTTCATCTCGGGGTTGTTGCCGAAGTAGAAGCCGTTGGTGTGGACGAGTCGCGCGTTCGGCCGTTCGGCCGTGTCCTGGACGTACTTGCGATAGAAGGGCTGTCGCGTGATGTCACCCGCGATGACAGGGCGGATCTCCACCCCGGCCGCCTCGAACTCGGAGCGGTACTTCCGGGCCAGCTCGGGGGTCCTGCAGACGACCGGCATGGCGAAGTTCGACACGGTGTCCATATGGCTGAGGTCGTAGTGGAGTACATCCGCATTGCCGGCCATGGCCCGCTGGAAGCGCTCGAAGTTGGCCACCCGCGCGCCGACGATCTCGTCCCAGTACCGGATCTGCTGGTTCCCGATGAAGCCGTTGATCTCTGTGGGCCGGAAGTTCGACGCCAGGTCGTAGAAGGTGTACTTGGCCTGGAAGTCGTCCACGCGGGCCTCGGCACGCAGCCTCTCCCGCGTGGCCGGGGGCAGGTTACGGTCCCAGCCGTGGGCGCGGGAGATGACCAGCTGTTCGTACAGCTCCTCGTCGTCGGTGCACACCATGCCGCCCTCGATGGTCGACAGGTGGTGACCGACGAAGAACGAGAACGTCGAGGCGACACCGAAGTTGCCGAGCAGGGTGTGGTTCGTTCTCGATCCCAGAGCCTCGCAGTTGTCCTCGATCAGGAGGACACCGCGGTCATCACACATGCGCCGCAGCGCCGGAAGATCGTCGCAGAACCCCAGGACGTTGGTCAGGAACAGCGCCTGGCAGCCGGCGATGTGTGCGTCAAAGGCCTCGGGCGAGACGTTCAGCGTGTCCAGCTCGCAGTCGATCGCGACCGGCTCCAGACCCAGCTGGATCAGGGGCATGACGTTGGTCGGCCAGGTCAGTGCGCAGAAGCCGACACGCCCGCCACGTCGAAGCCTGCCCTGGTTCAGCAGGGCCTGGATCAGGAGCAGATTGGCCACGCTTCCGTTGGCGACGAAGACCGCGTACGTCCGCTCCTGCTTCTCGGCGAAAGCCGTCTCGAACGCCCGGCACTGCTCGCTCATGCTGAGGACGTCCTGGCTCAGGACGAACTCGGCCACGGCACGCTTGGTCTCGGCTTCACGATGGAAGCTGGACTTGATCAGTTTGATCACGTGGACAACCTCTGTGGGACGGGTGGCATGTCCAGCCACCGGAACGGGTCAGAGCCGGGCGAGCGGGTGAGCAGGCAGAGGGACGGCAGGCACGCTGCCTCCTCCTCCCTTCCCGGGGAGGGTCTCGAGTTCCGCATCGACCATCAGGCCCGCCAGCTCGGGCGTGCGCACAGTCGGCCGCCAGCCGAGGATCCGTGCCGCCTTCGACGCGTCACCGACCAGGTCGTCTACCTCGGCGGGGCGCAGGTATCTCTCGTCGAAGCGCACGTGGTCGCGCCAGTCGAGGCCCACATGGGCGAAGCAGTGCTCGACGAAATCCTGAACGCTGTAGCTGGTGCCCGTGGCGACGACGTAGTCGTCCGGGGCGTCCTGCTGCAGCATCAGCCACATGGCCTCGACGTACTCCGCCGCGTAGCCCCAGTCGCGGCGCGCCTCAAGGTTGCCGAGGTACAGCGCGTCCTGGAGGCCCGCCTTGATCCGAGCCGCCGCCATGGCCACCTTGCGAGTGACGAACGTGGGACCCCGGCGCGGTGACTCGTGGTTGAAGAGGATGCCGTTGGCCGCGTAGAGCCCGTACGCCTCACGGTAGTTGCGGGTGATCCAGTACGCGTAGACCTTGGCCACTCCGTACGGGGAGCGAGGGTGGAAAGGCGTCGTCTCGTGCTGCGGCGGGGGCGACGCACCGAACATCTCGGAGCTCGACGCCTGGTAGAAGCGGCAGGGCAGGCCCGTGGTCCGGATGGCCTCGAGCAGCCGTGTGGTGCCCAGTGCCGTCGTGTCCCCGGTGAACAAGGGCTCGTCGAAGGAGACGCGCACATGCGACTGGGCGGCGAGGTTGTACACCTCGTCCGGACGTACGCGTTCGAGGAGACCGGCGACCCTGCTGGCATCCGTCAGATCGCCGTAGTGCAGGAACAGCCGGGTTTCGGGATCGTGCGGGTCCTGGTAGAGGTGATCGATACGGCTGGTGGTGAACGTGGAAGCACGCCGGATGATCCCGTGGACGGTGTAGCCCTTGTCCAGGAGCAACTCGGCGAGATAGGAGCCGTCCTGGCCGGTGATTCCGGTGATGAGCGCCGTTCTGGCTGTCACACGCACTCCTTGTGCTGAAGCTGACGAATGGACGGACGGCCGTTTTTCTGTTGCTGTGCGGCCGGTTCCCTCCTCCCCGGAAACAGCGTAGGAAACAGTCCCTGAATCACCCAGGGTCGCGGCCGAATGTTCCCCCCATGCGGCGCATTCGTAAACGGTTTCCCGTTCAACGGGCGCGCGGCGTCATACGCACCCACAGATGCCAGCCCAGTACTTTCCCACTGCCGCGTCCGTGAACAGGCAGCGGCGGGGCGTGCAGGAAATGCTTCTCGGCGTGGCGGACGTCGAAATCGGGGAAGTCCCGCCGCACGCGCCCGACGTCATAGACCCGCGAAAACGGGTTGTGGGGGCCATCGGTGTTGCTGTGGATGAATTTTGGCATCCGCAGGTATCGAGCGAGCCCGATCCTGCGGGCGTTGTCCAGGTGGGCACCGAGGAGCCCCTGGGGCGCGGGAAGCGCGCCCAGCCGCACCAGCGGATGGGTCGCCAGGAGCGCGGCCCGGCGCAGTAGCCCGATCGACACGAGGTAGTTGAGCGACCAGCGGGCGTACAGCATGACCACCAGCTCTCCGCCGGGCTTCAGTACACGACGGATCTCCCGCTGGGCCCGGTGGATGTCCGGGACGTGGTGAAGCACCCCGTGGCTGAAGACGACGTCGAAGGACGCTTCCGGGAACGGCAGGTCCAGAACGCTGGCCTGGTGCAGCCCGTCGTACGGCAGGTCACGCAGGGCGAGCCGCGTTCCCGTCCTCCTGACCGCCGTCTCGGTCAGGTCGACCCCCGTCCACCGGGCACCTCGCCTGATCAACTGCTCGGCCTCCGAACCCTGTCCGAGTCCGATCTCGAGAAGGCGCCGCCCGGCGCAGTCCAGTCTCTCCAGACATGCCGGAATGTGGTGTTCGAGCCGGTACTTCGCGGCGTCGTACCGCGAGAAGAACTCCTCGTAGTCCTGTCGCTCGTCTCCGTCCGGCGCCCCGAAGACGTTGTCACCGCACGGGTGGGCGGACCAGAAATCCTTGATATCCGGTTCAAGCACGAGAATCTCCTGCCGTTTCTACACATGATCCTGGGGCGCAGAGGCTCTTCTATCACGGCGGATGCGAAGCACCGAGTTACCGTCCCGTGAGTCCCCTATTTTTCTACATCGACATATCCTATGAATAAAAAGAAGCCAACGTGTCGCACTGGACTCTGCAGCCCCGGGCATGATGCCGTGAAACCCCAGATAACATCTCGATAAATTGTCGGGAGGGAGACCTCATGTTCCCGTTCCACCCGAGAGATACACAGCTCTTGGCGCCGACCGTCCTCGCGCTGAGGCACAGTGCGGGCCTCGGGGGCATGGGCAGGGCCGCCGAATTCTTCACCCCGGTGCTGCGGCGCCTGTGTGATGTCGTGGGTGTCGTCTCCCTTTCCGCGGAACGCATGTCCGACCGCTTCGAGCCGCCGTGGCTCGCCAAGGCCGGCGCCACGGGCTTGGCCATGCGGCGTTTCGCCCGGGTGCTGGTCGCAAAACGTCCGGACGCCGTCTACCTGCCGATCTCCCAGTGGGGTCTTCCCCTGCTGCGGGACGCCCTCATCGTCGCCCTCGCCAAGGCCGGCCGGTCCACGCCGGTGCTGCACCTCCACGGCGCCCAGTTGCCGGCCCGGCTCTCCGCGGCCCCGCTTCTGCGGAAGGCACTGGGCGGAGCCCACTGGATCGTCCTGAGCGAGGACGTGGCCGCGGAACTGCGTGCCAGTGGCTGCGGTACGAGGTCGGTGACGGTGATCCGGAACCCGGCACCGGAGACGCCCCGCCAAGCCAGTGCTTTTCCCACGCGGAACCGCACGCAGCCGGCGGACCCCTGTGCCGTGCGGCCTTTGCGCGTCGCCTGGCTCGGCACGATGTGCCGGGCCAAGGGCTTCGACGTGCTGTGCGATGCGGTGGACCGGATGAAACGGTCGGGTGCCGCCGTGGACTTCTCCGTCGCCGGGATGCGGCGGGACGTGCCGGAATCCCGGATGGGTTGTGTGGACCGGGACCTCGGTGTGCTCCAGCCGGCGGACGTCCCCGGGTTCTGGTCCGCTGCCGACGTGTTCGTCCTCCCGGCCCGTTGGGCCGAAGGACTCCCCTTCGTACTGCTCGAGGCGTTGCAGGCGGGCTGCGCCGTCGCGGGGACCCCGTCCGCCGGCTGCGCCGAACTCTTCCGCCACGGATGCGTGGACGCCGTCGAACCCACGGTCGCCTCGGTCGCCGCTTTCCTCGAGGCCTGCCGGACCGACCTGGACGGTGTCCGGGACCGCCAGCAGGAGGCGTGGCATCGGCTGCGGCCGCTGTACGCGCGCGATCGTGTCGAGGAGTCGTTCGCGCGCTTCTGGGAGACATCGATTCTCGGACAAGGTTGAATGCGTTGGAGGCACAGGTGCACACACCGCCTACGCCGGGACTGCCCGACGAGACCACGGCGACCGGGAGGGCGGGCCCGGGTCGGCCCGTGACGGTGTGCGAACTGCCCGTCCACCCGCTCACCCTGGAGGAGTCGGTGGCGGCCGCCGAGGCACTGATCGCGGACGGCGGCCCTCACCAGCACGTCGTGCTGAACGCCTCGAAGATCGTCCAGGCCCATGACGACCCGGCACTGGCGCGGATCATCCGCTCGTGCTCGCTCGTCAACGCCGACGGACAGTCGGTCGTATGGGCGGCCCGCCTCCTCGGCAGCCCGCTGCCCGAACGGGTCGCGGGCATCGACTTCATGCTGGCGCTGTGGCGTACGGCGGCACTCCGCGGGTACCGCGTCTACCTCCTGGGCGCCGAACCCCGGGTGGTCGAGGAAACCGCCCGCATCGCCGCCGTGCAGGGAGTGAAGATCGTCGGACACCGGGACGGTTACTGGGACGAGACCTCCGAGCCCCAGGTGGTTGCTGCTGTCCGTGAAGCCCGTCCGGACATCCTGTTCCTCGCCGTGCCGAGTCCACGCAAGGAGTACTTTCTCGCGCGCCGGCAGCAGGAGTTGGGCTGCGCCCTGGTGGTCGGCGTCGGCGGATCCTTCGACGTGGTGGCGGGAGTGCGCAGCAGGGCACCGCGGTGGATGCAGCGGGCCGGCCTCGAATGGTTCCACCGCCTGGTCCAGGAGCCCCGCCGCATGTTCCTTCGCTACGCGGTGGGCAACACCCGGTTCGTCGCCCTCGTCGCCGCCTGCCGGGCACGTCGGCCGGCCGGCCGCGGGGGCGGAGCGTAAGGCAGGCGACCACGCCGCGTACCACCGCGGGCCCGGGCCATCCGGCTCGGGCCCGCGGTGGTACGCCTGGAACACGGTGACGTGCCAGGTGTGGGAGGTGGCTTCCACGTGGTTCGCCGTGCCGTACGCGGCGGCCGGTACGGCGTCGCTTCGAACGCGACCGCGCGCCCCCGCAGGAACAGCAGGCGCCGCAGGGCCGCGCGAGCCGGAGCACTTCGAGTGACGCCCGCGCTTCCGTCCACCGTTCGCCACGCACCCGGCCCGGCCGGGGAACGCCCGCTTCCGGCGAGGAACTCACCCCGGTGCTCACCACCCAGGAGCCAGGGCACCACAGCCAACGCCGAAGGGCCGAGAAGACGATTGTCCTCAACGGCCCTCCGGCGACCCCGATCTGCTCAGCCAAGTCCTACCTGTGGTGCCGGTGATGCCCCGGCTTCTCCTCGTGGTGCGGCTTGGGATGGGGCTTGGGATGCGGCTTGGGATCGGGCTTGGGCCACCCCGGATCCACGTGCACCGTGCCGACGTTCGCGTCACCGAGGCTGTTGTCTCCCCAGGCGGCGATGGCACCCGGATACGTGCCCAGCCTGTCCGTGGCGATGGAGATGTAGTCGCCCATGTAGTGCGGGGGCGGCACCTGATCCACCATGCTCGGGAAGAACCGGGAGCTCACGGGCGCCCTCTTCCAGCTGCTTCCCCCGTCGGAGGACTGGGCGACCACGGCCTGGATGTTGAAGTTCCTCGCGACGCCCCGGTAGATGCCCTGCCGGTCGTAGTAGAGACTATAGAGCTTTCCGCGCGAGTCCACGTCCAGAGCCGGCTGGAACCAGTCGACCTGTTCCCCGACGGGGCCGTCGTTCACCCGGGTCGGGGCACTCCATGTGGCACCGCCGTCCGTCGACCTGGAGAACAGCACGCTGGAGAAGCAGTACTTCTTGACGTTCTCGCAGTTGCTGTTGGGGTCGGGCTGCTGCGCGTAACGGCCGTCGTTCCATGTCACGTACAGGGCCTTGTTCGACGGTGCGACCGCAAGGCCCTGCAGATCCACGAAGTTGCGGAACAAACCCTGCAGCAACGTACCGTCGCCGGTGGGCACCACCGGACTGATCAAGTGGTCCCCGCCGAAGCTGGCGCCGTCGTCGACCGACCGGCGGACATGGATGGACCGGTGCTGGAAGTCGGGGTCGTAGCGCTCCCAGGCGACGTAGACGTTGCCGCCCTTGCCCGTTTTCACCAGAGACCCGAACACGGTGGCTGTAAGGCCGCAGTCCTGGTCGATCACCTGTGGTGCCGTCCAGGTCGCCCCGCCGTCGGTCGACTTGACGTACTCGATCGCCGTGCGGAAGGCGCCGCCACAGAGTGTTCCGGAGCCGTCGAAGTCGGTGTATGTCACGTGGATGATGTCGTCGGACGGGGAAGCGGTCGGCCCCGGCTCGACGGTGATCATCGGCTTGTCGAGGAAATGGACGCCGAGGTTCGCGCTGGCCGCCAGGTCACCGTGGTGGAAGCTCTTGCCGCCGTCCGTGGAACGGGCCACCGAGATACCGCTCTTGATGGTGCCGTCGGTCTGGAACGTCATGGACGTCGACCCGAAGTAGAAGTTGTTGCTGGTCGAGCAGCCCAGCGTCGGGTCACCGGTCAGGTCCCGTCGGGTCACGCCGGGCGGGGGCGGATCGGCGATCAGGGCGCCCATGTCGGTGTACGACGGCTGCTTCTTGTCCGGGTCGGTGGTGCGGGACCACCCAAGGAGGCTGATGGCGCCGCTCGGCGGGGGGTTGACAACCGTCGACATGAAGCTTCCGGTGTCGTTGTAGCCGATGACCGCCGTCTTGCCGCACCAGGCCGTGCTCGGCTCGCTCTGCGTGTTGCCCGCGAACCGGGAGATGAAGTCGTCCGGGGCGTTCGGGTCGTTGGCGTAGCCCTGAGGCGCCGGCCGTGGCGTCAGCGGCAGTTGCCTGGGCCGGATCTTCAGCGACTTTTTGTTGTTCGCCAGATTGAGCAGAAACTGGCCTGATCCCGACAGGAGCCGCTGATGTTGGGCGGGGATGCTGTGCTTCAGCTTTTCTCCCGCCGCAGAGAGCTGGTTGAGGGGAGACGGAGGCTGCTGCTGGGCGATCGCCGGCGTTGCGGCCACACCGACCACGGTGACGAACGCGGCGAGCAGGCCCCGGGCTGCCACGGGACGTCTCCGTGGTCGCCTTTCGGGGTCCGAAAGGAAGTTCAACGCGGTCACTCCTTTGCTAGGACTGCGTCAGCACTGCTTTATCCCTTTCATATCTCGGCATCGTCGCTGCAGAGGCGAAAGGCATCTGCTCCCCCAGTGAATGGCACCCGTTCAGCTGATCAGGATTTGCCCCGGAGCCACTCCTGGCTCGACCTCGATCGTTCATGGGGGTCCGTCAGCTTGCTGACGGACCCCTTTGTGGCGGGTGTTGGTGGGATTCTCGAAGTGCGGGCAGGTGAGAGCCCGCCTGTCGCGCCGGGGTGTGCGCCGGATTCCACGGTTCCGGTGGACCGGTGCTGCTCGCAGGGACCGCGGGGTCGGAGGCCACCGGCCCGCACACGGCCGGCTCGGCCCGCAGCATGCCCACATCGGCCACGTAGTCCCCGCCCAGCGCCACCGCGAGCGCGACACCCAGCAGGATCTTGCCCGGATCGTGTACTGCCCACGGCTTGTGCCACGGCACAAGCGCCGCCGATATCGCCGCATCCAGGCTGGATTTGCGGACCGTCTCGACCAGCAGCACCGCATCAGCCTGTGACACGATCCCGCGGCCATCGCCGTCGACGCGACACGCGGATAGCACCCGATGCGCATCTTCACCTGGAAAGCGCCTCCGGCGGTGGCGGGAACAAGGACCTCAGCAATCCCCGTTCTCGCTGGTCAGAGGCACTTTCTGCGTTCTTGATCACGAGTCGGACAGCCCGCCTCGTGAAAGCGCGAGGTTAGGTCGAAAGAGCGGAGCGCGTCACCCCCCTCGCGATCATGACCGTATGGAGTCACGCGTATGCATAAAGTGATGCCCGCTGGGAGTCGAGCAGCGGCTCCCACTTGAGCAGGGGAGAAAGACATGCCATCCATTGCCCGGACTCTTGGGGCGGTCGGTGTTGGTGCCGTGCTTGCGCTCGGCATCACACAGTCCGCGTCCGCAGCGCAAGGACAGCTGATCATCGGCAGCACGACGTACAACAACCCCAGCGGCTGCTACATGGTGGGGGGTCTGCCGACTCAGGTGCAGAATCAGACCAATGGCGTCGCGTACATCTTCAGCGGCACCAATTGCACGGGGTTCGTGATTCAGACTCTGACGCCCGGCTCGAGCACCGTCGACAGCTACGGATACAGCGTGTACGTGGGGTAGGCCCCGCCTGCTCGCCGTGAACCGCCCGACTCTGGCCTCCACCAGCAGCACGGTCCCGGCCTGGGAGACCACCGAAAGGCCGCCGCCCTCGATGCGGACACGCGGGTGGGACCCCATACGCTTCTCCATCTGGAAAGTGCTTCTTCCCGCGCAGCCGACAGGACCCTCAGCGAGTCCTGTCGTTGCAGGTCAGGAGCACTTTCCGGCATTGTGGGCCAGCCCTCGCCCGGCCACCTCACGAGGGCGCGTGCCAGGGCAGCGCCGCGGGAGATCCCAGCACGAGTGACGGCACGCCGATCTCGGGCTCCCCCGAGGCAGGCCAGGCGTGGATCACCCACGGCACAGCGCGGGACTCGGCGGCATGGGCAGGGCCGGCGAGTTCTTCACCCCTGTTCTCAGGTGCCTCTGCCACGTCCCGGCCGTCGTCACCCTTTCCGCGGTTCGGACGTCCGACGGCTTCGAGGCGTCCTGGCCCGCGAAGATCCGTACCACGGTCTCGGTCCTGTGGCAGTGCACCCGGGTGCTGCTCAGGGATTCCCCCGACGCCGTCTATCTGCCGATCTCCCAGTGGGGTCTCCCGCTCCTGAGTGACGTCCTCGTCGTCGCGCTCGCCAGGGCCACCGGATCCGCTCCGGTACTGCACCTCCACGGCGCCCAGTTGCCGGCCAAGCTCTCCGGCGCCCCGCTTCTGCGGAAGGCACTGGGCGGAGCCCACTGGATCGTCCTGAGCGAGGACGTGGCCGCGGAACTGCGTGCCAGTGGCTGCGGTACGAGGTCGGTGACGGTGATCCGGAACCCGGCGCCGGGGACTCACCCCGAAGCTCGCGCCTGTCCTCCGCTCACCGGCACGCCGTCATGGGCGCCGAGTGCCGCGCGCCCCCTGCGCGTCGGTTGGCTCGGTACGATGTGCACGGCCAAGGGCTTCGACATCCTGTGCGATGCGGTGGACCGGATGAAGCGTTCGGGCGCCGCCATGGAGTTCTCCACCGCCGGGATGCGTAGGGACGTGCCGCGCTCCCGGATGCACGGCGTGGACTGCGACCTCGGTGTGCTCCAGCCGGCGGACGTCCCCGCTCTCTGGTCCGCCGTCGACGTGTTCGTCCTTCCGGCCCGCTGGGCGGAAGGACTCCCCTTCGTGCTACTCGAGGCCCTGCAGGCGGGCTGCGCCGTCGCGGGGCCCCGTTCCCCCGGCTGTGCCGAACTCTTCCGCCACGGGTGTGTGGACGACGTGGAACCCACGGTCGGCTCGGTCACCGGTTTCCTCGAAGCCTGCCGGACCGACCTCGACGGCGTCCGGCAGCGCCAGCAGAAGGCATGGCACCAACTGCGAGCACTCTACGCACACGACCCCGTCGAGAAGTCGTTCGCGCGGTTCTGGGAGACCGCGCCGTTCGGACAAGGTTGACGACCCGTAGGAGGCACAGGTGCACACACCGCATACGGCGGGGCAGCCCGACGAGGCCACGGCGACCGGAAAAGCGGGTCCGTGCCCGCACGTGACGGTCTGCGGACTGCCCGTCCACCCGCTCACCCTGGGGGAGTCGGTGGCGGCGGCCGAGGCACTGATCGCGGACGGCGGCCCCCACCAGCACGTCGTGCTGAACGCCGCCAAGATCGTCCAGGCGCACGACGACCCGGAACTGGCGCGGATCATCCGCTCGTGCTCGCTCGTCAACGCCGACGGGCAGTCGGTCGTGTGGGCGGGCCGTCTCCTCGGAAGTCCGCTGCCTGAACGGGTCGCGGGCATCGACTTCATGACGGCGCTGTGGCGCAGCGCCGCACGCAACGGATATCGCGTCTATCTGCTGGGCGCCGAACCCAGGGTGGTCGAGGAGACCGCCCGCATCGCCGCCGCCCAGGGTGTCCAGGTCGTCGGGCACCGGGACGGCTACTGGGACGAGACCCAGGAGCCGCAGGTGGTGGCGGCCGTCCGAGAAGCCCGTCCGGACATCCTGTTCCTCGCCGTACCGAGTCCGCGCAAGGAGTACTTCCTCGCTCGCCGGCAGCAGGAGTTGGGCTGCGCGCTGGTGGTCGGCGTCGGCGGATCCTTCGACGTGGTGGCGGGCCTCCGCAGCCGGGCACCACGGTGGATGCGGCGGGCCGGTCTCGAATGGTTCCATCGGCTGGTCCAGGAGCCGCGCCGCATGTTCCTGCGCTACGCGGTGGGCAACTGCCGGTTCCTCGCCCTCACCGCCGTCTACTGGATGCGGCGGTCGGCTCACCGCGAGGGCGGAGCGTAGGGCCGTCGGGCGAGCGCGGCGCCGGTGCCGTATGCGCATGTGCTCTTTCCGGCAGCGCCTTCGGCAGCCTGGGCGCTTTCGCCGTGCTCATCGTCACCCGCGAGGGTGACCGCCGCTGCGAGCTCGCCCCACCAGCGGCAACCGCTCGGTGTCAGGACGCGCCGACCGGCCCCTACTGTGGACCCATGGGTGCCTACGACGCCGAGACCGGCCGGCTGGCCGCCGCCGCGCGGGACGCGCTGGTGCGGGAGATCGACGCCGAGGAGGCCTGGGCCGGGGACCCGGTGTGGCGGGAGGCGTTCGCGACGGTGCCCCGGCACCTGTTCGTGCCGTACTACTACGTCGCCGGGCCGCGCGGCTACGAGCGCCGCTGGGGCGAGAGCCCGGACCCTCAGGACCGCGAGCGCTGGGTGCGCGGCGCCTACGAGGACGTACCGCTGGCCACCCGGCTGCGCGACGGCGAGCTGGTCTCCTCCAGCAGTCAGCCCTCCCTGATGGCGCGGATGCTGGCCGCGCTGGAGGTCGAGGACGGCGACCGGGTCCTTGAGGTGGGCGCCGGCACAGGCTACAACGCGGCGCTGCTCGCCCACCGGCTCGGCGACGACGACCTCGTCACCACCGTCGATCTGGAACCGGAGATCACGGAGTCGGCCCGCCGGCACCTGGAGGCGGCCGGATTCCACCCGGCCGTCGTCACCGGCGACGGCGCGCGCGGCGTGCCCGAACGCGCCCCGTTCGACCGGATCATCGCCACCTGCGAGCTGTCCACGGTCCCACGCGCCTGGCTCGCCCAGTGCCGACCCGGTGCCCGGATCCTGACCCCGCTGGCCACCGGCCTGCTCGCGCTGACGGTGCGGGACGCGACCCACGGCGAGGGCCGTTTCCTGGGCACGCCCGCCTACTTCGTGCCGCTGCGCGGCGCGGGCCGGGGAGGGCCGGAGGGCGTGTCGCTCGCCGGGCTGCCGGGCCGGGCCCGCGAACAGGAGACGTTCCGCTTCCTGCTCGCGCTCACCCGGGACACCCTCGATCCGCAGGAGGCCTACGCGCTGTGGCAGCGCGAGGACGAGCCGGAGCGCGAGCGGTACGGCGTCACGGTCGGCGGCGAGCACACCTGGGCGTGGCTGGACGACCCGGAGGGGCCGTACGCCTGGCCCCTCCCGTGACCCCCGGTCTGCTCAGGCCCGGCGGATGGTGATCGTCGTCCAGGCGCCCACGTGCACCCGGTCGCCGTCCTGCAGCGGGACCGGCACGAACGGCTGGATCGGTTCCTCGGACATGTTGACCGTGGTGCCGTTGGTCGAGTTCTGGTCGACGACCGCCCAGCTGCCGTCCGGCTGCTGCACCAGCACCGCGTGCTGGTGCGAGACGCCCGGGTCCTCCGGCGGCACCGACAGGTCGATGTCGGGGGTGTCGCCGGTGGAGTGCCGGCGGCGGCCGATGGTGACCTGGTTGCCGCCGAGCGTGCGCTGCTGCTCGGGCGAGTACGCGGGCAGGTTCAGGCCCGCGGCCTCGGGGCCCGAGCGCTGCATCATCGCCATGAAGTAGTCGCGGTCCGGGCCGATGGTCGCCGTCCAGGTGGTCCGCTGCTGCGGGAAACCCGCGCCGGGCGGGGCCTGCGTGGCGCCGGGCTGCGGGTAGCCGTACCCGCCGCCCTGACCGCCACCGGGGCCGCCGGCCGGGCCGGAGGCCGACGGCGGAGATATCACCCAGTCGTCGTCACCGCCGAAGGCGGGCCCGGGGGCCGCGGGGCCGCCCGGCGGCCCACCGCCAGGCCCCGGCGGCGGACCGCCGGCGCCGGGCCGGCCGGTCTCGCGCGGGAACGCGGGCGGAGCGGGCGGCCCGGACTGCTGGAACGCCTGTGAGGCACCGCCCGGACCGGCGGACGGGCTCGGGTCGGGCGGCGGCAGCGGACGCGAGGGCTCGCCGCCGAAGCCGGAGGGACCGGGCGCGCCGGGACCGCCCTGGGGCGGGCCGGGGGGAGTGGGGCCACCGGGGCCGGAGGGCTCACGGCCGAAAGGGCCACCGGGGCCGGACGGCTCACGACCGAAGGGCGGCGGACCGGCCGGACCGCCGGGCGCGCCGGGCCCCTGAGGCTGACCCGGGCCGCCGCCGAAACCGGAGGCACCACCGGGCCCCTGCCCCTGCCCGCCGCCGAAACCGGAGGGACCACCGGGCCCCTGCCCCTGCCCCTGCCCGCCGCCGAAACCGGAGGGACCACCGGCACCCGGGGCGCCCTGACCCGGGCCGCCGAAACCGGAGGGACCACCGGGCCCCTGCCCCTGCCCCTGCCCGCCGCCGAAACCGGAGGGACCACCGGCACCCGGGGTGCCCTGACCCGGGCCGCCGAAACCGGAAGGGCCACCGGCACCCGGGCCGCCCTGACCCGGGCCACCGAAGCCACCCGGACCGCCCGGGCCGGACGGACCCGGTGAGGTCGGCGGGCCCGACGGGCCGCGCTCGGCGGCGAACGGCGTCGGGCCCGACGGCTCGCTGCCGAAGGACGGGATCGGCTCGGCGGGCCGGTTCATCTGCGAGGGGCGCGAGCCCTGGTACTCGTACCCGTCATTGCCGCCGTACGTCGCGCTCGGCGGCTGGAACCGCGGCTGCGGCGGGCGCGGCGCGGCCGGGGTGTACGAGGTGGCCGTGTTGGTCAGGAAGTTCCACCGGCACTCCTCGCAGAAGGGCGCGCCGCCCTCGCGGGGCGTGCGGCACTGCGGGCACAGCTCCGGCTCCGGGGCCGAGGCGGCCGGCGGGCGTCCGCCGGCCTGGGTGCCCTGCGGCGGCGGGAAGCCGTAACCGCCCGCGGGCGGGGGCGGCGGGGGCGGAGGTACGGCACCGGCCATGCGGTGACCGCAGACCTCGCACCAGTCGTCGGAACCCGACTGGTGTCCGTTCGGGCAGGTCGGCATGTCGGTGCTTCCCCTTCTCCGGATGTCCTACTGGGTCACTTCTTTACACGAACAGTCTTTGTGGACCGGGTCTCCAGAGTCATCTCGTCCGCCTCTGCGACCTTCGTCTTCAACCGCACAGTACCTGTCGCGGCATCGACCACGTCCACCACCTTCGCAAGCAGTTTCGCAGTATCCGCGTTCCCGGAGGCATTGGCGAGCTGAACCGCACGTCCCAGTTTGGCCGTTGCGCCATCGAAATCGCCCGCCTTGCGAAGATCGAGCCCTTGCTTGATGGCTTGTGCCAGTTCGGCCTGCCCGGTGTAGTGGGCGACTTGAGGGTTGATCGAGGTGGAGGCCGCCATGTCGTCGGTCCACACGGCCCGTACGAGGCCCTGCGCGCCCAGGTTCTGTACCGATCCGTCCGCCTGCGGCACGACCAGCGAGACCCGCGCGGCGAGCATCTCCTGGCCGAGGCCGGCCGCCGGAACCTGAACGCACAGGTGGTAGTCGCGGGACTCGTCGCCCCAGGATCCGGTCGGGTAGTCCCCGGCGCGCGGCCCTGCCTCGGTGCGGCGGGCGGTCAAGTCCTCGACGGTGGGCGCGACTTGCTTGACGAACCGGATGGCCGTGCCGACCGGCGTCCACACTCTGAGCGAGACGTCGGCGACCTCCTTGCCCATCGCCGCCTCCATCATCCGCGTGAAGTCGGCGGCGAGACCGGCCGGGTCGGCGACGATGTCGGCGGAGCCGAGCAGCGCCGAGGCGATCCCTGTGACTTCTTTCACTTCCCAGTCGGTGCCCACGCCCCGCGCGTCACAGGTGAACCGTCCGGCGCAGGCCTGAAGCGACGCCCTCAGATCCTCCGGCGACTCGTGCTCGTTGCGGCCGTCGGTGAGCAGGATACCGTGCCGGATGGTGACGTCCGCCGAGTTCAGCAGCCGGTCGGCCAGCCGCAGCCAGGTGCCGATGGCCGTACCGCCGCCCGCGCTGAGCTTGCGCAGCGCCTGCTTGGCCTGCTCACGGGTGCCGGCGTCGGCGACGGCGAGCCGTCCGCCGCCCGGATAGACCTCCTTGGCCACATGTGTGCCGCCGATCACCGCGAAGTGCGTGCCGTCGCGCAGGGTGTCGATCGCGGCGGCCGTGGCGTCCCGGGCGTTGCGCATCTTGGTCGGCGGGTAGTCCATCGAACCCGAGCAGTCGACCATCAGCGCCACGGCGGCCGAGGGGCCCTGGCCCCGCGGGTACAGCGGTGCCGCGGCGCTGCCGACCGTGCCGCCACCGGTGGCCGTCACGGTGACGATGGCGTTGACCTCGCGCCCGCCCTCCGGCAGGTACTCGTTCTGATAGACGTCCATCGAGAACTGCGGCACATGCGACTTCGCGAAATTGGCCATGCGTACTCAAATCCCCCTTGACCGCCCTGCCGATGCAGGGCGATGGCTGTGAACGGGCCGGTCCCCTCCGGCTCGCGGCCCCAGACCCCGGGCCCTCAGGCCGATCCTGCCCCCTGCGGCGGCGCCGGGAACGGCACGACCGCCACTGTTACGTTGTCGTGGCCCCCGCCGTCCAGGGCGTGGCCGACCAGGACCCGGGCGCTGTGCAGCGGACGCTCGGCCGCGTCCGGCGGTACGACCTCGGACATCTCCTCGGCCGTCTCGGCGTAGTTCCACAGGCCGTCGGTGCACACCACCACGACTCCGGGCCGGTCCGGCTTGAAGGACGCGGTGTGCGGCTCCAGTTCGTAGGCGTCCGCGCCGAGCCAGCCGGTGATCGCGTGGGCGCGCTCGTCGGCGTACGCCTCGGCCTCGCTCATCAGGCCGGCGGCGACCATCTGCGCGGCCCAGGAGTCGTCCTCGGTGAGCCGGGCCGCCGGCGCGCTGCGGTCGTCCGGCACCCAGTAGACGCGGCTGTCGCCGACCCAGCCGACGACCAGCAGTCCGGAGGCGACCACCGCGCCGACGATCGTGCAGGCCGGGGAGTTCTGGTGCGGGGCGTGCTCGCGGGCCGTGGCGGGTTCCTCGGCGAGCGCGTTCACGGCCTGTGCGGCGGCGACGATCGCCTCGTGCATGGCGGTCTGCGGGTGCGTGCCGCGCGGCAGGGCGGCCAGCAGCGTGTCGCCGGCGGCCTGGGACGCGGCGGACGACGCGTCGTCGGGGCGGGTCGCGGAGGACACGCCGTCGCAGACGATCGCGAGGGCGGCGGGGGTGCCGTCGGGCAGCGCGGTGTGGCCGACGGCGAAGGCGTCCTCGTTGCGGTGGTGGCGCAGGCCCCGGTCGCTGACGGCGGCCACCGGGCCGGACTCCCGCTCCACGTGGTCGCGTTCGCGGGGCTGGGCGTGCCCGCAGTTCTCGCAGTAGCCGTCGCTGTCCACCCGGCCTGCCCGGCAGGCCACGCACAGCTGCGCGGGCTCCTCCGGCACGGCTGTGGTGCCGGGGTTCTCGGCCACCCGCGGGTCGGGCGCCTGCAGCGGGTACTCCTCGGGCTCCGCGGGCCGGTCGAAGCGCACCCCGGAACCGGCCGGCTGCGGTGCGTCCGATGCGCTGGTCCGGTGGCCGTGCGGGTCCGTGCCGGACTCGTGCTCGGGCAGGGGTGCGCCGCCGGAGTCGGTGCCGGGCAGGTCGGCCGGCAGGTGCGGCGCCTGCGGGGCGCCGGAGCCGTCCGGCTCGGGGGCGGGCCAGTCCACGCCGTCCCCCGGGGTGCCGGTCATGGTGAGCGTCGGATGGTCCTGCGCAGGTGCGGGTACGACGGAGAGGTCGTACCCGCACGCTCCGCAGAAGAGGTCACCCGGCTCGACGGGCTCCGCGCAGCTCGGGCACTTCGGCAGTGCGGCCTGCTGGGGCATCTGCGACATCAACTACACCCACGTCCGGGGGCGGTAACGGTTGGCCCGTTCCACCAGTTCGATCCTCTCCTCGCCGCCGGTCGCCAGCCGGGCCAGCGTGCGGTAGGCGCGCTCCAGGCCGAAGCGGAGGCCCCGCTCGTCCAGACCGCTGCCCAGCAGCACCCGTCCGCCGGCGGCGGGCGGGGAGCCCTGGCCACCGGAGAGTATCCAGTCCAGCGCCGAGCCGAGGACTTCCGCCGACAACTGCTCGCGCCGCGCCGGGTCCAGACCGTACGCGTCCAGCGCCTCGACCTGCCCGGCGGCAGCCGTCAGGTCGTCCAGGAACGGTACGTCACCGGCGGTCGCGGTGCGCTGTCTGAGCCGCGCCCGGACGGCGGCGACCCGGGCGGCCGTGTAGTGGATGGAGGACTCCGGCACCGACTCCAGGGTGCGCACGGCACCGTGCCGGTTCCCGGCCGCGAGCTGCACCCGGGCCAGCCCGAAGGCGGCGCTCACATAACTCGGGTCGGTCGCCCACACCAGGTGGTAGTACTCGGCCGCGTTGTCCAGCTGGCCCAGCACCTCCGCGCACAGGCCGAGCGCCAGCTTGGGCGCGGCCTCGCCGGGGAAGGCGTCGTAGATCGCGTCGAAGGAGAGCGCGGCGCCCTCGAAGTCGCCGGTGACCAGGGCGGCCACGCCCCGGTACCACACCACCCGCCAGTCGTCGGGGCGCTCCTCCTCCAGCTTGGCCAGGCTCATCAGCGCCGCCTGGTGGTCGCCGCTCTCCAGCCGGGCGCGGATCTGCCGGAGCCGGGTCTCCACGGTCTGCGTGGGCGCCGCGTCCAGCGCGCTGATCAGTTCGGCCGGGGCGGAGGTCAGCAGACCCGCCAGGAAACCGGCGTTGGGGTCGCCCGGGTCGACCAGCGGGACCGGCAGGGCGAGCGCGGTGGCCGGGGTGTCGACGGGCTTGACGAGCGCGGGCGGGAGCGCGGCCGGGCCGGGGTGCGTGGCCCTGGCGAGGGGCCGCGCCCCCAGCCGGGACACATCACCGTCCAGCCGGGGGAACAACTCCCGGTCGATGACCTTCACTTCGGGGCCGAACAACGTCGACAGCGCGGGCCGCGCCTGCCCGGTCTGCAACGAGACCACCTCGCGCAGCACACCGGTCAGCTGCTCGGCCATCTCCTGCGCGGAGGCGAACCGGCGGGCCGGGTCGGGGTCGGTGGCGCGCACGAGCAGCCGGTAGAAGGACTCGTAGCGGCGGAAGACGTCGATGGTGTCCGGATCGGGCAGCGAGTCCGCGTAGACGTTCGTGTAGCCCTGGAAGTCGAAGGTGAGCACGGCGAGCGTACGGCCCACCGTGTACAGGTCGCTCGCCACCGACGGGCCGACGTCGGCGACCTCGGGCGCCTGGTAGCCGACCGTGCCGTAGATCGCCGACTCGTCGTCGTCCATGCGGCGCACGGCGCCCATGTCGATCAGCTTGAGCTGGTCCTCGGTCTGGATGGCGTTGTCGACCTTGAAGTCGCAGTAGAGGAGGTTACGGCTGTGCAGGTGGCCGAGTGCCTCCAGCGCCTCGATGCCGTACGCGCAGGCCTGCTCCACCGGCAGCGGGTCACGCCGGCCGTCCGGCGTACGGCGGGCGTTGGCGATCTCCTTCAGGGACTTGCCGCCGACGTACTCCATGACGATATAGCCGTCGAGGGAGCCGGTGCGCTGGTCCAGGTGCTCCACGAAGTTGTAGATCCGCACGATGTTGGCGTGCTCGATCTCCGCGAGGAAGCGCCGCTCGGAGATCGCGGCGGCCATCGCGTCCTGGTCCCCGGTGTCCAGCAGACCCTTGAGGACCACCCACCGGTCGGAGACGGCCCGGTCCACGGCGAGGTAGATCCAGCCGAGTCCGCCGTGCGCGAGGCAGCCCACGACCTCGTACTGGCCGTGCACGATGTCCCCGGCCTTCAGCTTCGGCACGAAGGAGTACGGGTGCCCGCACTTGGTGCAGAAACCTTCCGTACGGCCAGGGCGGTCACCCCGCGCGCGCCCCACCGGCGCCCCGCAGTCCGAGCGCGAGCAGAACCGCTTGCGCTCCGGCACCTCCGGGTTCTCCAGCACCATCGCGCGCGGGTCGGGCCGCGGCACCTGCGGTACGTGCACCAGGCCGGCGCCGAGCCGCCCGCGGGTGGAGGTGCCGGAGGAGGAGCCGGAGCTGCGCACCGACACCGAACGCCCGCTGGAGCGGCCCGACAGGGACCGCGACAGCCGCCCCGACACCGAGCGGCGCGACTTCGACGACTGCGAGGACGTGCGCGAGCTGCTGCGCGAACTCCCGCTGTCCGCCGCGCCCCTGGTGATCCCGGTCGCCGGCGAGCCGACCATCCCGGTCGCCGACACCACCGGCGCGAGTCCGCAGGTGTCGCAGTACAGCTCGCCGCCGCCGACGTCCTCGTACGACCCCTCGCAGCCCGGCCGCTGACAGGTCTGCCCCGGCTGGCTCATGACTGGTCCCCCTTACGGTCCTCCGGCGCGCCCGCGCCGCCGAGCAGCTCGGCCGCCAGCTGGTGGTAGCGCAGCACGGCCTGTTCGGCCACCCGGAGGTCGCAGGGCGCGCTCCACAGCATCCGGCGGGCCGCGTCGTACCGCTCGACCAGGAACGGGTCCTCCGCGAGCCCGTGCCGGGCCACCTTCGCCTTGTACGCGTCGAGCCGCCCGCGCAGCTCGGCGCGGACGGCGAGCGGCGCGGTGACCGCGGTCAGCGACTCGCGGGCGCGCAGCAGTTCGTCCTCGGCCTTCCGCTCCAGGGACTCCAGGAGCGGGGAGAGCCGGTGCCACTGCGCCTGCCTGCGGTACTCGGCCGCCGTCGCCAGCTGCTCCTGGAGCACGGTCGGCGGCCCGCTGACCACCGGCACCTCGGTCGCCGCGATCTTCGCCAGCACCTCGCCGCGCGCGGTGCGCGCCTCGGCGAGGGTGCGGTCGGCGCGCGAGAGCACGTCCCGCAGCCGGATCAGCCGCGCCTCCGCGTCCTGCCGGACCGTCAGCACGGCGTCGATCTCCCGGCGCACGTCCTCCAGGGCGCGCGCCTCACGGTCGTACACCGTGGTGTCCGGCCGGCCGCCACCGGGCGCCGAACTGCCCTCCGCCGGCACCCAGAAGGCCAGCGGATCCGACACGACGTCTTCCCTGAGCCTGGTCAGCGTGCGCGTGATCCGCTCCAGGTCGTCCCCGGAGGGGTGCTCGCCGGGGCGTACGCCGACGGAGTGCGCGAGCTTGCGGGTGCGCTGCAGTTCCGCGGCGAGTAAATCGATCCGCGCGGGCAGCGCCGACCACACCGCGTCGCAGGCCACGACCAGGTCCAGGCTCGTCGCGTACAGCTCGTTCATCCGGTCCACCAGGCCGGACAGCGAGAAGGACTCGCTCAGCGTGCCGTTCCCGGCCACGGTGACGGACTCGCCGCGCAGCAGATCGGTCAGCTCCACCAGGTCCTCGCGGCTGGACCAGCGGCGCCGGGAGCGGATCTCACGGGCGGAGCGCAGCGCGGCCGCGTAGGCGTCGAAGTACCCCCACAGCAGGGTGATCCGCGCCTCCGTGGCCTGCCAGCGTTCCTTGGTGACGCCGGTCAGTTCGGCGCCTTCGAGGAGTCTGCGGCCCGCGTGGTCCTGCAGCGCCAGCAGCGAGGTCTCGATCGCCTCGTGCTCCTGGCCGAGCCGCGCCAGCGCACGGTCCACCTCGTCCCGGTCCATCACCGGCCCGGCGGGGTCCGTGACGCCCATCGATCACCTCTCGCTGCTTTCAAGGATTCCGGTCGGATGTGGCTCAGCTCGTGCGCAGATACTGCGGTGCGGGCGGCTTGGAGGCGCTGGAGTCCTTCCCCAGTGTCGCCGACAGCCACTTGTCGTACGACGCCTGCCAGCCGCCGGTGCGGTAGTCCACCAGAATGCGATTGACCCGGCGTACCAGATCGGAGGCGTCCTTCTTCATCGCCACGCCGTAGTACTCGGTGGTGAACGCCCCGCCCTTCAGTTCGACGGTCGGGTCCTGGGCGGCCTGGCTGGCGGCGAGCGCGCCGTCCGTCACCACCGCGTCCACCTCGCCGAGTTGCAGCCTGACCAGGCAGTCCAGCTGGTTCGGGACGGTGGTGGAGATGTCCGTGGAGGAGGGCAGGGTGCCGCCCTTCCTGTCGGCGTCGAGCTTGGTGTACGCCGTCGAACCGGCCGCCGTGCAGATCCTCTTGTGCGCCAGGGTGCTGTTGTAGCCCGTGATCGACGACGACTTGGGGGCGAGGACCTGCTGCCCGGTCTTGAAGTAGGGCGCGGAGAACGCCACCTGGGACAGCCGGTCGCAGGTGATGGTCATGGTCCGCACGACCATGTCCACCCGCCCGTCCTGTATCGCGGAGATCCGCTGGCTGGTCGGGATCGCCTTGAACTGCACCGCGTCCGGGTCGCCGAGGATGTCCTGCGCGATCCGGTGCACCAGGTCGATGTCGAAGCCCTCCAGCTCCGCGCCCTGGGTGTTGGGGTTGCGGTAGCCCCAGTGGTAGCTGTTCTGGTCCACGCCGACGATCAGCTTGCGCTTGGCGCCCGTACGGGCCTTGATCGCGTCGATCGTCGGGCCGTCGGCGCCGGACGGCGACAGGGTCTGGTTCTGCGCCCCGTCGGGCTTGCAGTCCTCGGCGCGGGCCTGCACCCCGCTCGCGACGGCCTGACCGGTCCGCACCGGGCGGTCCGGCGGAGGCTGCTGGGTGCACGGCAGCAGCAGGACGAACGCCAGCGCCAGCGCGCACAGCACCGCCATCGCGCCGACCCCGCCCCAGCCCCGCAGGGAGGCCCGTACACGCGCCGCATACATCGTCATGCCCCCTGTCACCGGTACTCCGAAAGCCTGCGGCCGATGCCGAACAGGGCCCCGGCCGCGCCGAGCACCGCGAGCACGGCCGCGCCCACCGGCAGCCCGGCCATGGCGTCCCGGCCGTCGCCGGCGGCCTGCTGGAACTCGCTCTGCTCGTGGTCGATGGCGCGGGCGAGATTGGCGTCGACGCTGTCGAAGCACTCGCCGGTAGCGCCCTTGGCGCCGATCACCTTGTCCAGCGCCTGCTCGTAGTTGCCGTCCTCGTCCTCGGTGCGAGCCGCGGTGTGGCGCTGCTTCCACACCGCCATGTTGGCCTCCGCCGCCTTCACCGGTGCGCTGCCGCCCTGGTCGTCGGCGAGCTTTGCCGCCCGGGTCAGGCCCGTGCCGAGGGTGGTCATGTCCTTGTCGAAGTCGTAGTAGTACGCGTCGTACGTCTGCCCGTCGACCGTGATGGTCTCGGCGCCGCGCGCCACCAGACTCAGG
Source organism: Streptomyces sp. NPDC007856 (assembly GCF_042868225.1). Lineage (NCBI taxonomy): Bacteria > Bacillati > Actinomycetota > Actinomycetes > Kitasatosporales > Streptomycetaceae > Streptomyces > Streptomyces sp. NPDC007856. Next base: position 117,314 of record NZ_JBIAEC010000019.1, on the reverse strand, counting down.
TTCTCGTTCCCGCGCGCCTTCAGGGAGGCGATGCGGGCGTCGTGCAGCACCGTCAGCGAGCGGATGCCGTGGTCGTAGGAGCCGTTCAGCTCCGAGCGGGCCACCGCGTGCCCCACGACCAGCCACAGCAGCGCGACCGTGGTGGCGGCGGAGGCGGCGACCAGGCCGTGGTTGAGGACGCGGTTGGTGCGCCGGTAGGTGCGGTGCTGGGCCCAGCCGAGCGCGGCCAGCGCGAGCACGCCGAGGCCGATGGCGATCCACGGATACGGGGTGGCGTCGCCGTAGTCGGCGTCCAGCCGCTGGTTCTCCTTGGTGTAGAGATCCTCCGCCGCCGGGAGCATCTCCTTCTGCATCTTCTCGTTGGCGTACCGCAGATAAGCGCCGCCGACCGGGTAACCCTGCCGGTTGTACGTCCGCGCCCGCTCGATGAGCCCCTTGTACTCGGGCAGCAGCTTGTTCAGCCGGGCGATGGTCGCCTCCGAGGCGGAGCCCGGCTCGGCGTTCGCGGCGGCCGTCACCAGCCCCGAGGCGGCGGTCCGGATGTCCTTCTCGTACCGGTCGCGGGAGGCGGCCGTCTCCTGGCCGCCGGCCAGGAACCCGCTGGAGGCCGCCGTGTTGGCGTCCGCCAGCGATCGGTAGATGTCCGCCGCACCGGAACTGAGCGGCTGGCTCCTGTGCAGCACGTCGTCGGCGGCGGCCGCGCGCTCACTGGCCTGCCAGGCGGTGACCGCGCCGAACGCCACGACCAGCAGCGCGAGTACGGCCCCGATGATCCGCAGCCGTCCCGGCTCGGTGGTCGTCGCCTCCCGCAGCCGGTCGACGCCCTCGGCGAACGCGGTCCGCCGGGCCGACGGCGCGGGGGAGGTGGCGGCCGGGCGGACGGGCTGTGCGGGGATACCGGGGGCGGCGGGCATGCCGGGGCCCGCCACCGGTGGCTCTGCCGTGCTCTTCGGCGGGTGTGTCACTCGACCTCCCCCATGGTCATCCGTTCGCCGCCAAGTATCGCCGCCCGGACCGACATCCGCACCGGCCTTCACTGGATCTTGATCGGATCGCAGCGTGCGCTGCTCATGAATACGCCGGGAGCATCTGTTCGGTTCCCCCCGGGGAAGGTACCGGAGCGGTGGGCGGCGGCTAGCCCTCCCAGTGCCCCCGCGCCCGCTCCTGGGCCTCCGCGCCCGCCCCCAGCCGGTCCAGGCCCAGCAGGGCCGCGCCCAGGACCGGGCTCGCCGTGACCACGCGGACGTCGGCCTTGGGGGCGCGGGCGGCGAGCAGGTCGCGGATGCCGTCGTCGAGCAGCGCGTGGCCGGCGGTGAGGACGCTGCCGCCCAGCAGCACCGGCGTCTCCTCGTCGAGCAGGTCCAGGCGGGTCAGCGCCACCGTGGCCATCACCGCCACCTCCGCCGCGAGCCGGGCGACGATCGAGCGGGCCACCGCATCTCCCTCGGCGGCCGTCGCGAAGAGCACCGGGGTCAGCTCGTGCCGGCGGTCGTGGCCGACGTGCTCCAGATGCAGCGCCTCGATCAGCGCGTACATCGTCGGCAGCCCGAAATGGCCGGGCAGCGTGCGGGCCAGGGCCGTCGGCTCGCCCCGGCCGTCCTCCGCGCGGGCCGCGAACCACAGCGCCTCCTCCGCCAGGCCCCAGCCCCCGCCCCAGTCACCGGAGATCCGGCCGATCGCCGGAAACCGCGCGGTACGGCCGTCGGGGCGCATGCCGACGCAGTTGATGCCCGCCCCGCACACCACGGCCACCCCGCGCGGCTCGGCGACGCCCGCGCGCAGGATCGCGAAGGTGTCGTTGTGGACCTCCACCGACGCGCCCCAGCCGCGCGCCTGGAGCGCGGTCGCCAACTGCTCCTCCTCGACGGGGAGATCGGCGTTGGCGAGGCATGCCGAAACGTGCGAGACGGATGTGACGCCGGCGTCCGCGAAGGCCCGCCCCACCGGTTCGGCCAGCGCGTCCACCGCCGCGCTCACCCCCACCGCGGGCGGGCGGAAACCGCCGCCGCGGGCCGTGGCCAGCACCTCCCCGGCGGCGGTGACCACGGCCACGTCGGTCTTGCTGTTGCCCGCGTCGATGGCAAGCACGGTCGAGGTCAGGCCCACGCGAGGTGCTCCCGGTTGTGTGCGATCAGTTGGTCGGTGAGGGCGTCGGCGTACGCGTGCTGACCGATCAGCGGATGGGCCAGCAGGGCGCGGAAGACCCGGTCCCGGCCGCCGCGCAGCGCCGCCTCCAGGGCCAGGTCCTCGTACGCCGTCACGTTCGCGATCAGCCCGGCGAACAGGGGGTCCAGCTCCGGCACCGGCAGCGGGGACGGTCCGGCCGGGCCGACCGCGGCCTGGACCTCGATCACCGCGTCGTCGGGCAGGAAGGGCAGCGTGCCCTTGTTGAGGGCGTTCACCACCTGGTAGGGGCTGCCTCCCCCGCCCAGCAGCGCCGCCGCCAGGTCGACGGCCGCCTCCGAGTAGTAGGCGCCGCCGCGCCTGGCGAGCAGCGCCGGCTTCTCGTCCAGGGCCGGGTCGCCGTACATCCTCAGCAACTCGCGCTCCATGGCGGCCACTTCCTCCGCCCGGGACGGCTTGGTGCGCAGTTCGCGCACGACCTCGTCGTGGGCGTAGTAGTAGCGCAGGTAGTAGGAGGGGACCACGCCCAGGCGGTCCAGGAGGGGGTGCGGGAGGTGCAGGTCGTCGGCGATCGCCTCGCCGTGCTCGGCCAGCAGCTTGGGCAGGACGTTCTCGCCCTCCGGGCCGCCGAGGCGCACCCCCGTCTCCCAGGTGAGGTGGTTGAGGCCCACGTGCGCCAGATGCACGTCGGCCGGCGCCACGCCCAGCAGGTTCGCGAACTTCCGCTGGAAGCCGATCGCCACGTTGCACAGCCCGACCGCGCGGTGCCCGGCCTGGAGCAGGGCGCGGGTGACGATGCCGACCGGGTTGGTGAAGTCGATGATCCACGCGCGCGGGTTGGCACGGCGGACCCGTTCGGCGATGCCGAGGACGACCGGGACCGTGCGCAGCGCCTTGGCCAGGCCACCCGCGCCGGTGGTCTCCTGGCCGACGCAGCCGCACTCCAGCGGCCAGGTCTCGTCCTGCTCGCGGGCCGCCTGGCCGCCGACGCGCAGTTGCAGCAGCACGGCGTCGGCACCGTCGACGCCCGCGTCCAGGTCGGCGGTGGTGACGATCCGGCCGGGGTGGCCCTGCCGGGCGAAGATACGGCGGGCCAGCCCGCCGACCAGCTCCAGGCGTTCGGCGGCCGGGTCCACGAGGACGAGTTCCTCGATGGGCAGGGTGTCCCTCAGGCGTGCGAAGCCGTCGATGAGTTCGGGGGTGTAGGTCGAGCCTCCGCCGACCACGGTGAGTTTCATGGATGGATCAACCCTTTACTCCGGTGAGGGTGACGCCTTCGACGAACGCCTTCTGGGCGAAGAAGAACACGAGGATCACGGGGGCCATGACGAGCACGGTCGCGGCCATCGTGAGGTTCCAGTCGGTGTGGTGGGCGCCCTTGAAGGACTCCAGGCCGTAGGAGAGGGTCCAGGCGCCGGGGTTCTCGGACGCGTAGATCTGCGGGCCGAAGTAGTCGTTCCAGGCGTAGAAGAACTGGAAGAGGGCGACGGCGGCGATGCCCGGCCTGGCCATGGGCAGGACGACCTTCAGCAGGGTCCCGAGGTCGCCGCAGCCGTCCACCCGCGCCGCGTCCAGGTACTCGTTCGGGATCGTCATCAGGAACTGCCGCAGCAGGAAGATGGAGAACGCGTCGCCGAACGCCATCGGGATGATCAGCGGCCACAGCGTGCCGGACAGGTCCAGCTGCTTCGCCCAGAACAGGTACATCGGGATGATGACCACCTGCGGGGGCAGCATCATCATCGAGATCACCAGCATCAGGGACAGATCGCGGCCCCGGAAGCGGAACTTGGCGAGCGCGTACGCCACCGGGACGGACGACACCACGGTCAGCACGGTGCCGAGGCCGGCGTAGATCAGCGTGTTCTTCCACCAGGTCAGGAAGCCGGGCGTGTCGAAGACCTTCTTGTAGTTGCCCCACTCCCAGGTGTGCGGGATCAGGTCGCGGCTGAGCGCCTGGGTGTCGCTCATCAGCGAGGTCAGGAACACGAAGACGAACGGCAGGGTGAAGAACAGCGCGGCGGCGACGCCGAGGGAGTGGACCGCGATCCATTCGAGCAGTGCCCTGCGCCGGGCGGTGCGCTCGGCGGCCGCGGAGGGCGTCCTCAACTCCACCGGCTTGTCCAGTACTTGGGTCATGGTCAGTCACCTGCCTGGATGAGACCGCCCCGGCGCCGCATCAGGAACCCGGTGAACACCATCGACAGGGCGAACAGCACCAGGGCCACCACACAGGCCGAGCCGTAGTCGAAGCGCTGGAAGCCGAGGTTGTAGACGAGCTGGGGGAGGGTGAGCGTGGACTTGTCGGGGTAGCCGGGTTCGAACTGGGTGCCCGCGCCCTGGATCACCCCGGAGGCGACCTTCCCGGCGATCAGCGGCTGGGTGTAGTACTGCATGGTCTGGATCACGCCGGTGACGACCGCGAACATCACGATCGGGGAGATGTTCGGCAGGGTGACGTACCTGAACCGCTGCCAGGCCGAGGCGCCGTCCAGCTCGGCCGCCTCGTACTGCTCGGCCGGCACGTCCAGCAGCGCGGCCATGAAGATGACCATCAGGTCGCCGATGCCCCACAGCGCCAGCAGGGTCAGGGCCGGCTTGGACCAGGTGGGGTCGTTGAACCAGCCCGGCGCGGGGATGCCCACCTTCTCCAGGACTGAGTTGACCGGGCCCGTACCGGGGTTGAGCAGGAAGGCGAAGGCCATGGTCGCGGCGACCGGCGGGGCCAGGTACGGCAGATAGAAGAGGGTGCGGAAGACCCCCGTGCCCGTCCTGATCTTTGTGATGAGCAGTCCGATGCCGAGCCCGAAGACGACCCGCAACGACACCATCACCAGCACCAGCCACAGCGTGTTGCGCAGGGCCGGCCAGAAGAGCGGGTAGTGCTCGAAGACGTAACGCCAGTTCTTCCCACCGCTCCACGTCGGCGGCCGGAAACCGTCGTAGTGCATGAAGGAGAAATAGACCGTCGAGATCAGCGGGTACGCGAAGAACACCGCGAAGCCGATCAGCCAGGGCGACATGAAGGCGAGGGTTCGAAGCGCCGACCGGCGGCGCTTCGACGCCAGAGTGACCGTACTCATCGGCTACTTCGCCTGCGCGATGTCCGTGTCGATCTGCGCGGCCGAGTTCTTCAGACCCGCCTTCAGATCGGTGACCTTGCCGCTTTCGTAGTCGTACCCGAGCTGCTGGATCGTGACCAGGTACTGGCCGCCGTTGATGGAGGCGGGAGTCGTGGCGGATTCCGGATTGGCGGCGATGTCGAGGAAGGTCTTGAAGCGCGGGTCGTACTTCAGCTTCGGGGACTTCAGCGCGGCCAGCGTGGAGGGCACGTTGTGGATGTCGTTGGCGAATCCGACCACCGCGTCGGTGTTCGTGGTGATGTACTTGACGAATTCCCAGGCCGCGTTCTGCTTGTGGCTGCCGGCGGCGATGCCCGCGATGGTGCCGGTGATGTAGCCCTTGCCGTACTGTGCCGCCTGGTCGTCGGGCACGGGCAGCGGGGCGACCCCGATCTCGAACTTGGGCCTGGCCTGCTCGGCCATGCCGAGCCGCCACTCGCCGTCGAGCTGCATGGCGACCTGACCGGTGTGGAAGGGGTGCTTGGGACCCCATTCGTCACCCAGCGTCACCCGGAACTTCTCCAGCTTCTGGAATCCGCCGAGTTCGTCCACGAGCCGCTTCTGGAGCGCGAAGCCCTTTTCGAACGCCGGGTCCTTGGCGAGGTTCGACTTTCCGTCCTTGCCGAAGTACGTCGGCGAGAACTGGGCGAAGTAGTGCTCGGTGGTGGTCTCCCAGCCGTGGTAGTCCGGCATGAAGCCCAGCTGCTTGTAGGAGTCGCCGTCGGTGATGGTCAGCTTCTTGGCGTCGGCCTCGAACTCGGACCAGGTCTTCGGCGGATTCGCGAGGCCGGCCTTCTGGAACGCCGTCTTGTTGTAGTAGAGCCCGTACGCGTCACCGAGCAGCGGCACCGTGCAGCGGTTTCCGTCGAACTGGGTGTATTCGTTCATGGTCTTCGGGAACGTCTTCTCGGGGTCGATCCCGGACTTCCTGAAGAAGGGGTTGAGGTCGACCAGGGCACCCGAGGAACAGAACTTGCCCACATTGTTGGTGGTGAACGAGGAGATCACGTCCGGCGCTTTGCCACCGCCCGACCGCAGCGCCTGGTTGATCTTGTCGTCGGTCATGTTGCCGACGATGTTCACGTGGATGTTGGGGTGCGCCTTCTCGAAGCCGGCGACCAGGGACTTGACGGCCGCCACCTCGTTCGGCGCGCTCCAGGCGTGCCAGAAGTTGATCGTGGTGTCCTTCGAGGCGTCGTCCGTCGCGCCGGAGCCGGACTGCCCGGTGCAGGCGGTGGCGGCGAGCAGCAGGGCGGAGGCAGTCAGGGTGAAAGCCGCTTTTCGGGCGACTTCGGGTATGGCTGTGGGCATGGCGAGGTCTCCCAGGGACGGGTGAACGGGAAGAGGAGTGCTGCCGGGGGTCAGCGCGAGGTGTCGAAGACCTCGTCGCGGGTGGTCACGAGCGCGGACTCCAACGCGCCGCGCAGAACGGGGTGTTCGTGGACGTCGCCGACGACCAGCCGGGGGCGGGCCGCGGCCAGCTCCTCCAGCTCGGCCTGGACGAGGGCGCGCAGCACCTCGCCGCCTGCCGTCAGCGCGGAGCCGCTGAGGACGACGAGTTCGGGGTCGAGGACGGAGACGAGCGAGGCGAGTCCGGTGGCGAGCCGGGTCGCGTAGGTCAGGAGCAGTTCCCGGTAGGGGCCGGAGGCGTGATCGGCGCCCCGGGCCACGAGTTCGGCGGCGACCTCGGTGTACGGCCCCGACGGCACATCCGGGATGCCGAGTTCGCGGGCCAGCTTCGGTACCGCCTGGGAGCCGGCCAGCTCCTGGTAGCCACCGCTGTTGGCCTTGGTCACCTGCCGCACCAGGGGAGTGCCCGGCACCGGCAGGAAGCCGACCTCGCCGGCGCCGCCGGTCCAGCCGCGGTGCAGCCGGCCGCCGAGGACCAGGGCGGCGCCGAGCCCCTCCTGGTTCCACAGGAGGACGAAGTCCCCGTGGCCCTTGGCCGCCCCGAGCCGCTGTTCGGCGAGGGCGACGAGGTTGACGTCGTTCTCGTACTCCACCGGCATCGGCAGGGCGGCGGCGAGCTCGTCGAGCAGGGTGGGGGAGTGCCAGCCGGGGAGGTGGGAGGCGTAGCGCAGCCGACCGGTGTTGGGGTCGAAGGCGCCCGGAGTGCCGATGACCAGCCGGTGCACATCGGACCGGGCGAGCCCGGCGGCCTTGACGGCGCCGTCGAGCGCGTCGGTGACCTGCCGGACGACGGGTTGGGCGGGCCGCCGCCCCGGAGTGGGCAGCTCGTACTCGCCCACCGTCCGGCCCGTGATGTCGGCGACGGCGGCGCGGATCCGCTCCGGGGTCACATCGAGGCCCGCGGCGTGCGCGGCGGTGGGGTTGACGGCGTACAGCTGGGCGTTGGGGCCCGGCCGGCCCTCGCTGGTGCCGGTGACCCGGACCAGTCCGGCCGCCTCCAGGCGGGCCAGTAGTTGCGAGGCGGTGGGCTTGGACAGGCCGGTGAGCTTCCCGATCCGGGTGCGCGAAAGCGGCCCGTGCTCCAGCAGGAGGTCCAGGGCGGCGCGGTCGTTCATGGCGCGCAGCACGCGCGGGGTGCCCGGCGTACCGGCGGTTCCTGCCATGGGGTCGACACCTGCCCTTCCAGCCGCCCAGCTTCTCAGTGACCTGCCCGGAGGTCCAGTCTTGATCACCGACCGCCCAGGAGATCACTGTTAGGAAACTTTCCTATTGGGGTGGGAGGAAAGTAAGCCCAGGACGAAGGGGGCGTCAATAGACAACGCTTCCGAGGCAACAGAGTCGTTATCTCGCCGGGAGCGGCTGTATACCTGATGCACAGCTTGCCGATCTTCGATCCCGGCAGTGGGGGCCGGTGGACGACGAGCGGATGGTGAAGGATGCCCGACCGAAGACTCCTGGGGAGGCTGTGGCGTGCCACGATGTCCGGCGTCCTGCCACTGATGATCTTGCTGACCGTGCTCGGCGCGGTGGACGACGGACTGTCCTGGTCGACGGCCGCCGACCTCACTCTGCCGCCCGCCCTCTGGGCGTTCGTCGGCTTCCTCTTCGCCCTCTACCTGTACGGCACCCTGCTCCGCCGGGCCCGCGGCACCGGCATACCGGTCTCGGTGGAGGCGCTGGCGGCCTGCCAGGAGTATGTTCTCGGTGCCGGCCCGGCCGCGCGGCTGAAGGCGGACCTGCCCGCGTCCGAGCGGGCGTGGGACGTGCTGAGCGGCGAGGAACTCCACTTCCGCTGGCGCCCGTTCCGCGGGCGGCGCTCCGTCACGGGCACGGTGACTTTCGACGACGCGTCGGGAGAGGCCCGCATGAAGATCCACGCCGACCGCAACCTGACGGGCGGCTCGGGCCTGCGCAGGGCGAGCGCGTTCGTCGCGCTGTGCCAGGTCGTGCTGCTCGTCAGTCGGTGACGAAGGGGGCGGTGTCGAGGGTGGGGTACGGCGCCGGGAGGGGGAGGGGGTCGCCGAGGGTGACCTTGGTGTCGGTCCTGTAGTAGGCCTCGGTGGGGTCGTCGCCGGGGAGGACGGGGTCGGTGTAGCAGTGGGCGGTCTTCGTGTTGCGGTTGATCAGGACGTAGACGGGGATGTCGACGGCGGCATAGGTGGCGAGCTTGGCGCCGGTGTCAACCGCGTGGTTGGTCGACGTGACCTCGCCGACCAGAGTGACCATGTCGATCGGGTACCACCCTTTGTGCACCTTGAGATATGAGCTGTCCAGCTCGGTCGGCTCCCGGCGCAGGACGTAGAAGTCGGGAATCACCAGCGCCATGGTGCTGCCGTCCTGGTGGGCAGCCCGGAAGCCCATGCCCATACCCGCCAGGTCGAGTCCGGCCATGTGGAGCTGGACCGTGAGCTTGACGGCGCCCTTGCTGTGGTTGTAGTCCGGCTGCGGCGGCACGATGACCGTCCCCTCGACGTACTCGGGTCGAATCGGCGCCACCGACGCCTCCTCGATCGCGATCAGCAGATCGATGGGGTCCTGCGTCATCACCGGCTCCATGAGAGGTTCGGCGCTCATCGCTCGTTCTCCTTGTCGCACTGATGCCAGGCTAAGCCCACGCCGGGCGCCCCGGGCAGAACGATGGGGCACCACGCGCGCCCTCGGCGCCGGAATGCCCCACCTGTTCACTCGAACGAGTGTGCTGAAACCGTTCCGCTCGCTACTTGCCCGGAGGCGTCGGCCGCTGCATGGCGATCGGTGCCGTCGCCGCCGCCTGCGGCGAGTCCGCGTTGGCGTACACCGAAGGCGCCGCCACCGCCGCCGCCGGGTCGGCGGCCTCCTCCGCGTCCTCGACCGACGTCGCGCCGCCCACGATGCGGATCCTCGCCGCGTCGAAGGCGCGCTTGATGCGCCAGCGCAGTTCGCGTTCGACCGTCAGCGCCTTGCCCGGCATGGTCTTGGCCGAGACCCGCACCACCATGGAGTCGATCAGGACCGAGTCCAGGCCGAGCACCTCGATCGGGCCCCACAGCAGCTCGTTCCAGGGCTCTTCCTTGCTCATGTGCTCGGCGACCTCGTCCAGGGTCGCCTTGACCCGGTCCAGGTCCTCGCTCGCCCGCACCGTCACGTCCACCCCGGCCGTCGCCCAGCCCTGGGAGAGGTTGCCGATCCGCTTGACCTCGCCGTTGCGGACGTACCAGATCTCACCCTCGCCACCGCGCAGCTTGGTCACGCGCAGCCCGACCTCGATGACCTCACCGGTGGCCACGCCCGCGTCGATCACGTCACCGACGCCGTACTGGTCCTCCAGGATCATGAACACGCCGGAGAGGAAGTCGGTGACCAGGTTCCGGGCGCCGAAACCGATCGCCACACCGGCCACACCGGCCGACGCCAGCAGCGGCGCCAGGTCGATCTTGAAGGTGGACAGGACCATCAGCGCGGCCGTACCGAGGATCAGGAAGCTCGCCACCGACCGCAGCACCGAGCCGATCGCCGCCGACCGCTGCCGGCGCCGCTCGGCGTTGACCAGCAGCCCGCTCAGCGCCGTGCCGTCCACGGCCTCGACGGTGCGGCCCATCCGGTCGATCAGCTTGGTGATCGCCTTCCGCACCGCCGCGCGCAGCGCCACCGCCACGACCACGATCAGCAGGATCTGCAGCCCCATCGCGAGCCAGGTCGACCAGTTCTGCTCGACCCAGCTCGCCGCGTTCGTCGCGCTCTGCTGGGCGTCCTGGAGCGACGGCACGACCGGTGCCGTCTCGGACGGGGAAGGGGACGGGGTCGGCGACGCACCGGCGGCCAAGAGGGCGGCGGGCAAGGACGACACGGCAGGTACCTCCAGGTGCTGCACGGTCCGTGCCGGCGGGCGGTCAAGGTCTTGAAGGTCACGAGAAGGTCACCGGACGGACAGGGCCACCACACTAACGGGGCATTGTGTGCGCATCGCGCGGATCCGCCAAGGAGGGGCGCAGGAGAGACGGGACTCACCCTGGCTTGAACCGGCCATGATCCGGGGGATGAATCAGGTGTGGTCGAAAACACTCCCAGCCCGTTACCGGGACATGGTGGCGCTTCCACCAGGCATGAGGGGAGACTGGCTGCAGATCGTCCCGGCGCGAGCCACGCGCCGCCGACGCCCAAGGAGGCACCCGTGCCGCACGTCCTGGTCCTCAACGCGTCGTACGAGCCGCTCGGCGTCGTACCGCTCCGCCGCGCGCTCGTCCTCGTCCTGGAGAACAAGGCCGTCTCCCTCGAGGAATCCGGCGCCTATATGCACAGCGCAACCGTCACAGTCCCCGCACCCAGCGTGGTCCGGCTCAAGCGATTCGTCCGGGTTCCCTATCGGGGGCCCGTTCCACTCACCCGGCGCGCACTCTTCGCGCGCGACGGGGGCCGGTGCATGTACTGCGGTGGCGTCGCAACCAGCGTCGACCACGTCATCCCGCGCAGTCGCGGGGGCAAGCACGTCTGGGACAACGTGGTGGCCTCCTGCCGCCGCTGCAACCACGTGAAGGCCGACCGTCACCTCGTCGAGCTGGGGTGGCGACTGCGGCACAAACCCGCCCCGCCGACCGGGCTGGCCTGGCGCATCATCGGCACCGGGCACAGGGATCCGCGCTGGTTGCCCTACTTGCAGCCGTACGGCGCGGACGATGCCCTGGCCCGGATCGACGGCATTTCCGCCTGACAATCCGGGCCTTCGCGTACCCGCCGGCTCCGGGGGTCCCCTGTGCCCCGGAGTCTTCGGGCTCACGAGTACCGCAGCGCCCCGGGGTGTGCCGAACGGCGCAGCAGGGGGCAGCGAGACGGCCGCCGCCAGCAGGCAGCAGGCGTACACGCCCACCGGCACCAGCAGTGCGGTGCACGGCACCGCCTGGGTGAGCCGGCCCTGGGTCAGCGAGGCGTACCAGACGCCGATCGCCATGCCGCCGGCACCCGCCAGCACGACCTCCAGGGCCAGCGGCAGCGCCGTCTCCAGCAGCAGCGCCCGGCCGAGCACCGCCCGGGGCACCCCGGAGGCGACCTGTGCGGCCAGGCCGCGGCGGCGGTTCGCCACCGACTCGGCGGTGCCGACGGCGAGGCCGGAGAGCGGCGGCGAACAGCAGCCCCGGCCCGCGCCCCGCTGCTCGGCCGTACCCGGCTACATGCACTGAGTGAACAGTGATCTGCGGCGCGGGCCGCGCGCCGCCCGTCGTCGTGTGTTCGAGCAGCTCTCGGGAGTGCCCGCGCCGTCACGGGGTAGGCCTGCCGTAATCCGTTCAAAACCGCAACATCCGACCGCCCCCCGAAGGAGGCCCCTCGTGGCCGCACCGGCTCGACTCCCGATCCCGGCCCAGTGGAAACCCGAGGCGGACCCGTCCGCCCCGACCGACGGCGCGCTGTGCGTGTTCAGCGCGGAGAGCGCCTGCGCCCAGGCCCCGCTGACCAGCGAGCCGCCCCTGCCCGACGCCGAGCCCCTGACCAGCGAGCCGCCGCTCGCCGAGGCCACCCCGCTGACCAGCGAGTCGGACGCCTTCGGCGCGGGGTCGCACGAATCCGACACCTACGGCGGGGGGTCGGAAGAGTCCGGCGCCTTCGGCGCGAGGCCGTAGATGAGCGCGGAGTTCGAGGACTTCGCGGACGCGGACCTGGCCCGGCTCGCCGGTCTGCACGGGGTCGCCACCTCCTACAGCCCCGCCCCCGGTCGCGAGGTCCCGGTCCCCGCCTCCGCAGTGGTCGCCGCCCTGGCCGCCCTCGGCGTCGACGCGGCCGGACCCGCCGCCGTACGCGCCGCCCTCGACGCGCGGGAACGCGAACTGCGCGAGCGCCTGCTGCCGCCGACGCTCGTGCACTGGGCCGGCGACCCGCAGGGCCCCGCCGCCCTCGCCGCGCTGCCGCCCGGCACCCGCCTGCGTGTCGAGACCGAGGCGGGCCAGGACCGGGACACCGCCGCGGACCTGCCGCTCGGCGTGCACCGGGTGACCGCCGCCGCCCCCGACGGCCGCACCGGCCACGCCCACCTCGTCGTCTCCCCCGACCGGCTGCCCGCCCCGCCCGGCCGCGCCCACGGCCTCCTCGTCCAGCTGTACTCCCTGCTCTCCCGCCGCTCCTGGGGCATGGGCGACCTCGGTGACCTCGCCGAGCTGGCCGGCTGGGCCGGACGCACCGCCGGCGCCGGATTCGTCCAGGTCAACCCGCTGCACGCGGCCGTACCCGGCGCCCCCACCGACCCCTCGCCCTACCGCCCCTCCTCGCGCCGCTTCCCCGACCCCGTCCACCTGCGGATCGAGGACATCCCCGAGTACGCCTACGCCGCCGACCGCGAGCGGCTGAGTGCCCTGCTGGAGCGCGCCGAACGGCTGCGTGCCGCCGTCCTCGACAAGGGCGCCCTCATCGACCGCGACGCCGTGTGGGAACTCAAGCGCGAGGCACTGGACCTGGTCCTGACCGTCCCCCTCGGCCCCGGCCGCCGGGCCGCCTACGACGACTTCCGCGCCGCCCACGGCCAGGCCCTCGACGACCATGCCACCTGGTACGCCCTCGCCGAGATCCACGGCTCCGACTGGCACCGGTGGCCATCCGCCCTGCGGGACCCCCGTTCGGCCGAGACCGCCCGCGCCCGTGCCGACCTGGCCGACCGGGTCGAGTTCCACGCCCGCCTCGCCTGGCTCACCGACGGCCAGCTCCGCGCCGCCCAGCGCGCCGCCCGCGAGGCCGGCATGTCCGTCGGGATCGTGCACGACCTCGCCGTCGGAGTGCACCCCGCCGGCGCCGACGCCTGGGCCCAGCAGGACGTGTTCGCCGCCGGCATGTCCATCGGCGCCCCGCCCGACGCCTTCAACGCCCGCGGCCAGGACTGGGGCCTGCCGCCCTGGCGCCCCGACCGGCTCGCCGCCACCGGATACGCGCCCTACCGCGAGCTGCTGCGCGCCCTCTTCCGCTGTGCCGGCGCCCTGCGCATCGACCACGTGATGGGCCTGTTCCGGCTGTGGTGGGTCCCCCAGGGCAGCGCGCCCACCGGGGGCACCTACGTCCGCTACGACGCGGACGCCATGCTCGCGATCCTCGCCCTGGAGGCCGGCCGCGCCGGAGCCGTCGTCATCGGCGAGGACCTCGGCACCGTCGAGCCCGGCGTGCGCGAGACGCTGCAGCGGCGCGGGGTGCTCGGCACCTCGGTGCTGTGGTTCGAACGCGACTGGGAGGGCGACGGACGCCCGCTGCCGCCCGAGCGCTGGCGCGCCGACTGCCTGGCCACCGCCACCACCCACGACCTGCCGCCCACCGCCGCCCGGCTCACCGGCGACCACGTCGACCTGCGCGACCGCCTGGGCCTGCTCACCCGCCCGGCGACCGAGGAACGCGCCGAGGCCGTCGCCGACGCCGCCGAGTGGCTCGCCCTGCTGGGCAGCCTCGGTCTGCTGGACCTGACGGCCGCCGGGCCGCCCGGCTCGGACGAGGAGGAGGAGATCCGCGCCGTCCACCGCTTCCTGCTGCGCACCCCGGCCCGGCTGATCGGCGTCTGGCTCCCGGACGGCGTCGGCGACCGCCGCCCGCAGAATCTGCCGGGGACCTGGGACCAGTACCCCAACTGGCGACTGCCGATCGCGGACCCCGCGGGCCGGCCCGTGCCCCTGGAGGAACTGACGGCCTCCCCGCGGCTGCGGGCACTACTCCATGTGTTCGGGCAGGCCAGGGGTGTGTGAACCCCCGGTACGGGACCCCGGCCGCGCGGCCTTCCGGGTGGTTCGCTAACTTGAGATCGTGGACAAGAAGAACGCCCTGCGCGCCGGCGCCCTGGCCGCCGGTACGACGCTGATGATGCTGCTCATGTCGTCCCCCGCGCTCGCGCTGACCCGCGACGACGGCGACGACCCCGGCCCCGGCCTGAGCGTCATCCAGACGCTGGGCCTCTACGTGCTGATCCCGCTCGCGCTGTTCGTGGTCATCGCCGGTCTGGTGATGGCGCTGGACAAGTCCAAGATCCGGACGATCAAGCCCTCGTCCAACGTGAAGCCCAAGGCCGACGCCAAGGCCTGACCGGACACCGGTTCTCTCGCCGGGGGCGCCTGTCCTCCCGCCGGTACGCGCGTGCTGCCGTACCCGGGTGAGGTCGGCGCCCAAGGCGTTTTCCGCCCGGCTCGGGCACGTCAGCCGAACCAGCTCACCTGCACGACGACGATCCGCTCACCACGTACGTCCGTCAGAAAGGTGAGCATGAGCAGCCCTTGGCACTCGGTGCGCACACCAGGACCAGGTCCCGTGTAGGCGGCGCCCTCAAGAAAGACCATGGACTCGCGCACGGCGATCTCGTTGGCCAGTCGCTCGGTCTCTGTGCGGGCGGTCTCCGGGAGACCGTCCAGCAGATCGTCCTGGAACATCTCCCAGCGCCAGTCAGCCACCGGCGACCTCATGGTGTGCCGCGCGCACGATCTCCGCGGCCTCGCGGACGGCCCGCTCGCGCACATCCGGGTCGGGGCTGCTGAGGGCCTGCTCGGCGGTGTGCAGCCGCCGGGCCGTCTCCGGGTGCCGCTCGATCTCTACCACGACACCCCACTGCCGGTAGAACATCCGGATCGGTACGACGCTGTCCTCGTCCCCGGCTCGTACGAACGCTTTCTGCAGGTCCTCGAAGAACTCGGGAAGGCGGGAAGGCGCGACCGTGGCGACGGCTTGCCGGAGCGCCGACAGGGTCAGCTCGGGCTTGGGGATGAGCGGACCGTTTCCGTCCGCGTACGGCATGGTCATCGGCCGCCCCTTCCGTTCGTCCAACGCCTTTCCGGCACGGGCCCACGCTAGCGCCATTTCCGTCACCCCCGCGTACGCGCGAGCCCATCGCCACCGCAGAGGGCGAGGCCGAGGTTCCACTGCGCCAAGACGATCTTGCCCACGCCGACTCGTGGTCCCACACCCCAGCCGTCCGCCAGCGCCGCGACCAGCAACAGGCCGCGCCCGAACTGATCGTCACCGGTCGCGTCCCGAGGGCAGGGCAACTGTTCGCCGCGGGGGTCGCTGACCTCGAGCCGGAGTACCGTCGCGGCCTTGGCCGCAGCGCAGGACGGCTCGACCGGGCACCCGCAGCCGTCGGCGGCTGGTTACTGCCCAGGTGGTGCCGTTGAGCTCGGCATGTATGAGCTCAACGGACCGCTTGTTGTGATTTCGGCGGGTGAGTACCGCCCTGTTGCCGCGGACCGCGAATCCGTCCGGGTCGTGGACGGGGCTGGGATAGCTGGCAACGTCGCCGGTGGACGGAGTGATCCGGGTCAGGAAGGTGCCGCGTTTGCCGTTGCCGTAGTACCAGACCAGCCATACATGTTCGTTCTCGGTCGCGGCGGTGCAGCCTTCCAGTGGGAGGTCTGGCAGCCGGCCCTTGGGAGCCCAGGACGTCTGCCCCCGGGCGTTCCAGCCGGCGAGGCCCGCTCCTGACTCGGGGTGCCGCCGTAGATGCCCTCGTCGCCGTAGGCCGTCCAGATGCCTCCGTGGACGTCGGTGACCAGAGCGGGAATGTCATCACCGACGCAGAACTCGGCCTCGGGCGTACCTGATGAGGAGAACACCACAGCGTTGGGCGCCCAGGTGCCCAGGTGCCCAGGTGCCCAGGTGCCCAGGTGCCCAGGTGCCCTCGGTCTCGTTGCGGAACGTACGGCCGCCAGCAGGAACCGGGAACCCGGAAGCAGGGCCAAGTGACTGGGCCGAATCCGGATGTCCTTCACCAGGATGCGCCGTTCCTCCTGTCCCGTGACGGTGACCAGTTCACCCGTGAACGGCAGTTCCGGCCTCCACCCGATCCACCCCTTGATGTAGCGGATGTGATCAAGGTGTCGCCGGTGGACCAGCAGGACCGCAAGCTCTCCGGCGGGCCCGACGCTCCACCAAAGGGCTCGGTGCCCCCACAGGGCGTCAGCGGCAGGAAGCCGCCACACGGTGTGTATCGCGGCATCGGAACCAGCGGTCACGGGGCGGAGATTCATCGGCAGTCGCCTCTAGGACTCCGGGAGCTGAGCAGCCCGAAGAGCACTACCTCACCGACGGCCCGGCCTCCGGGGCGGCGCCCCGGCGTTTTCCTCGTCCGGTTCGGGGGGCAAGGGGCCCCTGGCGGCGCGGCTCAGGGGTTCGGTGCCGTCAGGTACCGCTGTACCGTCGGCCCGAGCCACGCCAGCAGTTCCTCGCGGGTCAGTTCCCGTGCCGCCGGCAGGCGCAGCACATAGCGGGTGAGGGCCAGCCCGAGGAGTTGTGCGGCACACAGCGCGGCCCGTGCCGGGACCTGTTCGGGGTCGGGGCACACCTGCTGGGCCAGCGGCAGCAGCTGGTCCCGGAAGATGCCCTGCATCCGCTCGGCCCCGGCCTGGTTCGTGGCGCCGACCCGCAGCACGGCCGTCAGCTCCTCGTTCTCCTCCCACACACCGAGGAAGTGGCTCACCAGCGCCCGGCCCACCTCCTCCCGTGGCACGCCGGTCAGATCGGGCAGCCGCAGATCCAGCGCGACGGCCGCGGCGAAGAGGCCCTCCTTGCTGCCGTAGTAGCGCATGACCATGGACGGGTCGATGCCCGCGTCCCGGGCGATCGCGCGGATGGTGGCCCGCTCATAGCCGTCGGCGGCGAACCGCTCGCGGGCGGCGTCGAGGATGGCGGTACGGGTGGCGTCGGAGCGGCGCGCCTGGTTGGTCTTCCTGCTGCCGGTCATGCCAGTCATGTCAACGAGCGTAGGCCAACATACGTAGGCCAACAAGTGTTGACTCCGCCGTCGGCCCGTCCTACCGTTGCCAACAAGCGTTGACCAACAAGCGTTGACACCCTCAGGAGGCCCCCGTGAACGGCACCAAGGGAAACATCGTCATCGTCGGCTCCGGCCCCACCGGCCTGCTCCTCGCCGGCGACCTCGCCACCGCCGGCGTCCCGGTCACCGTCCTCGAAAAGCGCCCCCACAGGATCAGCAACCTCTCCCGCGCCTTCGTCCTGCACGCCCGCACCCTCGAACAGCTCGACGCCCGAGCTCTCGCCGACGACCTCGAAAAGGCCGGCCAACCCCTCGACCGCCTCAACCTCTTCGGCCGGCTGACCGTCGATCTCGATGCCCTCCCCTCCCGGTTCAACCACCTCCTCGTCCTGCCCCAGTACGAGGTGGAGAAGGTCCTGGAGCGCCGGGCCGTCGAGGCGGGAGCCGACTTCCGGTACGAGGCGGAGCTGACCGGGCTCACCCAGGGCGCCGACGGGGTGACCGTCGAGGTGCGCGGGCCCGAGGGGCGTACCGAGACGCTGCGGGCGGCGTACGTCGTCGGCGCCGACGGCATGCGCAGCGCCGTACGGGACGCGATCGGGCTGCCCTTCCCGGGCAGGTCGGTGATCCGGTCCGTGGTCCTCGCCGACGTCCGGCTCGCCGAGGAACCGCCGACCCTGCTCACCGTCAACGCCGTCGGTGACGCCTTCGCCTTCCTCGCGCCGTTCGGCGACGGCTACCACCGGGTGATCGGCTGGCATCGCGGCCGCAACGTCCCCGACACCGAGCCGCTGGACCTGGCGGAGATCCAGGAGATCACCCGGCTCGCCCTCGGCCGGGACTTCGGGATGCACGACGCCCGCTGGATGTCCCGCTTCCACAGCGACGAACGGCAGGCGCCCGCCTACCGGGTCGGCCGGGTCTTCCTCGCCGGTGACGCCGCGCACGTGCACACCCCGGCCGGCGGCCAGGGCATGAACACCGGCCTGCAGGACGCGGCCAACCTGAGCTGGAAACTCGCGGCGGTCGCCCGCGGCCACGCCGACCCCGCGCTGCTCGACACCTACCAGGCCGAGCGGCACCCCGTGGGCAGGTCGGTACTGCGCAGCAGCGGCGGGATCGTCCGCCTCGCCATGGCCAAGCGCCCCTGGACCCTCGCGGCCCGCGCCGCGCTCACCACGTTCCTGAACGCCGTCGGCCCCGCCCGGCGCAAGGTCGCCGGCCAGGTCACCGGCGTCGGCTACCGCTACCCCGCCCCGCGCGGCGCCCACCGACTCGCCGGCACCCGGGTCCCGGACGTCGCCCTGGCCGGCGGCGGGCGTCTCTACGAGGCCCTGCGCGGCGGCCGGTTCGTACTGATCACCCCGGAGTCGTACGAGGCGGGGCCCGGTCGCGCGGACCGGCTGACCGTGGCGCACTGGGCGAGCGACCGCCGTACGACCGTGCTGGTCCGTCCCGACGGATACGCGGCCTGGGCCGCCGACTCGGCCGGCCCGGCGGACATCGAGGCGGCGGTCGCCGCGCACGTCGGCGGCTGAGCCCCGTCCTAGTGCGGAGCCTCCAGCGTCCCCGCGAGCAACTCCCTCAGCAGGTCGGCCAGTTGGCCGACCTGCTCGTCGTCGAGGAGCGACAGGGCCTCCGTCTGTACCGCGAGGCCCGCGCCGACCGCCCGGTCGATGACGTCCAGTCCCTTCTCGGTCAGCGTCACCTGAAGGCCCCGCCGGTCGTGCGGATCGGGGGAGCGGCGCAGCAGGCCCGCCTTCTCCAGCTTGTCGAGGCGCCCGGTCATCCCGCCGGTGGTGAGCATGAGCGTGGCCGACAGCTGCCGCGGCGAGAGCGTGTACGGCTCGCCGGTCCGGCGCAGGGTCGCGAGCACGTCGAACTCGCCGCGTGAGATGCCGTAGGGCTGGTAGGCCTTCTCCATGCGGTCGCCCATGGTGCGGGAGAGGCGGTAGATCCGCCCGAAGACCTCCATCGCTCTGGAGTCGAGGTCGGGCCGCACGGCCGCCCACTGGTCGATGATCGCGTCGACGGGATCCTTGCCTGCACTCATGCGCCGAGTATCGCCTCCAGGGCGGTCGCCAGCAAGAAAGTGGCTTGTCTGCAAGTTGCTTAGTGCTAAGCTACTTTCCATCAAGCTACTCAGGGGGTATGTGATGAGAAAGAGCGAGCGCGTACCCGGCGAATGGACCCTGCCGGTCACCGCCGCCGTCAACGGCATCGGCACCGGCATGTACGTCCCGTTCACGCTGGTCTTCTTCCACGCCGTCACCGGGCTGTCCTTCACGGTCGTGGGCGCCGTGCTCACCGCCACCGGCCTCGCGGGCATCGCCGTACTCCCGCTCGCCGGCGCGGCGGTGGACCGGTACGGCGCCAAGCGGGTGCAGTACGCGCTGTACGGCGTCCGGGTCGCCGGCTTCGCCCTCTACCCCTTCGCCCACTCCCTCCCCGCCTTCGCGGCCGTCGCCCTGGTCACGGCCGCCGCCGACCGGGCCTTCCCGGCGGCCCAGCAGTCCCTGATCGGCGAGGTGGCGAGCGGGCAGGGGCGGGACCGGCTGCAGGCGTCGACGCGCGCCCTGCAGAACGCCGGCAACGGGGCGGGTGCGCTGCTGGCCACGCTGGTCATCTCCCTCGCGGGCAGCGCCGGTTACACGTACGCCGCCTGGGGCAACGCCCTCTCCTTCGCGCTCGCGGCACTGCTGCTGCGGCCCCTGCGGCAGGTGCGTACGCCACGTGCGGCCCCGGTCGCGCGCCGGGCGGGCGCGGGCTACCGGCTCGTCCTCGCCGACCGGCCCTTCCTGGTCGTCACCGGCGCCAACTTCCTCAACGCGCTGAGCTATTCGGCCCTGTCGGTCCTCTTCCCGCTCTTCATGGTGGAGTGGCTGCACGGGCCCTCGGCGCTCACCGGCGTCGCCTTCACCCTCAACACCGTCCTGTGCGCGGTCGCCGGGGTCGGCGTCGGCGCGCGGGTCCGCCGGACCGGGGCCCGCCGCACCCGGGCGGCGGTGCTCGGCGGGGGCCTGTTCGCGACCGCCTTCGCCGCGCAGATCGTGCTCGGCACCGTACGGCCGGGATCGGACACGGTCCTGGGCGCGGCCCTGATCGCCGTGGTCCTCGTCTACACCCTCGGCGAGCTGATCCACAGCCCCGCCGCCCAGGTGCTCGCGGTGGCGGCGGCGCCGGAAGCGGTGCGCGGCCGGTACCTGGCGGCCTACCAGATGTCCTGGTCGCTCGCGAAGGCCGTGGCGCCCTCCCTGTTCACGGCCCTGCTGGCCCTGGACGGCCGCGCGCCGTGGGCCGTCCTCGTCCTGACCTCGGCGGTGGCCGCGGCTCTCCTGATCCGGACGGAACCCCGGCTGCCGGCGGAGGCGGTACGACCGCTGCCGGCGACGGTGACCAGGGGCGGCGCACCTGCCCTGGCCCCGGCCCCTGCTTCCGCCCCTGTCCTCGTCGACGCCGAGGGAACCCGGAGGGCCCGGCCGTGAAGCGATCCACGACCGTCCCGATCACCGCGCTCGCCCCCGTCTCCTGGGGCACCACCTACGCCGTCACCACCGTGTTCCTCCCACCGGACCGCCCCCTGTTCACGGCTCTCCTGCGCGCCCTGCCCGCCGGACTGCTCCTGCTGGCGCTCACCCGGGTGCTGCCGCGGGGCGGCTGGTGGTGGCGGTCCGCGGTGCTCGGCGCGCTGAACATCGGCGCCTTCTTCCCCCTGCTGTTCGTGTCGGCGTACCGGCTGCCCGGCGGTATGGCCGCCGTCGTCGGCTCGGTCCAGCCGCTGTTCGTCGTCGGCCTCTCGGCGCTGTTGCTCGGGCAGCGGCCTGCCCGGCGCACGCTCGGCACCGGTGTCGCGGCCGCGCTCGGCGTCAGCCTCGTCGTCCTCCAGGGCACCGGCACGCTCGACGTCGTCGGAGTGCTCGCGGCCGTGGCCGCCACCGCCTCGATGGCCGCCGGTACGGTGCTGACCAAGCGGTGGGGCCGCCCGGACGGCGTGGGCCCGCTGGCCCTCACCGGCTGGCAGCTCACCGCGGGCGGCCTGCTCATCGCGCCGCTCGCCCTCCTGGCCGAGGGCGCCCCGCCCGCCCTGGACGCCCGTGCCGCAGGCGGCTACCTCTATCTCGCCCTGGCCAACACGGCGGTGGCGTACTGGCTCTGGTTCCGTGGCATCGGCCGGCTCACCGCCACCCAGGTCGCCTTCCTCGGCCCGCTCTCCCCGCTCACCGCGGCCGTGGTCGGCTGGGCGGCCCTCGGCCAGGCGCTCACACCGGTGCAGGTGGCGGGGATGGCGCTGGCGTTCGGCGCGACGCTCGCGGGACAGCTCGGGGGCGGCAGGAACCAACCGTTCAGTTCAACTGAAAAGAATGCTCGAAAAGATTCGATGGACCTTATGGATCTGCGGCTGCGACGGTAGGGACACGGACCCACCACCCACCGAAAGGAGCCCCGTGGCAGCCGTCCTGCCCAGGACCACCACCACCTCCACCGCACCCGCCCGCAAGGCCGCCGCCCCCGCGGCCGGACTCGCCCTCGCCGCCCTCGCCACCCTCGTCTGGTCCGGCAGCTTCGTCGCCTCCCGCGGTCTGCACGACAGCGTCCCGCCCGTCCAGCACGCCTTCTGGCGCTGGGCCGTCGCGCTCCTCGCCGTAGCCCCTTTCGGCGCCCGGCAGGCCTGGCGGCAGCGGACGCTGATCCGCCATCACGCCCGCTACGTCCTCCTCGCCTCCCTCCTCGGCGTGGCCACCTACAACACCCTCGTCAACCAGGCTGGACTGACCACGCCCGCCGCCACCATGGGCATGATCATGGCCGCCTCCCCGGTGCTCATGGCGGTGTTCGAACGGCTGGGCGGTGTACGGCTCGGCGCGCGCCGCACCACCGGGCTGCTCGTCGCCTGCGCGGGCGTGACACTGCTCGTGGGCGGCGGCACGCACTTCTCGTCCGGCACTCTGTGGATGATCGCGGCGGCCTGCTGCTTCGCCCGCTACAGCGTGCTGCTGCGCCGCAGGCCGGCCGAACTGAAGGGCACCGGCTTCCTGTTCACCACGTTCCTGACCGGCACGGTCCTCCTCCTGCCCGCGCAGGCGGTGAGCGTGACCGTACAGGGCTCCTTCCACCCCACCCCCGCCACCGTCCTGCCCCTCCTCTACGTCGGCGTCGCCTCCTCCGCCGTGGCCTTCTTCGCCTGGAACAGGGCCGTCGCCCTGATCGGCGCGACCCGCGCGGGCATCGTCTACTACGTCCAGCCGGTCTGCGTGGCCCTGCTGTCCTGGGCCGTGCTCGGCGAGACGACGGGCCTGCCGCAACTGCTGTCGATGGCCCTGATCCTCGGCGGAGTGGTCCTGGGCGCGGGTTCACGCCGCTGACATGTAGCTTTCCCGGCATGGCCGAGTGGGACATCCGAAAGCTGCAGATCCTGCGCACCCTGCGCGAGCGCGGCACCGTGACCGCGACGGCCGAGGCCCTGCACATGACCCCGTCCGCGGTGTCCCAGCAGCTCACCAACCTCGCCCGGCAGCTCGGCGTGCCCCTGCTGGAGGCGCGGGGCCGCCGGGTACGGCTCACCGACGCGGCCCGCCTGGTGCTGGCCCACACGGAGCCGGTCTTCGAGCAACTGGAGCGCACAGAGGCCGCGTTGGCGGCGTACACCCAGGGGGAGGCGGGGGAGGTCCGGGTCGGCGCGTTCCCGACGTCCGTACCCGCCCTGGTCGTACCGGCCGTACGGGCCCTGCGGGACACGTACCCCGAAGTGACCGTCCGGGTGACGGAGGCGGAGGCCGCCGAGGCCTACGACCTCCTGACCGCCGGCGAGGTCGACCTCGCCCTGTCCCTCGCGGCCTCGGCCCCCAGCGCGGCGGACCCCCGCTTCACCCAGGTCCCCCTGCTGGCCGACCCCTTGGACGTGGCACTGCCCCCCGACCACCCGCTCGCCCGCGCGGACTCCCTGAACCTGACCGACCTCGCCGCCGACCCCTGGATCTTCGGCGGCAGCGGCCCCTGGTCCGACATCACCCGCCGCGCCTGCGAGGCGGCCGGCTTCAGCCCCCACCAGGGCCACTCCGCCTCCGGCTGGACCGCGATCCTCGCCATGGTGGAGGCGGGCATGGGAGTGGCCCTCGTCCCACGCATGGCCGCGGCCCGCCGCGACGGGGTGGTCATGCGCGACCTGGGGCCGGCCGGGCCGGTCCGGCACGTCACGGCGGCGGTGCGCAGGGGCGGGGAGACGGGGCGGGCGGTGGCCCGGGTACTGGAGGCGCTGCGGGCGGTGACCGCCGGCTGAAGGCCGGCCGGCGGGGAAAGGGCGCCCGGCACGGATGCCGGGCGCCCTCGTCAAAGGGTGGCTACTCGGCCGCCGCGTCCGCCGCCTGGGCCTTCAGCGCCCGCTCGACGCCCGAGCGGGACTCCGAGACGAGGCGGCGCAGGGCCGCGTTCGGCTCGGCCGCCGCCAGCCAGGCGTCGGTCTTGGCGAGGGTCGCCTCGGACACCTGGACCGCCGGGTACAGGCCGACGGCGATCTGCTGGGCGATCTCGTGCGAACGCGCGTCCCAGACGTCCTTGACGACCTCGAAGTACCGGTCCGCGTACGGCGCCAGCAGCTCGCGCTGGTCGGTCTGCACGAAGCCGCTGATCACGGCCTCCTGCACGGCGTTCGGCAGCTTGTCGGAGTCGACCACCGAGGCCCAGGCCTCGGCCTTGGCCTCCACCGTCGGGCGGGCGGCGCGAGCCGTCGCCGCGTGCCGCTCACCGGCGGCCGTCCTGTCCCGCTCGTACTCGGCCGCGATCTCCGCCTCGTCGAAGCGGCCGACCGCCGCAAGACGCTCCACGAACGCCCAGCGCAGCTCGGTGTCCACGGCCAGGCCCTCGACGGTCTGGGTGCCCTCCAGCAGGGCCTCCAGCAGGTCCAGCTGCTCGGGCGTGCGGGCCGTCGCCGCGAAGGCACGGGCCCAGGCCAGCTGGTGGTCGCCGCCCGGCTCCGCCGCCCGCAGGTGGGCCAGCGTGGCGTCGGTCCAGCGGGCCAGCAGGGCCTCGCGGGCGGCCGGGTCGGCGTACAGGTCGATCGCGAGCTTGACCTGGCGGTGCAGCGACTGCACGACACCGATGTCCGACTCCTTGGCGATGCCGGACAGGACCAGGGAGAGGTAGTCCCGGGTGGCCAGCTCCGCGTCCCGCGTCATGTCCCAGGCCGAGGCCCAGCACAGGGCGCGCGGCAGGGACTCCTGGAAGTCGCCGAGGTGCTCGGTGACCGTCCTCAGCGATTCCTCGTCGAGGCGGACCTTGGCGTACGACAGGTCGTCGTCGTTGAGCAGCACGACCGCCGGGCGGCGCCTGCCGGTCAGCTGCGGTACGGCCGTCAGCTCGCCGTCGACGTCCAGCTCGACGCGCTCGGTGCGCACCAGCTTGCCGGAGTCGGAGTCGAGGTCGTACAGGCCGATCGCGATGCGGTGCGGGCGCAGCACCGGCTCGCCCTTGGCGCCGGCGGGCAGCGCCGGGGCCTCCTGGCGGACGGCGAAGGAGGTGATGACCCCGTCGGCGTCGGTGGCGATCTCCGGGCGGAGGATGTTGATGCCGGCCGTCTCCAGCCATTTCCGCGACCAGGTCTTCAGGTCGCGGCCGGAGGTCTCCTCCAGGGCGCCGAGCAGGTCGGACAGGCGGGTGTTGCCGAACGCGTGCCGCTTGAAGTAGGCCTGCACGCCCTTGAAGAACTCGTCCTGGCCGACGTACGCGACGAGCTGCTTGAGGACCGAGGCTCCCTTGGCGTACGTGATGCCGTCGAAGTTGACGAGCACGTCGTCCAGGTCGCGGATGTCCGCCATGATCGGGTGCGTGGACGGCAGCTGGTCCTGCCGGTACGCCCAGGTCTTCATCGAGTTGGCGAACGTGGTCCACGAGTGCGGCCAGCGCGAGCCGGGGGCGGCGGACTGGCAGGCGATGGAGGTGTAGGTGGCGAACGACTCGTTCAGCCACAGGTCGTTCCACCACTCCATGGTGACGAGGTCGCCGAACCACATGTGGGCCAGCTCGTGCAGGATCGTCTCCGCGCGGACCTCGTACGCCGCGTCGGTCACCTTGGACCGGAAGACGTACTGGTCACGGATGGTGACGGCGCCCGCGTTCTCCATCGCGCCCGCGTTGAACTCGGGCACGAACAGCTGGTCGTACTTCTCGAAGGGGTACGCGTAGTCGAACTTCTCCTGGAACCAGTCGAAGCCCTGTCGCGTGACCTCGAAGATCGCGTCCGAGTCGAGGAACTCGGCGAGCGAGGGCCGGCAGTAGATGCCGAGCGGCACACTCTGCCCGTCCTTCTCGTACACGCTGTGGACGCTGTGGTACGGGCCGACGATGAGCGCGGTGATGTACGTGGAGATGCGCGGGGTCGGCTCGAAGACCCAGACGTTGTCCTGCGGCTCGGGCGTCGGCGAGTTCGAAATGACGGTCCAGCCCTCGGGCGCGCGCACGGTGAACTGGAAGGTGGCCTTCAGATCGGGCTGCTCGAAGGAGGCGAACACCCGGCGGGCGTCCGGCACCTCGAACTGGGTGTAGAGGTAGGCCTGCTCGTCGACCGGGTCGACGAAGCGGTGGAGGCCCTCGCCGGTGTTGGTGTAGGCGCAGTCCGCGACGACACGCAGGACGTTGCGCCCCTCCAGCAGCCCCGGCAGGGCGATCCGCGAGTCCTTGAAGACCTCGGCGGGGTCGAGCGCGTCGCCGTTCAGCATGACCTCGTGGACGGTCGGTGCCACCAGGTCGATGAAGGACTCGACGCCGCCGCGAGCGACGTCGAAGCGCACCGTGGTCACGGACCTGTAGGTACCGCCCTCCTGCGCGCCGGAGAGGTCGAGATCGATCTCGTACGAGTCAACGGTGAGCAGCTCGGCCCGCTGCTGCGCCTCTTCGCGAGTCAGGTTTGTGCCAGGCACGCGGTCATCTCCTCGTTATGTGTGGGTTGCGCCATCCTTCCATGCCGCCCACCGGGAAAGCGATGTCCGGTTCCCGCCGGTGGGCGGGGCGTCGCGGCGGGACGCTGGAGGCATGACGACGACGGACACGACGACACACATCGCACGTCCCATTCAGCCCCGGGTTCTCAAGGAGCTGCGGACCGCCGACGACGCGGGCCGCCCCCCGGCCCCCGTCACCGACGAGGAGGGCAGCGCCCCGCTGCGCTGCTGCCTGCGCCGCAGCGAGCCCGGCGAGCGGATCGCCCTGGTGTCGTACGCGCCGCTGCGCCGCTGGGCGGCCGAGACGGGCGCCGATCCCGGGGCGTACGACGAGCAGGGCCCGGTCTTCATCCACGCCGCCGACTGCCCGGGTCCGGCCGACCCGGCGGCCCTGCCCTTCACGAACGCCCACCGGGTGCTGCGCCGCTACTCGGCCGACGGCCGGATCCTGGGCGGCCGCCTGACAGACGCCGACTTCCCGTCCGCCCTCACCGAGGCCTTCGCCGACCCGGAGGTGGCGGTGGTGCACGTGCGGGCGGTGGAGTACGGGTGCTTTCTGTACGAGGTGCGACGGGGCTGAGGCTCCGGCTGCTACCGCCCGGTTCGACATCGACCGAGGGTGTCCCCGGCCGTGCTCAGCGAGCGACCATCCCCCCGGTGACGTTGACGAAGGTGCCGGTGATGCCGGCCGCCTGGTCGGAGGCGAGGAAGACGGCGGTGGCGGCGACCTCGGCGAGGGTGGGGTTGCGGCGGGTCATGCGCATCGTCGCGAGGTTGTCGACGATGCCCTGGACGGCGGCCTCGTCGATCGCCGGGTTGACGGCGGACAGCTTCTCGACGGTGAACGTCTCGGGCACCCCGGCCGCCCACAGCCCCACGGCCCGTACCCCGCGCGGACCCAGCTCGATCGCCAGATTCCGGACGAGCGTGTCGATCGCGGCATCGGCCGGTCCCGTGCCGCCCATCATCGGACTGCCGTGCGCGGAACCGCTGTCGAGGGTGAGGATCACACCGGAGCCCTGCTCGGCCATGCGGCGGGCGGCGGCGCGGGCGGTGAGGAAGTTGGCGCGGGTGCCGTTGATCACCGGCCGCAGGAAGTCGTCCACGGGCATCTCGGTGAGCGGGGCGCCCTGCACATCGCCGCGGCTGACGAGGTTGAAGGAGATGTCGATCCTGCCGACCCGGGCCGCGTGCTCCTCCACCGCCGCCTCGTCGAGGGCGTCCACGACGGCGACCTCGGCGTCCTTGAGGTCGGCGGCCGCCGCCTCCAGCGTCTCCCGGGTGCGGCCCACGAGGTGCACCCGGGCGCCCTCGCGGGCGAAGGCGCGGGCCACCGCGGAACCGATCGAGCCGCCGGCGCCGTAGACGATCGCGGTCCTGTCGGTGAGCAGCATGGTGAACTCCTTGGGAAGTGGTGTCCGTTTCACCGATGCAGACGTACGGCACCCCCGGCGCTCATCGCTCACAGCCGCAGCGGCAGTCCGAACGCCTCGAACAGATGCGGTTCGAAGGAGGTGATCTCCGCGACGCGGCCCGCGGCGTCGAAGTGGAGCACGTCCAGGACCTGGGCGCGGTAGACGTTCGTACCGGGGCGGCGGACGTAACCCCCGGCCGCGAGTTGCCCGTTGGCGTGGGTGGGCAGGTGGCGCCAGTGGCCGAGGAACATCGGCGACGCCGGGTCGAGGCTCGGGCGGAGGAAGGCGAGCAGCGCCTCGCGGCCGGTGAACCAGAACGGGTTGGGCGGCATCGTCAGCGTGACGTCCGCCGCCAGCAGCTCGGCCATCGCGTCGAAGTCGAGCCGCTCGGCGGCCGCCATGTACCGCTGGAGCGCGGCTCGCTGGTCGTCCGTCGGCGGGTCGGCCGTCCAGTCCGTACGGCTCGCGGGCAGACATTCGCGCAGGGCCGGACGGGCGCGTTGCAGCGCGCTGTTGACCGAGGCCACGGAGGTGTCGAGGGCCTGCGCGGTCTCGGCGGCGGTGAGCCCGAGCAGGTCACGCAGGACGAGCGCGGCCCGCTGCCGGGCCGGCAGGTGCTGCAGCGCGGCCAGCAGGACCAGCTCGACGGTCTCGCGCGACTCCGCGGCGCTCTCCGGCAGCTCGTCGTCCGGGTACGGCTGGAGCCAGGTGATACGGGCCGGTGGCTCGCCGGGGCCGTGGTCCATGCCGGGCAGCGGCTCGTAAGCCTGCGGGCGGCGGGCGGTACGGCGCTGGAAGTCCAGGCAGGCGTTGGTCGCGATGCGGTACAGCCAGGTACGGGCGCTCGCCCGGCCCTGATAGCCGGTCCGGGCCCGCCAGGCCCGCAGGAACGTCTCCTGGACCAGGTCCTCGGCGTCGTCGTAGGAGCCGGTCATGCGGTAGCAGTGGGCGCGGATCTCCCGGCGGTGCGATTCGGTGAGCGCGGCGAAGGCGGTCTCGTCCAGGAGACCCGCGGCCTCCGTAACGGCGACCGGCGTGACGCGATCCCCTTCGGTTTCCGTAACGGCGACCGGGGTGACGGAAACCGTTGCGGCCTCGTGCGCGATCCGCGCGATGCGCCGCAGCCGGGCGACGGACGCGGAGAGTTCGGTGACCCCGGTGTAGAGCACCGAGGCGGGCCTCGGCACCAGGTCCCGCGCCTGCCGCCCGACGGTGTCGAGCAGTTCCTCCAGACCGCCGTCCCCGCCACGCCGCTCCCGGTACGCCTTCTGCCGGCACGCCGCCGAGCAGTACACCGAGCTACGGCCCCGGCGCCCCGCCCGCGCCGGAAGGGGGCCGCCACAGGCCGCGCACGTGTCCACGCCCACCTCCCGCCCAGGACTCCGGGTCAGCGATCCTCGCGCACCGGCGCCGTCTCCACCAGCACCGCGACAACGGAAAGGGGCGGCCACACCACGGTGACCGCCCCGGTACGGCTGACCTACTTCGCGGACAGCTCCGCCGCCACCAGCTCGGCGATCTGGACCGCGTTCAGCGCGGCGCCCTTGCGGAGGTTGTCGTTGGAGATGAACAGGGCGAGGCCGTTGTCCACCGTCTCGTCACGGCGGATGCGGCCGACGTACGACGGGTCCTGGCCGGCCGCCTGCAGCGGGGTCGGGATGTCGGAGAGGGCGACGCCCGGGGCCCCGGCGAGCAGCTCGGTCGCGCGCTCCGGGGAGACCGGGCGGGCGAAGCGGGCGTTGACCTGGAGGGAGTGGCCGGAGAAGACGGGCACGCGGACGCAGGTGCCGGAGACCAGCAGGTCAGGGATCTCCAGGATCTTGCGGGACTCGTGGCGCAGCTTCTGCTCCTCGTCCGTCTCGTTCAGACCGTCGTCGACGATGTTGCCCGCCAGCGGCACCACGTTGAAGGCGATCGGCCGCTTGTAGACCTGCGGCTCGGGGAAGTCGACCGCCGCGCCGTCGTGGGTCAGCTTGTCGGCGTCCGCGACCACCTTCTGCGCCTGGCCGTGCAGCTCGGCGACGCCCGCGAGACCCGAGCCGGACACCGCCTGGTAGGTGGCGACGACCAGCGCCTGAAGGCCCGCCTCCTCGTGCAGCACCTTCAGCGCGGGCATCGCGGCCATCGTGGTGCAGTTCGGGTTGGCGATGATGCCCTTGGGGCGGTCGGCGACCGCGTGCGGGTTCACCTCGGAGACGACCAGGGGTACGTCCGGGTCCCGGCGCCAGGCGGAGGAGTTGTCGATCACCACGGCGCCCTGGGAGGCAACCTTCTCGGCCAGCGCCTTGGAGGTCGCGCCGCCCGCGGAGAACAGCACGATGTCAAGGCCGGTGTAGTCGGCGGTCGCCGCGTCCTCCACCGTCACCCCGTCCAGCACGGTGCCGGCCGAGCGCGCCGAGGCGAACAGGCGCAGCTGGGTCACCGGGAAGTCGCGTTCCGTGAGGATCCTGCGCATGACCGTGCCGACCTGACCGGTGGCTCCGACGATTCCGACCCTCACAGTGACTCCCTCTTTGTGTCTCGTGCATGACCGGGGCTTTTCCATCATGCGGCCGACCCCGGTCCACCTGTCCAATTCTTTGCGCGGCGTGCCCGAGGAGTGGGACACGATCACCCGGCGGACGGTTCCGTACCTCCATCGAACACCTCGCTGAGCTGGAGAAATTCCCTCCGCCGGGCGCCCGGGCCGCAAGCCGTGCTGTCCCGTGCCTGCCCGTACGGTTTCCGGCCATACGGCGATGTGACGTACGCCTCTGCGGACCGCCGGAAACCGGTCCGAACGTTTCGGCCCGCTGCCGCGTCGTAGGGGCAAACGCGTGAGGGGGTGGCCTGTGCTGCGCGGAGGGGCGCGCCGCGATCCGGGGGCGTACGCCGCCGGTACGGACCGTACGGGCCGTGCCGGTGACGATCCGCTGGACGCGGCCCAGGAACGCCGGGTGCGGGCGGTGCTCGCGCTCGGCGGGGTGCCGCAGTCGGACCTGCCGGACGGGGTGCAGCAGGTCCGGCTGCGGCTGCTGGAGCGGACCGCGAGCGGGCGGGAGGCGCCGCGGGACGTGTCGGCGTGGGCGGCGGTGGTCGCCTCCAACCTCGCCATGGACTGGCACCGGGCCAAGCGGCGCCGGGACCGGCTGGGGGAGCGGCTGGCCGCGCTCCGCGAGCCCGCGCACCCCTCCGGCGAGGAGACCAGCCTGCTCTCCCTCGCCGTCGCCCAGGGCCTGGACGAACTGCCCGCCGCCCAGCGGCAGGTGGTCGTGCTGCGCTTCTTCGCCGACCTCCCCGTCCGGGCCATCGCCGAGGAGCTGGGCATCCCCGAGGGCACGGTCAAGAGCAGGCTGCACACGGCGGTCCGCGCCCTGCGCGCCCGTCTGCACGAGGACGAGGTGGTGTGACGTGACCGCCGGACACGAAAGCGCGGGGGAGTACGGCGGCATGGACGCGTTGATGGCCGCCGTCACCGGGGAACCGCTGACCGAGGAGGCCCTCCGGGACCCCGGCTTCCTCGCCGAACACCGGGCGGCCGAGGCTGATGTGGCGGTGCTGAAGGAGCAGCTGACCTGGCTGGCGGAGGCGCTGACCGGGGAGCGGGCGACGGAGATCGAGGCAGCGCCCGAAGGGAGTCCCCGGCCGGAGCCGCGGCCTCGCGGAGTCGCGCGACCGGTGCGTGCCGGGCGCCGCCCCCCGCGGCCCGCGCGCCCCGGCCGGCCCTCCGGACCGCGCCGGGCCCTGCGGATCGCGTTCGGCTCGCTCGCCGGGGCGACCGCCTTCGCGGTGGTCGCCGGCTTGGGCTGGTTGGTGACGCACTCGGGTGCCTCGGACGACAACAGCGCCACCTCCACGGCCAAGACCGCGGGCGATTCCGCGGCGAAGCACTCCGGGGACGGCGGGCGGCCCTCCGACCCCGAACTCGACCTGGCCTGCTCCAGGCTGGTCGTGGAGGGCACCGTGACCGCGGTGGAACCGCAGAAGCTGTCCCCGTGGAGCCGGATCACACTGACCGTGATCCGCTCCTACAAGCCCGCGTACCAGCCCCCGCACGGAGCGGCCCGGGTCGGCTTTCTGCTCGACGGCGGCGCGAAGCCGGCCCCGCGCACGGGCCAGCACGTCCTCGTCCAGGTCGGCACGGGACAGCAGAACGCGAGCCTGTGGGCCGTCGGCGACACCCGTGTCTCCGTCAACCGCGCCTGGATCACCGAGGCGCTGCCCAAGTCCCGGCACCTGACCTGCCCCGCCGAGGAGGCACCCACCGACAGGCCGTGAGGGGCGGGTGCCCGACCGGACACCCGCCCCTCAATCCAGCCGCTCCGTTACGGCGTGACCTTCTCGATCTTCACGCTGCCGGTGCCCGCGACCGTGCCGCGCGCGTTCACCAGCTGGACCCGGCCGAAGAACTCACGGCCGGCCGGGGCCTCGGCGGCGGCCGTGACCTGTCCGCCGACCGTGGCCGAGTCGCCCGTGCCGAGCTTGACCGGAGTCGAGCCGTCGACGCCGACGCTGCCGAGCGTGGGGGAGAAGAACACGTCCCGGTAGTCGTAGTCGGTCGCCCCCGACGGGACGGAGTAGCCGACGACCTTGATGGTGTACGTGCCGGCGGCCGGGGACGGGATGGACACCGCCTCCTCCGAGTCGCCGTCGGCGGACTGGGCGACCTGCTTGCCGCTCGCGTCGTACACCGTCAGGTCGAGGTCGGCCGCCTGGTCCGAGACGCCCCCGATGGCGACGTCGAGCGAGGTGGCGCCGGCCGGGACGTCGACCGTGGTGGTCTGGGTCTCGCCCTGCTTGATGGCCGGGCGGGCCGTCTTGGCCGAACCGAGCGGGCCGCCGACCAGCCTGCCGTCCAGGGCCGCGTACCGGTTGGTCACCTTCCAGGTGACGGCGGCCGGGCTGCCCGCCTTCGCCTCGGGCACGGTCACGGTCTCCGGGTCGAACGCCGCGCCGAGGACGGAGACGTTCAGCGTGTACGGGTTGTCCAGCAACGGGGACGTACGGCGGGACTCCACCTCCACCTCCCAGACGCCCGGCTGCGGGTCGGCGTAGGAGCGCACGTCGGGCTTGCAGCCGTTGCCGTCCAGGTAGTTCGGGTAGCAGTACGGGGTGCCGGTGTTGTCGACCGGGACGCCGTACGGGTGGATGGCGATGAAACGGGTCTGGCTCTTGTCCTTCAGTCCGTCGATCGCCACCTCCAGCGACTTCGCGCCCTCGGGCACGGTCAGGAAGTACGACCGGGTGCTGTTGCGCTGCACCGAGTCCGTCGCGGTGTAGGTGTGGTGCACCGGGGTGGAGACCACGACGGTGGTGAGGATCTGCTTGTCGATCCCCTCCGTGAACGGGTCGTCGACCTCCAGGATCGCGCTCTTGATGCCCGCCGACCCCGGGGCCGCCTGCACCTTCACGGTCACCGGCTGGTTCAGCGGCAGCCGCACGAGGTCGCCGCCGAGGAGCCGGAACGTACCGCCGGCGTTGTTCTCGAAGCTCAGCTCGTGCCACACGGCCCGGTCCGGGCCGGAGGTACGGGTGATGGTGACGTCGTACGTCTTCTTGTCGCCGGCCTTCAGACCGCCCTCGCGGTCGTACAGGCCGGTGCCGTAGCCCGGGTTCTCCAACGCCTGGTCGAGCGCGGTGTCGACGGGCGCCTTGACGGTGTAGTCGTGCGCGGAGGCGCCGTCCTTGACCGACTCCCAGGCGTCCACGATGTCGATCAGACCCGCGCCTTCGTCATAGGCCTGAACGCCCTTGATGTGATGGGCCGTTGACGTGAGCGCCGTACGCAGCCCGGCCGGCGTCAGGCCGATGCCCTTCTGCCTGGCGGCCGACAGCAGCAGCGCCGAAGCTCCCGTCGCCTGCGGGGAGGCCATCGAGGTGCCCTGGAGCATGGAGTAGCCGGCCGGCAGCGAGTAGCCCGCCTCGGCGACCGGCGAGCCGGGCAGCCAGGTCTGGGTCGAGTTGATCGCGGCGCCGGGTGCGACCAGCGTCGGGGTGAAGCCGCCGTCCTCGCGCGGGCCGCGCGAGGAGAACGGCATCATCTGGTACTTCTTCTCCACGGCCGAGCCGTAGTTCGCGGCCCAGGTCTCCTTGGAGATGGCCGCGCCGACCGAGATCACCTTGTCGGCCAGACCCGGGTCACCGATCGTGTTGGCGCCGGGCCCGGAGTTGCCCGCGGAGATCACGAGCTGGACGCCGTAGGTGTCGATGAGCCGGGTGTAGAGCTCGGCGCGCGCGTTGTTGCCGTCGTTCAGCGCAGGCAGGCCACCGATCGACATGTTGACGATGTCGACACCGCGGTTCGCGACGAGGTCGATCATGCCCTCGGTGAGGGCCACGTTGGTGCAGCCGCCGGTCCAGGTGCAGGCGCGGGAGGAGACGATCTTCGCGCCGGGGGCCGCGCCGTTCATCGCGCCGCCGAACAGGCCGTTCGCGGCGGTGATGCCGGCGACGTGCGTGCCGTGCTCGGACTCGATGACCCCGATGTTGACGAAGTCCGCCTTCTTGCCGACCCAGGACCCGCCGTACGGGTCCATCGGCACGTCCTTGCGGATCTGCACGACGAACGGCACCCGCTCGGCGACGTCGGTCTTCGGGTCGTCGGTGCCGAAGTACCCGATCTGGTAGCCGTCCTTGTACGGCTTCATCGGGGTGTCGTCGGTGAAGTCGTGGTCGCTGTCGAGGTCGATGGTGACCGTGCCGGCCGCCGGGTCGTACAGCACGCCCCAGCTGTCGGTGGTGTCGCCGTCCCGGTTCAGGTCGCCCTTCTCGTCGCCGCCGGTGGTGGCGGACTCCTTGAAGGTGCTGATCTCGTAGGAGCCCGAGGGCGCCGTCCAGCTCGCACCGCCGTAGGAGAAGCCCGGCCCGGAGACGGCGGTGACCATCGGCCGCCAGGTGGCGTCGCCGTCCACGATCGGGTCGGTCGAGGTCACCCAGTCGACGATCTTCCGCTCGCCGGTGGTGGTCTTCTGCAGTGCCGGGTGGCCCAGGTCGACGCCGGAGTCGAGGATGCCGATGGTGATGCCCCGGCCGTCCCACTTCGGGTGGTCCTGGACGAAGTCGACGGCGCCGGTCTCGAAGGAGGGGTTGTACGGGTTCTTCGCCGGGGTGTTCTTGCCGGGACCGGGATAAGTGCCGGTGACCGAAGCGGTGTTGGTGCCGTTCGGCGCCGGGTCGTCGAGCGGGATCTCCTGCTTGAGGTCGATGGCGTGCACCGAGGAGAGCTTGGCGGCGGCCCTGATCGCGGCGTCGGCCCGGTCCGTCGGCACGGTGGCGCGGACGTAACCGAGCTTGTCGTAGGTACGGCCCACCGAGCCGCCCTTGACCGCGTCCAGCTCCTCGGCGACCTGCTCGGTCTGTCCCGGGGCGGTCGCGATCATCATCGTGACGTTCTTGTCACCGGCGGCCTTGGCGTCGGCGAGCAGCTCGGCGTCGTCCGAACCGAGCTTGTCGTGGGCGGACTTGACGCCGGAGTCGACGGCCGGGATGGGCGGAGCGTCCGCGGCGAGGGCCAGGGGTATGGGCCCGGCCGCGGACAGGGCGGCCACCACGCCCACGGCCACGGCCATGCGGGCCAGGCGTCTCGGACCGGGTATGGGATCACGCTCGGGCGTGTGGGTCATCGGCATCCCTCAGGTAAAGGAATTGAGCGGACGAGAGCGCTCAGCTTTACCCAAGGGACAGTCCTTTGGGGATCGTTGACCGAATCGATATCGACGTATGGGGAAAACCCGCGATGTCTATGTGGCTGTTCGCCCCGTATGGCCGGTGATGCCGTCAGTTTTCCTTCAAGCGCGCGTAATGCCGGGACGCCTTCGCGCGGTTGCCGCACGCGGCCATCGAGCACCAGCGGCGGGTGCCGTTCCGGGACGTGTCGAAGAAGTGCAGGATGCAACTGCCGCCGGCGCAGGTCCGGATGCGCTCCGGGGCCCGGGTGATCAGGTCCAGATAGCTGCGGGCGGCGAGCCAGGCCGGCCCCCACGACGGATCGGCGAACTCCGCTTCCTCGGCGGGGCCGTCGGCGGTCAGCCGGGCCCGGATCCGCCCGTGCGCCAGTACGGCGTCCACGAGCGGCGCGGCCTGCGCCGGTGTCCCGTCGACCGCGGCCTTGAGCGCCTCGCGCGCCTCGTGCAGATGCTCCAGCACCTCCGGGTCGGCCGCGTGGTCCCCGGCCAGCCCGTTGCTCGCCAGCCACACCGCCAGGCCGTCGGTGCCGTCGAGCAGGTCCTGGGTCACGCCTTCCCGGTTCCACCGGGTGTTGAGCAGGTCGAGCGCGAGGGGCTCGCCGGTGAGCGGGCGGGGGTCGCGGGCGATGGGCATCGGGCACTCCTTCTCGTCTAACCATTCAAGGGTACGTGAGCGGTTGACCGATCCATCTCTAACCGTCTAACCTCAATAACAACGGTTAGACATCTCGAAGGGAAGAGCCATGGCCCCGCGCATCGCGCACACCGGTCTGAACGTCACCGACCTCGACCGCTCGCTGGCCTTCTACCGCGACCTCCTCGGCTTCGCCGTGCTCGCCGAGGGCAAGGAGGACGACCAGCGCTGGGCGATGCTGGGGGAGGCCGGCGGCGCCCCGCTCGTCACCCTCTGGCAGCAGGCGCAGGGGGCGTACGACGGCGCCCGCCCCGGGCTGCACCACCTCGCCTTCACGGCCGACTCCATCGACCGCGTCCGGGAGTACGAGACCGCGCTGCGTGCCGCCGGAGCGGACTTCGCCTACGACGGCGTGGTCGCCCACCGCGAGGGCGGCACCTCCGGCGGGATCTTCTTCCACGACCCGGACGGCATCCGCCTGGAGATCGCCGCCCCCCTCGGCCCCGACGGCGCCCCGGCACCCCACTCGGACGCCCCGACCTGCGGTTTCTTCTAGCCATGGGCACCTATCACGCGGGCTCGCTCGCCGTGCAGGAACTGCTGGGCGTCCGCGACCGCGCCGACCACGTGGGCCGCTCCCTCGGCCAGGACATCAAGCCGATCGCGGCGGCCTTCCTGGAACTCCAGCCCCTGCTGGTGGTGGGAGCGGCGGACCCGGGGACGGGGAGGGTGTGGGCGTCGGCCCTCACGGGGACACCGGGTTTCGTCCGGGCGACGGGCCCGAGGCAGATGTCGGTTGTGACTGGAACCGGGCAAGGATCTGACGGGGGGACGGGCAGCCGGCCTGAAGGGGCGCGGGGAACTGCGCGAGCAACCAACGACGACCCGCACCCGCACACCGACATCAGCGACCCACTCACCGTGGCGCTGAAAAGCCAGGGCACCCATATCGGAACCATCGCCCTGGACCCCCGCACCCGCCGCCGCATGCGCCTCAACGGCCGGCTGCGACCGACCGCCCGCGGGTTCGCCGTCCAGGCCGACCAGGTGTTCTCCAACTGCCCCAAGTACATCCAGCGCAGGAACTCGTACGAGACACTCGCCGACCGCACCCCGGGCAGCCCTCACAGGCTGACCGAACTCGACCCGCGAGCAACGGAGTTCATCGGCTCGGCCGACACCTTCTTCATGGCCACCGCACACCCCGGCGGAGCCGACGTCAGCCACCGCGGCGGCAACCCCGGTTTCGTCCAGGTCACCTCGCCGCACCGGCTGACCTGGCCGGACTACCCCGGCAACGCCATGTTCCTCACCCTCGGCAATCTGCGCGGCAACCCCCGCGCCGGACTGCTCTTCCTCGACTGGACCACCGGCACCACCCTCCAGCTCACCGGCGAGGCGCACACCGAGTTCACGGCGGCCGGCGAGCGCAAGGTCCGCTTCACCCTCACCGAGGCCCTGTGGACCCCGGCCGCCCTGCCGCTGCGCTGGTCCGCCCCCGAATATTCACCGGCGAACCCGGACGTTCCGGGCTAACGTCCAAGGAATGCGACGGAACTTGAGGGTGGCGGCCTACGCCGTGTGCGTCCGTGACGGACAGATCCTCCTGGCCCGCTCACCCGGGCCCGGCGGAGTCCCCGAGTGGGTGCTGCCAGGTGGCGGCATGGAGCACGGCGAGGACCCGTACGACACCGTCCGCCGCGAGGTCATGGAGGAGACCGGTTACCGCATCCAGGTGACCGGTCTCCTCGGCGTGGACTCGTTCCGGCCGGCCCTGGCCCGGCGCCGCCACCGTCGTCGTACCGACCACCACGCCCTGCGTCTCGTGTACGAAGGAGAGGTCGTCGGCGGTGAACTCCGCTACGAGATCGGCGGCTCCACCGATTTCGCCGCGTGGCGGGACCTCTCGGTCGTACCGGACCTGAACCGGGTGCCCCTGGTCGACCGCGCGCTGCGGCTCTGGCGGGAACGCCCCGCGAACGGTCGTCTCACCGCCGAGACCCCTCCCGTACCCCAGGAGATGAACGAGGAGTGACCGCACCCCGGCGGCCCGCAATCCACCCCATGGTCGCGACCGGTACCCCGTGATCCACGTCCGGTGATCGGCGCTGCGCGTTGCCGCCGCGTACACGCGCAGGTCACCCCCGGTGCCAACGATCCAGAGCGAGCGGGCTGTTCGCGCGAGCGACGACCCGCGACCACTGCCGACGCGTTCGCACTCGGGGAGATCGCGCCAATGTCGCGCATACGCTCTGTCGCCGCCTCCGCCCTGGAGGTCAACCGCCGTACCGTCCTCGCCGCCGCCGGAGCGGTCTCGCTCTCCGCGGGCGTCGGCTACGTCCTCCGCCCCACCGACAGCCAGGCCGCCACCACCGAGGCACCGGTCGCGCAGTCCCGGCAGGCCGCCGCGGCGGCCGCGCTCGCCCCCTACACCAAGGGCACGACCCTCGCCTCCGTGGCCGCACCCCGGAACAGCTCCGGCTACCGGCGGCTCGGCGACGGCCCGGGCTGGGGCCGGGTGGTGCGCGGCGAGCTGGCCGCGCCCAAGTCGGGCAGGGCGGGCCGCCGTACCGCTCTCGCCGCGTTCGTGCAGTTCACGGACCTGCATCTGCAGGACGTCCAGCACCCGCTGCGCCTCGAGTACATGCGCTCCCGCGACGTGCACTCCTGGCGTCCGCACGAGGCGCTCACCGTGCCCGGCGCCGTCTCGCTCGTCGAGCGGGTCAACGCCCTCAGGGGCGCCCCCGTCACCGGCGCCCCGCTCCACTTCGTCATGACCACCGGCGACAACACCGACAACAACGCCCACTCCGAACTGGAGTGGTTCATGAAGGTGATGAGCGGAGGCCGGATCACCCCCAACTCCGGTGACCCCAAGCACTACGAGGGTGTGCAGAGCAGCGGTCTGAAGCTGTACTGGCAGCCCGACTCGGCCCTCCGCGACGGCGACAAGGCGCTCGGCTTCCCGCAGCTCAAGGGCTTCCTGGCCGCCGCGATCCGCGAGGTGCGCAGCCCCGGCCTGAAGCTGCCCTGGTACTCCACCGTCGGCAACCACGACGCCCTCCCGCTCGGCTGCTACGGCTCCCACGGCGACCCCTACCTCGCCGAGGCGGCCATCGTCGGCAAGAAACTGTTCAGCGTCTCCGCCGCCGACGCCCACAAGCTCCAGGACGCCATCAAGAACGCCAAGGACCCCAAGGGCTCCGGCTACCGGGACTTCCTCAAGGCGCACGCCCGCTCGATGCGTTCGGTCACGCCGGACGAGAAGCGCGCCCCCTACACCCAGGCCGACTACCTCAAGGCCCACCTCGACCCCGCCCACCAGGGCCTCGGCCCGGTCGGGCACGGCTACTCCTCGGCGAACCTCGACGCGGGCACGCAGTACTACGCCTTCCGCATCTCCGACGACGTCATCGGCATCAGCCTCGACACCACCGACGCCGGCGGCCACTACGAGGGCTCCATCGGCACCGCCCAGCTGAACTGGCTGGACAGGACGCTGAAGGACAACAAGTCCTACGCCGTCCTCTTCAGCCACCACACCAGCAAGACCATGGACAACACCCGCCCCGACCCGGCCCGCCCCGGCGAGAGGCGGCACAGCGGCGCCGAGGTGATCTCGGTCCTGTCCGCCCACGCCAACGTGCTGGCCTGGGTGAACGGCCACATCCACAAGAACGTCATCACCCCGCACCAGGCCTCCGGCGGCCGCTCCTTCTGGGAGATCTCCACCGCCTCCCACGTCGACTACCCCCACCTGGCCCGCATCATCGAGCTGGTGGACAACAAGGACGGCACGATCTCCGTGTTCACCACCCTGATCGAGTCCGCCGCCCCGCACCGCACCGACTTCGCCGACCTCTCCCAGACCGGCCTCGCCGCCCTCTACCGCGAGCTGGCCTTCAACGCCCCCGGCGCCAACAAGGCCCTCGCGGGCAGCGCGGACGACCGGAACACCGAGCTGATGCTGAAAAAGGGCTGAAAGACAGTCAACTGGCCGAGCGACAGGCAACCTTCGGGCATCCGGCACCGGTTTCTTCCCCCGACCGCACCGACATCACAGGTTGGGGGAAGACATGCGTGTACGCACGACCCTGGTGGGCGCCACCGCCCTGCTGCTCGCCGGAGCCCTGGCGGCGCCTGCCGTCGCGGCCACCGGCGGCCGGCCCGAGGGCGGGCACACCGCCACGCGCAAGGCCGTCGAGGCGCTGGTCGCGGCCGGTGTGCCCGGGGTGACCGCCACCGCGGAGGACAGCCACGGCACCTGGTCCACCACCGCCGGCGTGGGCGACCTCGGCACCGGCAGGCCGCGCTCCACCGCCGACCGCTACCGCGTCGGCAGCATCACCAAGACCTTCGTCGCCACCGTCCTGCTCCAGCTGGAGGCGGAGGGCCGGCTGTCGCTGGACGACACGGTGGAGAAGTGGCTGCCGGGCGTCGTCCACGGGCACGGTCACGACGGCCGGCACATCACCGTACGGCAGCTGCTCAACCACACCAGCGGCATCTACAACTACACCGAGGACGCGGGCTTCGACCGCGCCTACTTCACCGAGGACGGCTTCCGCCGGCACCGCTACGACACCCTCGCCCCGCGCGAGCTGGTGGCCGTCGCCATGCGCCACAGGCCGGACTTCGCGCCGGGCACCTTCTGGCACTACTCCAACACCAACTACGTCGTGGCCGGCATGGTGATCGAGAAGGTGACGGGACACGCGTACGCCACCGAGATCACCCGGCGCATCATCGGCCCGCTGCACCTGAGGGCCACCTCGCTGCCGGGTACGACGGTCACCGTCCCGCACCCGAGCAGCCGCTCTTACTCGAAATTCACCGACCCGAAGGGTCCGGTGTACGACGTGACGGCCCTCAATCCGTCCCTGGCCTCCGCGGCCGGTGAAATGATCTCGAATTCCGCCGATCTCGACCGCTTCTACGGCGCCCTGCTCGGCGGGAAGATCCTTCCGTCGCACCAGCTGAAGGAAATGAAGACCACGGTCGAGATCAAGGACTCCTCTTACCCGGGACGCTATGGCCTCGGCCTCATGGAAACCCCGTTGAGCTGCGGTGTTCAGGTGTGGGGCCATGACGGCGGCATCCACGGCTCGGTATCGATGGCGATCACGACCGAGGACGGCCGGCATTCCCTCGCCCTCAATTCCAACGGGGACTGGGCCGGCGACGGGCGCGCGGTCGCCGAAGGGGAATTCTGTTAGTCACCGTTTCATCGACGTCATTCCGTGTTAACGCGGACGCAATGTCCGTACCGCCTCATATCGGCTAACCCGCTTTGGACGGGGATGGCTCGATCTTCTCGATCATTTATGCAAGGCGGGTGGTCGCGTGCGCGCGAGGCACGGACTGCGTGTGCTCTCGGTCTACGAGGGCTTCTTCTCCGGAGGAGCCCGGATCGTGCACAGCGACGTGGTACTGGGACTGGCCGAGGGCGGCCAGTCCCACCAGGTGCTCAGCATCCATGGTGAGGTCCATCGCGAGGCCACCCGGCAGCGCATGGAGGACGACCACTGCTACCGGGGGCTCACCGGCGGCGGGGTCGGCGTCACCTCGCTCGGCCGCAGCGCAGGCCTCGTGGACGGCTCGCTCGCGGCGAACGTTTTCAGCGGGCCCGAGCTGGCCGAAACGGCCCGGTCGATGGCCGGAGCGGATGTGATCCTCTCCCTGAAGGAGCAGCCGCTGGCCCTGCTCAACCAGGCCGGCCTGCCCCGCCGCCCGGTCGTGGTCTGTCTGCACCGCTCCGACCCGGAGAACCAGGGACCCGCGCTCGACGAGCTGAAGGCCGCCATCGCCGACGGCACGGTGGCCGCGTGCGTGTGCTGCGCCGAGTCCACCCGGGCCGCCTACGAGGCCGCCGGCATCCCGGGCCGGCTGCTGCACGTCATCCCCAA
Source organism: Streptomyces sp. NPDC007856 (assembly GCF_042868225.1). Taxonomy (NCBI): domain Bacteria; kingdom Bacillati; phylum Actinomycetota; class Actinomycetes; order Kitasatosporales; family Streptomycetaceae; genus Streptomyces; species Streptomyces sp. NPDC007856. The sequence continues at coordinate 75,413 of NZ_JBIAEC010000019.1, read as the reverse complement.
CGGCGTCGACCTGCTCCGCTTCCGCCCGGACCCGGCCGCACGGCTCGCCCTGCGCGCCTCCCTCGGGATCGCGGACCGGGCGCCGGTGGTCGTCTTCGCGGCCCGCTACGCCGCGATGAAGAACGTCCCCCTGCTGCTCCGGGCGGCCCGCGCCTGGCTGGCCCGGGAGGGCGGCGGGCACGTGCTGATGTGCGGTGCCGGGATGACCCCCGGCAACTCCGGGCTGCGCGCGGACCTCGCCGAGGCCTTCGCGGACGCGCCCTCCCTCGCCGACCGGGTGCACCTGCTCGGCGTACGGCACGACATGCCGGCCGTCTACGCCACCGCCGACGTCGTCGCCCTGACCTCCGTCTCCGGCGAGGCGGCGCCGCTGTGCCTGATCGAGGGCATGATGTGCGGCGCGGTCCCGGTGACGACCGACGTCGGCGACAGTGCGTCGATCGTCGAGGGCCTCGGCTTCGTCACCCCGCCGGACCCGGGCGCGATCGCGCTGGCCTGGTCCGCGGCGGCCGCCGGCCGTACGGAACTGGCCCCGGCCCTGGAGGCCGCCCGGGAGCGGTTCAGCCGCACCCGCATGATCGCGGCCTACGCCACCCTGCTCGACGAGGTGTACGCCTCACACGTCGGTGGGCAGCGGGTCGTGGCGCAGCACGCTGTAGGCGACGCCGTCGCGCCACCGGCCGTCCCGGAAGACGATGCCCCGCAGTACGCCCTCGCGGGTGAACCCGGCCTTCTCCAGGGCCCGCTGCTCGGCGATGTTCTCGGCCTCGGTGTCGGCCTCGATGCGCATCACGGGGGTGTGGGCGAAGAGGTAGCGGACGAGCTGTAGCTGGGCCCGGGTGCCGATGCCCCGGCCACGGGCCTCGGGCAGCAGCTGGGCGCCCATGTTCCAGCAGTAGGTGGAGGCCGAGACGACGACCTTGCGCCAGGCGACGAACCCCAGCGGCCCGGTTCCGGCCGCGACGATCAACTGGCCGCCGTCCTCACCGAGCAGCCGGTTCTCGGCCCAGCGCTGCCGGAACCGCCGTGGGTCGGCGTACCCGTACCACTGGAAGGGCCCCGCCGTCTCGGGCTCGCTGAGGAAGCGTTCCAGCAGGGGCAGATCGTCCTCGTTCACCGGGCGCAGGGTCACGGATTCGGCAGACATGAACCAGAGCGTAGGGCCAGGGCTGTCAGGGCCCCGTCAGGAGACGCGGTCGAGGGCCGGGAGGTAGCCGAGCAGCTGGCCCGGTGCCGTGGGGTGGTACGACTCGGTGGGGGCCAGCAGGTCGACGCTGTGCAGCCAGGGTGTCCTGGAGCAGATCTCATGGCCGGCGAAGGCCGCCCTGACGTCGGCGAAGGCGAACCCGTGCGCGGCGGCGCGGCGGGCGATCACCGCGTCGAGGTGGTCCACACCGGCGTTGATGGCGGCGCGCGCGGTGTCCTGGAGGCCGATCTCACAGGTGCCTCTGAGGTGGTACATGTGCGGATAGCCGAGCACCACGACACGGGCGGCGGGAGCCCGGTCCCGGATGGCCGAGTAGAGCCGGTCGAGGCTGTCCCCGAGGGACCTGTCCACCGTGGCGCGGGCGGCGGCGACGGCCGACAGACAGCGGGAGGTGCCACCCAGTGCGCAGGTCGTCATGACGCCGACGAAGCCCGCGTCGGTGCCGCCGACGGTGAGGGTGACCAGCCTGGTGCCCGGGCCGAGCCTGCCGAGCTGGCCGGACAGGACGTCGCTCGTCCGGGCGTGGTTGCACGCGGCGAAGGCGAAGGCCGCCACCTTGTGCGCCGAGGCCCACAGCACCGGGTACGCCCGGCCGCTGCGCTTGCAGTTGGTGCCGGTGGGGAGATAGGCGCCGGCACCGAGCCCGGCGGAGTAGGAGTCACCGAGGGCCACAAAGCCCACGGCCGCCGTACGGGGCGCCGCCTGTGCCGTCTCGGGGGCGGCGACGAGGCAGGCCGTGGCGAGCAGGAGGGACGCCGCCGACGCGGCTGTCCGGGTGTGTCGCATACCTCTCATCATTCGTGGCCAGACCCGTGCCGCCCGCGCGGCTCGTCCGTTCGGGTGAAGCGGCGGGACGCACGAGGAGGGGCCACCGGAATCGCCCGGTGGCCCCTCCTCTCCCCTCCTGAGGGCTCCCCCCGGCCCTCGCGATGCCTCCCGGTCCGTCACTACCGGGGAAGCACCACGACATACGCGGCCGGGTCGCGGTCGGCCGAGGCCATCAGGGCCGTGCGGACCACCGCCGCCTGCTGCTCCATCGCGTCCCTGAGCTTCCTCGGCGTGATGTACACGACCGTGATCCCGAGGCGTTCCAGGTGCTCGCGCTTGCGGGCGTATTCGGACCAGAGGGCGTCGTCGTCCTGCCGATGGCCTTGGCGGGGCGCCCGGGTGTCCAGCTCCACCGCCACCGCCTGGTCGGGCCAGTACGCGTCCAGGCCGCCCAGGTGCGGGCCGCCGGGCAGCCGCAGGTCGACGTTCCAGACCGGGTCGGGCAGGCCGTACTCGCCGACCATCCGGTACAGGCGGTGCTCGGCGATCGAGCGGCCCTCCGCCACGATCGAGTCCACCGCGTCCACCACGTGCGGGCGCTTCAGGAGCTTCGCCTGAGTCAACTCCCGTACGACGGCGGCAGGTTCGCAGTGGCGGCCGCGCACCGCCTCGGTCAGCAGCCGCCGTACCGCCTCCGCGTCCGTCAGCTCCGCCACCGCGTCCGCCAGCGCCCGCGGCACCGGTGCCACCGGCAGGCCCGTCACGCCGTTGGGCGCGGGCAGGTCGGGGGTGCGCAGGATGCGGACATAGCCCGTGGAGCGCACTCGACGCAGGCGGGGGACCAGGACGTCGACGTGGTCCAGGGAGAGCAGCGGCGGGGTGGCGGAGAAGCCGTGGAGGGTGAGGGCCGCGAGGCCCGTGATCACCGCGTCGGCGTAGACCGGGCGGTGCGGTTCCTCGGCCGTCGGCTGGGCCGGGACGGCGGGCGCGGACTCGCGGGCCGCGTACAGCAGCGCCCCGTGCAGACGCTCCTCGCTCGTCGGAGGGCCGGGGTGGAGGAGGACCACGTTCGGCAGCAGTTGCCGCCAGGGTCCGCCGGGGCGGCACTGCTCGGTCAGCTCGGCCGCCGTCACTCCGCGGGAGCGGAGCTGAGCCTCCGTCAGGACCCGGCGGTGGACCTGGGAGAGGTGGCTGAGGGGGCGGGGGGAGAGCGGGGTGTTGTGCGTCATGGCGTCGGGATTCCCGCGCCCCATCCCATCTTTAACCGCTGTTACACGGTCGTCGAAAAATGCGGACAAGCACGGACTAAAGGTCAGGTGTTCGGGTGCCGAGTAGGGACGGGAAACCCCTGGTCCGATCAGGTGCGGACCAGGGGTTACGGGTCACATTGACCGAATTCCGTAACGGTCACCGGCGACCCAAGCTCAGGCCAAAGGTCAGTCGCCGAGGGCCGTCGCGTCGCACTCCTGTGCGCGCAGCGCCCGCGCCAGGTCGTCCCGCGCCTCCAGCACCAGCCGGCGCAGCGCCGGCGCCGCGTCCCGGTGCGCCTGAAGCCACGCGTCCGTCGCCTCAAGCGTCTCCGGGCGGTCCTGCAGCGCCGGGAACAGGCCCCGTACGACGTCCATGCCGATCTGGATCGACCGCTCCCGCCACACCCGCTCGATCGCCGCGAAGTACTTCTCCGTGTACGGCGCCGTCAGCTCCCGCTGCGAGGGCCGGCCGAAGCCCGCGATGGTCGCCTCCACCAGCGCGTTCGACAGCGCGTCGGACTCCACCACCTGCGCCCAGGCCTGCGCCTTGACCGCAGCCGACGGGCGTGCCGCCAGGCAGCGGACCTGGTGGCGCTTGCCGGACGCCGTGTCGTCGCGGGCCAGTTCGGCCGCGAGGACCGTCTCGTCGGCCACGCCGTGCGCCGCCAGCGGTTCCAGGAACGCCCAGCGCAAGTCCTGGTCCACCTCCAGGCCGTCGATGCTCTCCGCGCCGTCCAGCAGGCGCTTCAGCAGGGCGAGGTCCGTCTCGCCGGACGCCACCGTGGCGAAGCAACGCGCCCACGCCAGCTGGTGCTCACTGCCCGGCTCGGCCGCCTCCAGCTCCCGCAGCGCGCCCTGCGCCAGCAGCTCACCACCGGTCTGCCGCCACTCCGGCGCCGCATAGTGCACCAGCGCCGAGTTCGCCCACGCGTGCAGCATCTGCAGCACCCCGATGTCGGACTCGCGGCCCGCGAACCGCAGCACGAGACCGATGAAGTCCCGCGCCGGCAGCAGCGCGTCCCGGGTCATGTTCCACAGTGCAGACCAGCACAGCGCCCGGGCCAGCGGGTCGGTCAGCGCGCCCAGGTGCTCCTTGAGCGTCGCCAGCGAGGTGGCGTCGAAGCGGATCTTGCAGTACGTCAGGTCGTCGTCGTTGACCAGGACCAGCTCCGGGGCCTCGGCGCCCGCCAGGTCCGCGACGACCGTGCGCGGCTCGTGCACATCCGTCTCCACGCGCGCGTACCGCTCCAGCGCGCCCTCGGGCGTACGCCGGAACAGCCCCACCGCGATCCGGTGCGGGCGCTCCTCGGGATGCGACTCCGGCGCCTCCTGCACCACCGCCAGCTCGGCCACCCGGCCCTCCGTGTCCAGCAGCACCTGCGGCGTCAGCGAGTTCACCCCGGCCGTCTGCAGCCACGAACGCGCCCACGCCGACATGTCCCGGCCGCTGGTCTCGCCCAGCGCCGACAGCAGGTCGCCGAGCCGGGTGTTGCCGTACGCGTGCCGCTTGAAGTAGCGCCGCGCGCCCTCCAGGAACGCGTCCTGGCCGACGTACGCCACCAGCTGCTTGAGCACCGAGGCGCCCTTGGCGTAGGTGATGCCGTCGAAGTTCAGCTTGGCGTCCTCCAGGTCACGGATGTCCGCCGTGACCGGATGCGTGGACGGCAGCTGGTCCGCGCGGTACGCCCAGGCCTTGCGGCGGTTGGCGAAGGTGATCCAGGCGTTCTTGAAGCGGGTCGCGCCCACGTTCGCGAACGTGCCCATGAAGTCCGCGAAGGACTCCTTCAGCCACAGGTCGTCCCACCACTCCATGGTGACCAGGTCGCCGAACCACATGTGCGCCATCTCGTGCAGGACGACGTTCGCCCGCGCCTCGTACGACGCCTGTGTCACCTTGCCGCGGAAGATGTACTCCTCGCGGAAGGTCACCAGACCCGGGTTCTCCATCGCGCCCAGGTTGTACTCGGGCACGAACGCCTGGTCGTACTTCCCGAAGGGGTACGGGTAGTCGAAGTGGTCGTGGAAGAAGTCCAGGCCCTGCTTGGTGACCAGGAGGACGTCGTCGGCGTCGAAGTGCGGGGCGAGCCCCTTGCGGCACATCGCGCCGAGCGGGATCTCCAGCTTGGTGCCGTCCTCGAACACCCGCTCGTAGGAATCCGTCACATAGTGGTACGGCCCCGCCACCACACAGGTGATGTACGTCGAGATCGGCTTGGTCTCCGCGAACCGCCAGACCCCGTCGGCCAGTTCACCCGCGCCGTTGCTCCAGACCGTCCAGTCCTCGGGCGCCCGCACCTCGAAGCGGTACGGCGCCTTCAGGTCCGGCTGCTCGAAGTCGGCGAAGACCCGGCGGGCGTCGGCCGGCTCGTACTGGGTGTAGAGGTAGACCTCGCCATCCTCGGGGTCCACGAAGCGGTGCAGGCCCTCACCGGTGCGGGAGTAGGCGCACTGCGCGTCCACCACCAGCTCGTTCTCCGCGGCCAGGTCCTCCAGCGCGATCCGCGCGCCGTCGAACACCTCGCCCGGGTCCAGGTCCCGTCCGTTGAGCGACACCGAGGTCACGCTCGGCGCGATCAGATCGGCGAAGCTCGCCGCGCCCGGCTCGTTGCAGCGGAAGCGGATCGTGGTCACCGAGCGGAACGTGCGCGGCTCGCCGTCCCCGCCCCCGTCGCCGACGGCGGACCTGAGGTCCAGGGACACGTCGTACCCGTCGACGGACAGCAGGGCGGCCCGCTCCCGGGCCTCGTCACGGGACAGATTCTCACCGGGCACGGACGGCACTCCCTTGTGATCGCGTGGATGAGGCTGAACAGGACCGATCCTGCCATGTGCCCCTGACAGCGGTCAGCAGGGAATGCGGGTCGCGAGGAGGTCGTTGAGGGTTGAAAAGAGTCTTTCGCTGAGGAGAGCCATGTCCGAGTCCGGCAAGACCCCCGTCGACTTCTGGTTCGACCCGCTGTGCCCCTGGGCCTGGATGACCTCCCGCTGGGTGCTGGAGGTGGAGAAGGTCCGGGACATCGAGGTCCGCTGGCACATCATGAGCCTCGCCGTCCTCAACGAGAACAGGCTGGACGAGCTGCCCGAGGAGTACCGGGAGATGCTCGCGACCAAGGCCTGGCAGCCGGTCCGCGTGGTCACCGCCGCCTGGCAGAAGCACGGCGACGACATCCTCGGCCCGCTGTACACCGCGCTCGGCACCCGCATCCACAACAACGGCGAGGGCCCCACCCTGGAGGCCATCGCCGGCGCCCTCGCGGACGTCGGCCTGCCCGCCGACCTCATCGACTACGCCGAGCAGCAGGACTTCGCGTACGACGCCGAACTGCGCGCCTCCCACAAGGAGGGCATCGAGAAGGTCGGCCAGGACGTCGGCACCCCCGTCATCGCGGTGCCCGGCCCCGACGGCGAGCAGATCGCCTTCTTCGGCCCGGTCGTCACCCCCGCCCCGAAGGGCGAGGAGGCGGCCCGCCTGTGGGACGGCACGCTCGCCGTGGCCTCGGTACCGGGCTTCTACGAGATCAAGCGCACCAGGACGCAGGGGCCGGACTTCAGCAACCTGTGAGGCGCGGTGAGCGGGCCCGGTCGGCTCCGGGCCCGCTCCCCCCTTCCGCGCACCTCTCCAGGTGCTCCTCGTCCGGGTCGTGCACGACCGCCTGTCGCGCCGCTGGTCCCTGCACCTGCTGGGCTGGCCCGCGTGGCCACGACGGTCGAGCCGCGGCCCGGCCGTACGGCGCGGTTCGCCGAGCCGTACGCACGGCTGGTGGGGGAGCTGGAGCGGCGCGGGTGGCTGCCGGGGGCGGTGGCGGCGCATGCGCAGGCGCGGCTGAAGCGGTGATCAAGCGGGCATCGACTTCGGGATCGGCACGCCCGGCCTGAGGAAGAACAGGCCGGCGATGGCACCGGACCTGTCGAAGGTCACGCGGAACTCGCCGACGCTCTTCGCCATGCGCAGAGGCACGCTCACCACGGTGAACCGGCCGGACTTGACGTCCTTGGGCTTCTGGTGCGACTTGTAGTGCCCGAACTCGCCCTGGTAGTGCTTCCACGAATCCTCGAGCCCCTCCGGCGGCAGGTGCTTGCGCAGGTCAGCGCCGAAGTGGGCGGTGGCGGCCTTGTAGTCGCCCTTGACGATGTCGTCGAGCGTCTGCAGGGCAATGGTGTCGTGGTCGGGCGCGGCCTGTGCGGAACCGGCGGCCGGCCACGGCGCTGATGCGGCGAGCGCGAGGATGGCCGCTGCCCGGACCAGTCGCCGCCTGCCGCCGCGTGCGAAGTCTTTGTCGGACATGCGTTCATCGTGCGCCCCCCGCCCGCACCTCGCATGCCGGACGGTCGCGACCAGGGCCTCCGGACCGCGGGGAGGCCGCGGTGAGCCCGCGGGGACACTGCTGCCCATGTCCTCCGCCAGCCTGCTCCTCGCCCGCCACGGACAGACCGTCTGGCATGCCGAGAACCGGTATGCCGGAGTCAGCGATGTCGCGCTCACCGACACCGGATACGCCCAGGCCGAGGCGCTGGGAAGGTGGGCCGCCGCGCATCCGGTGGACGCCGCCTGGACCTCGCCGCTGTCCCGGGCGATCGCCACGGCCGACCCCGCCTGCCGGGCCCTCGGTCTCACCCCGCACCGCGAACCCGGCCTGCGCGAATGCGACTTCGGGGTGGTGGAGGGCCGTACGCTCGCCGAGTTCGCGGCGCGGAACCCCGAGGCCCTGTCGTCAAACTCCCTCCCCCAGCCTTCGGCCGGGCGGTGCCCCCAGCCCCGCGACGCCATGCACGCTCCCCCAAAGGGGGCACCCCCACTCGCCGCACCGGGCCCGGGCCCAAGTACGCCCAGTACGAGGGCCAGGGCCCGGCACTCCCCAAGCCTTCGGCCGGGGGGACCCCCAGAGCACGCACCTGACGCCGCGAGGCCCGCCCTCCGGGCGGACGGCGGGAGTTTGACGACAGGACCTGGGCGGCGGACGCAGTCCGCGCCGACCCGGTGGCGCATCCCTTCCCCGGCGCCGAGGACCCCCGCGCGGCGGCCGGGCGCGGAAGCGCCGCCCTGCGCCGCATCGCCGCCGCCCACCCCGGCGGGCGGGTCCTGGTCGTCGCGCACAACACCCTGCTGCGGCTGGTGCTGTGCTCGATGCTCGGTATTCCGCTCGCCGAATACCGCCGGGTCTTCCCGAAGTTGCGCAACGCGGCGGTGAGCGAGATCCGCGTCGACGGCGAGCACACCGCGCTGCTGTCGCTGAACGTGCCCTGCGGGTAAGGGGAACGCGTCGACGACGAGGACCGGGGCGGCGCCCTTCACCGGTGGATCATGCGCCGGGACGGGGCGCTCGCAGGTGTCGCCGCCGGGCCGGTTCCTCGTCGTCGACCAGGGTGAGCATGGGCTGACCCGGCTCACACAGCATGGTGACGAGGGAACGGCTCCAGGAATCCGTCCGGTTGTTCCCCTCCTGGTAGTGGATGACATCGCCGCCCGGCTCCCAGAACGTCTCGCCGGCCCTGATCACCCGCTGCGGCTCGCCTTCCAGCTCGAAGAGCATCTCGCCCTCCAGCATGTAGCCGAAAGCAGGTCCGGAGTGCCGGTGCGGAGGGGTGCCGGGGATCGCCGGGCGGGAACTCGACGAGAACCGTCATCGCCTCCGCCCCTTCCGGAACGGACGGCGGCTTCGCCGACTGCAGCACGGTGAGCGATCGGGCCTCCAGGAGTGGGCCGGTGTGCCCCGAGGGTCCCGAGACAACCGTCCTTCCTGCCCGCGGCCTCCACAATCCGGAACCTGCGGCAACGGCAAGGCCCCCGCGTGTGTCGTACGCGGGGACCTTCTGTCCGTGGGGGCGTCAGCGCTTGGCGCGGACGCGCTGCCGGAGGTAGCCCACGGCTGCCAGGAACAGGGTCATGGCGCCGGTGGAGCAGAGCTGGACGCGGGTGTCCGGCTCGCGGGCCATCAGGACGAAGATCGTGACCATGCCGGCCAGCGCGACCCAGGTCAGCCAGGGGAACGCCCACATGCGCACGACCAGCTTCTCGGGGGCCTCGCGCTCGATACGGCGGCGCAGCAGCAGCTGGGAGACGGCGATGAAGATCCAGATCACCAGGATGACCGCGCCGATCATGTTGAGCAGCCACGGGAAGACGTCGTCAGGGCGCCAGTAGCTCAGCAGCACGCAGACGAAACCGAAGAAGCAGGACGTGAGGACCGCGATCCGCGGGACCCCGCCGGACAGCCTGACCAGCGCCTTCGGACCCTGGCCGCGCTCGACCAGCGAGTAGGCGATGCGCGAGGAGCCGTAGATGTTGGCGTTCATCGCGGACAGCAGGGCGACCAGGACGACCACCTTCATCAGCTGGCCCGCGCCGGGAATGCCGAGGTGGTCGAGCGTGGCGACGTACGGACCCTTCGCCACGACCTCCTTGGAGTCCCACGGGACCAGGGTGACCACGACCGCCATCGAGCCGATGTAGAACAGGGCGATCCGCCACATGGCGGTACGGACGGCGGACGCCACGCCCCTGACCGGGTTCTCGGACTCGGCGGCCGCGATGGTGACCGTCTCCAGGCCGCCGTAGGCGAACACCGAGGCGAGCAGGCCGACCAGCAGGCCCTGGTTGCCGTGCGGCATGAAGTCGCTCAGGTTGGAGGTGCCCGGCGAGTGCGTGCCGGGGAGCACACCGGCGATGGCCAGCACGCCGAGGATCAGGAACAGGCTGATCGCGCCGACCTTCAGCGCGGCGAACCAGAACTCGAACTCGCCGAAGTTCTTCACGGCGGCCAGGTTCGCCCCGCAGAACACCACCATGAACAGGGCCACCCACATCCACTGCGGGGTGCCCGGCAGCCAGCCCTGGACGATGTGCGCGGCGCCGATGCCCTCCAGGCCGACGGCCGTGCACAGCAGCACCCAGAAGGACCAGCCGGCGGCGAAGCCCGCCCAGGGGCCGATCGCCCGCTCGGCGTGCGCGGAGAAGGAGCCCGAGGACGGGTAGGCGGCCGACATCTCGCCCAGCATCCGCATCACCAGCATCACCAGCAGGCCGGAGAGCGCGTACGCGACGACGATGGACGGGCCGGCGGCGGCGATGCCCGCGCCGGAGCCGACGAACAGACCCGCGCCGATGACGCCGCCCAGGGCGATCATCGACAGATGGCGCTGCTTGAGGCCGTGGGAGAGGGAGGCACCGCCGTCCTCGTGCTGTGGCGGTGTCTCGGTGGTCGTGCTGGTGGGCATGGGCGCGGCTCTCCCGGGCAAGGCAATGGGCGGGCAAAAACCCCGACAGTCTGGGCGGCCCGTCCGCTCAGGCGAAGGAGCCGCCCAGTATCCGGACACCCTCTGTACGGAGAGTGAGAGCCCGGCTACGCCGTCGTGAGCACCGGCGTGCAGTACGAGGCGTCGCCCTCGATCGAGTAGCTCTCCTTGCCCTCGATGCCGACCGGGACGTCACCGGCGACGGTCACCCGGTGCAGCCGGCGCGGCCGCCCGACGGGCGAGAGGAGTCCGCAGGGCTTTGGCGGGACTCCACAGTCGCGGTGCGGTGCACTGGAGTGAGCTGAGCGTCCCTACCTCCGTGACCGGCATCACGCCTGACCGCGTGTAAGCAGCACCCTTTGTTCGAAGGTCACGAAGACGCCGTTCGACCCTTTGTCGAGCGCCGACGGTGATCGGCGCGTGCCCGCTGGGATAGCGTCACGATGTCCCGACGTGCCCACACCACCCCGCGGAGTCCCCATGAGCACCGCCACCGCCATCGCTCGCCCCGGCGCAGTCCTCGCCGATCTGCTCCCCGCGTCCCGCGTCCGCGACGCGGCCCTCGTCGTCGGCGGCGCCGTGCTCACCGGCCTCGCGGCCCAGGTGGCGGTCCCGGTGCCCGGCTCCCCGGTGCCGGTGACCGGCCAGACCTTCGCCGCGCTGCTCGTCGGCACCGCGCTCGGCGCCCGCCGCGGCTTCCTCTCCCTCGCCCTCTACGCGCTCGCCGGTGTCGCGGGCGTGCCGTGGTTCGCGGGCGGCACCTCCGGCGCCGCCTCGGTCTCCTTCGGCTACATCCTCGGCATGCTGCTCGCCTCGGCCGCCGTCGGCGCCCTGGCCCGGCGCGGCGCGGACCGCTCGCCGCTGCGTACGGCGGGCACGATGCTCCTCGGCGAGGCGATCATCTACGCCATCGGCGTGCCCTACCTGGCCGTCGCGGCCCACCTCTCCCTCTCCCAGGCCGTGGCGCTCGGCCTCACCCCGTTCCTGATCGGCGACGCCCTCAAGGCCGCCCTGGCGATGGGCGCGTTGCCCACCGCCTGGAAGTTCGCGAACAAGCGCTAGGACTCACGCGCTGACGCCGTAGTTCCTGCGGAAGAGGTTCGCCGGGTCGTAGGTCCCCTTGACCCGGGCGAGCCTCTTTCGCGTTTCGGGGTCGTACAGCCCGGCGCTCCGGTCGGCGCCGAGCAGGGCCCAGTACAGCTCGGGGTCGGAGTCCGGGGTGACGTGCCGCAGCTCCCCGTCGGCGGTGACGACCTCCAGCCGGCGCACATGGTCGGTCGCGTAGCCGAACTCCCGGGCCAGGATGCCGAGTCCGCCGCCCAGGGTGTACGACGCCGCGCCCACGCCCGGCGCCGACCCGTTCAACGGCGCCAGCCCGTACGGCTCGGCCGCCGCGACCACCTGCCCCCAGCGCACCCCGGCCTGCACCGGCACGGTACGGGCCCCGGGGTCGACGGTGATCCCGTCCATCCACCGGGTGGTGACGAGCAGCCCGCCCTCGTACCCGCCCGGCAGCCCGTGCCCGGTCGCCTGCACCCCGACGGGCAGGCCCTCGGCGGCCGCGTACCGCACGGCGGCCACCACGTCGGCCGGCGAGCGGGCGGGCACGATCACGGCGGGCCGCTGGGCGAAACCGAGCTGGAAGCCGGAGAGTTCGCCGTCGTAGCCGGGGTCGCCGGGGCGGAGGAGGGTCAGGTCCAGGCGGTCGTCCACAGAGGTCATGGCACGCAGCATGGCCGCACAACCTGACAGGTGGCGTCAGGTTGTGCGGCCATGTCCAGCCGGGGGGCGGATCAGCCGACGGAGACCTTGTCGGCCGGGGCCTCGACCGCGGGGGCCGGGCGGCCCGCCGTGAGCTTCTGCTTCACCACGGCGATGATCACCACGACCGCCGCCACCGCCACCGACAGCAGCACGGTCGTACGGCCGCTGCTCTCGCCCTTGGTGTCGGTCAGCATGTAGCCGAGGACGAAGACGATGAAGGCGGCCGTCGCCCAGGTCAGGTACGGGTACAGCCACATCCTCACGACGAGCTTCTCCGGCGCCTCGCGCTGGATGATCCTCCGCATCCGCAGCTGCGAGAAGCAGATGACGAGCCACACGAACAGGGCCACCGCACCGGACGAGTTGACCAGGAAGAGGAAGACGGTGTCCGGGTAGGCGTAGTTGAAGAAGACCGCCACGAAACCGAAGACGACCGAGGCCAGGATCGCCGTCATCGGCACACCGCGGGAGGTGGTGCGGGCGAACGCCTTCGGGGCGTCACCGCGCTCGCCGAGCGAGAAGGCCATGCGGGAGGCCGTGTAGAGGCCGGAGTTGAGGCAGGACAGCACCGAGGTCAGGATGATGACCTTCATGATCTGACCGGCGTTGGGGATGCCGAGCGAGTTCAGCGCGGCGACGTAGGAGCCCTGCTTGGCGATGGACGCGTCGTTCCACGGCAGCAGCGAGACCACGACGAGGATCGAGCCCAGGTAGAAGACGCCGATACGCCAGATGATGCTGTTGGTGGACTTGGTGACCGCACGCTGCGGGTCCTCCGACTCACCGGCCGCGAGGGTCGCGATCTCGCTGCCCATGAAGGAGAAGACGACCAGCAGCACACCGGTGAGGATGGTGCCGGGCCCGTGCGGCAGGAAGCCGCCGTGGTTCGTCAGGTTGCCGAAGGACGCCTTGTCGGCGTGGACACCCGGCAGTACGCCGAAGATGGCCAGCAGGCCGATGACGATGAACGCGCCGATCGCCACGACCTTGATGCCGGCGAACCAGAACTCGAACTCGCCGTAGGAGCCGACGGAGACCAGGTTGGTCGCGGTCAGCACGGTCATCACGATGAGCGCCCAGCCCCACTGCGGTATGCCCGGCACCCAGCCCGAGAGGATCTTGGCGCCGGCGGTGGCCTCGACGGCCAGCACGACGACCCAGAAGAACCAGTAGAGCCAGCCGATGGAGAACCCGGCCCAGCTTCCGAGGGCACGGTCGGCGTGCGCGGAGAAGGAGCCGGAGGTGGGGTTCGCGGCGGACATCTCGCCGAGCATCCGCATCACGAGGACGACGAGGGTGCCGACGATCGCGTACGACAGGAGGATGCCCGGTCCCGCGGTGGCGATACCGGAGCTGGAGCCGACGAAGAGGCCGGCGCCGATGACGCCACCGATAGCGATCATCGTCAGGTGGCGGTTCTTGAGTCCTGCTTGAAGGCCCGAGCCAGGGGTCATGGACGGATTTCCTTTGCGCCAGGAGGAGCAGCTCGTATGAGCGGTGTACGAGTCGGTCCAGTGAATCCGAGGCGAACGGATTCGGGAACCTCTGAATCCGTATCGTTACTTGAGGTTCCCTTGAGGTTCTATGGCGCTGTTCACATTTTTCGAGGTCTGGCGGGGTGTTCCCCGGCGGTCGGCGGGTGCCGCCACCCGAGGCTGCTGCGCGGAATGGGGCGTGTCACACTCGTGGCATGCGCGTGTATCTCGGCTCCGACCATGCTGGCTACGAACTCAAGAACCACCTCGTCGAGTGGCTCAAGGCGGCGGGTCACGAGCCCATCGACTGCGGGCCGCACATCTACGACGCCCAGGACGACTACCCGCCCTTCTGTCTGCGCGCCGCCGAGCGTGCGGCCGCGGACCCCGACGCGCTCGGCATCGTGATCGGCGGCTCCGGGAACGGTGAGCAGATCGCCGCGAACAAGGTGAAGGGCGTGCGGGCGGCGCTGGCCTGGAGCGAGGAGACCGCGGCGCTGGGGCGGCAGCACAACAACGCCAACGTGGTGGCCGTGGGTGCGCGGATGCACAGCACGGAGGAGGCGACGAAGTTCGTCGAGGTCTTCCTCAACACGCCGTTCTCCGGTGACGAGCGTCACATCCGGCGGATCGACATGCTGTCGGCGTACGAGACGACGGGCGACCTGCCCCCGATCCCGGCCCACCACCCGCAGGCCTAACGGCCCCGGGGCCCCGCCCCGAGCCCCCGTCTTGCCCACCCACCCGACTCGGTCGGCTGGAAGGCCGCTCTTCAGGGCTGCCCCCCGGACTGCGGTCTTGCCGCCCGCTCGACTGATCCGGTTGAACCGGGAGGGCGTTCTTCAGGGCTGCGCCCCGGAGCGTGGTCTTGCACCCGCTCGACTGATTCGGTGGGCCTCGACTGATTCGGTGGGCTGGGAGGGCGCGCTCCCGGCCGACTCGGTGGGTGTGAGGGCGTTGTCTTGGGGCTCCGGTCCGGTCTGTTCGTTCACCTCTCGACCCAGCGAGACGGGTGGGAGGGTGGAAAAGCACTCAGCACCCGCCCCCCAACCCGTAGGCGAAAAGCAGGAAAGGACACCCCTCCGTGCCGGAAGGGCACACCATTCACCGGCTGGCCCAGGACTACGCCGAGCGGTTCCTCGGGACCGCCCCGCGCGTCACCAGCCCCCAGGGCAAGTTCTCCGACGCCGCCGCCCTTCTGGACCGCGCGGAACTCACGGCCACCGAAGCCCACGGCAAGCACCTCTTCCTCCGCTTCCGGGACACCGACTGGGTCCACATCCACCTCGGCCTCTTCGGCAAGGTCGGCTTCGGTGACGCCCCCGCGCCCCCGGCGACCGACACAGTCCGGCTCCGGCTCGCGACCGACACGGCGTACGTGGACCTCCGCGGCCCCACCACCTGCGCCCTGATCACCGACACCGAGAAGCGGGCCGTACACGACCGCCTCGGCCCCGACCCGCTCCGCGCGGACGCGGAGCCGGACGCGGCGTACCGCAGGATCTCCCGCAGCCGTACCACGATCGCCGCGCTGCTCATGGACCAGAAGGTCGTCGCCGGCGTCGGCAACGTCTACCGCGCAGAGGTTCTGTTCCGGCACGGCATCGACCCGTACCGCGCGGGCAAGGACATCGGCCGCGCCGAGTGGGACGCCCTGTGGACCGACCTCGTCGAGCTGATGCACGAGGGAGTCCGGAAGAACCGGATCGACACCGTCCGGGCCGAGCACACCCCGGAGGCCATGGGCCGGCCACCCCGCGTGGACGACCACGGCGGCGAGGTGTACGTCTACCGCCGCGCCACCCTGCCCTGCCACATCTGCGGCGCCGAGATCCGCACCGCCGGCCTCGCCGCCCGCAACCTCTTCTGGTGCCCCACCTGTCAGCAGAGGTGACCGGGCACTAGAAGCCGTGCGGCAGCCACGGGGCGACCGGTGAGCCGAAGGCCACCGATGCCTCCGTCAGCGCGCCTGGCCGCAGCTCGCGCACCCGCCCGGCCGCCGCGAGCGACAGCAGGGTCACGCCGCCGAGGTAGGAGGCACCCAACTCCCGTACCGAGAGGGAGAGTTCCGCGGTGTCGTACGTACGCGCGCAGGACGCGCCCTTGGCGTCGCCCGTCAGCCGCCACCGCCCGGCGTTCCACGGGCAGAAGGCGTCCTCCACCTCCAGCACGACGTCCACCGGCGCCTGATACGTGCGCGCCGCCAGTGCCGTACCCACGTCGACGAGACGGACGTACGCGTCGTCCCTCAGGCGCGGTCGGCAGCGGCGGGTGTCCGAGACCAGGTATCGCCAGGCGTCGTCGACCGGCCGAGACCTCACCGACAGGGTCGTCATCAGGTCGATGCCGCACAGGAACCGCCACAGCGCCGCCTCGGTGACCGGGTCGATCGCGGCGAGGTCCTTCAGCTGCACCGTGCCGTCGTGCCCGCTCTCGCCCCAGCCCGTCCTGGTGGTGAAGCGGGCGTATCCCGTCACCTCGCGGTCCCGTTCGGCGACCACGCACTGCAGCGCCGACGCCCCGTCCCGCTCGCTCTCGGGATCGAGGAGAACGGCCCGCTCCCAGCCGGGCTGCCGGGCCAGCATCCCGGGCCGCTGGGGAACCAGCGCCGCGTAGACCGCCTCGCAGGCGTCGAGGACGTCGGCGGGCGCGGCATAGCGCAGCCGTACGTCCGCCACGCCGGGCGGCAGGGAGAGCGTCACCCGGCTCGTGTCGATCTCGGCGGTCGTCCGGAAGGTGGCCGCGCCGTACCCGAAGCGGCCGTAGATCGCGGGCTCGGACGCGGTCAGCACCGCGAGCGGCTCGCCCAGCGCCCGTACGTCGTCCAGCTGCCGGCGCATCATCGAGGTCAGCACCCCGCGCCGCCGGTGAGTGGCCGCCACGCTCACCATGGTCACGCCGGCCGCCGGGACCGCGGACCCGCCCGGCACCGTCATCCGGAAGCTGAACGCCCCTGTCGTGCCGACGACCTCGTCCCCGTCCCAGGCGGCCAGGGAACGGTCGAACTCGGTGAGGGACCTGTTCAGTTCGCGCTCCTCGGGCGGTGCCGCCGAGGCGCCGAAGGCGCGGTAGAGGACGTCGTACCACCGGTCCCAGTCGGACTCGCGCAGCACCCGCAACTCGGCTCCCCGGTCGGTCCCCATGAGTCATGCGTACCAGGGCGCCGCGGGACGAGCCAGCGAATTTCTCCCGGACGGCGGCGCGATGGCCGCGCGTGCCGTTCACTGTGAGGACGAACCGCGAAGTCGAGCCCCGCACGGGGGACAAGTGGGACCTCCCGTGCCAAGCAGCCGGTCCGATGGATAGGGTCCCGAACTAATGGCAGCAGGACGAGAGCGGCGCGCGAAGGCCGAGAAGTTCACGGCCCGGTGGAAGATGCAGTGGCACCGGGCCCGCACCGGCCTGCGCAGAAGCGCCGTGGACTACTTCCGCGGCGACGGCTCCGACTGGATCGCGTTCGCCGGACTGCTGCTCACCATCCCCGTCCTGATGTCCGTGACCCTGGTCGACTCGGTGTGGTGCTCACCGGCCGCCCTGGTGCTGCCGATCGTCGCCGGCGGCCTGCTGCTGCGTCCGGCGAGCCTGCTCGGCCTGTACGCGGCGGGCGCCACCGCGCTGATCGTGGAGTCCGTACGGCTCGGCCCGTACACCGAGGGGCCGAGCCGGGTCACCCCGGGTGTGGTGCTGGTGGTGGCCGCGTGCGGTTTCTTCGGGCTGCTCACCGCCCAGTTCCGCAGCCGGGTCGGGGTGCCGTGGCGGCGCGGCGGCACCATGCTGTTCGACCTGCGCGAGCGGATCCGGGTGCAGAGCAAGCTGCCGAAGCTGCCGCACGGCTGGCACCACGAGATGGCGCTGCGCCCGGCCGGCGGCCAGTCCTTCTCCGGGGACTTCGTGGTGGCGGCCCGGACCAACGGCGGCCGCACGCTGGAGGTCGTGCTCACCGACGTGTCCGGCAAGGGCATGGACGCGGGATCGCGCGCCCTGCTGCTGTCGGGGGCCTTCGGGGGCCTCCTGGGCTCCCTCCCCCCGCACGCCTTCCTGCCGGCCGCGAACGGCTACCTCCTCCGCCAGGACTGGGACGAGGGCTTCGCCACCTCCATCCATCTCGTCCTGGACCTCGACTCCGGCGACTACGAGCTGTACTCCGCCGGCCATCCGCCGGGGCTGCAGCTGAGCGCGGGCAGCGGACGCTGGGAGGAGAAGGCCGCCGAGGGGCCGCTCCTCGGTGTGTACGACGGCGCCCAGTTCGACCCAGTGAAGGGCTCGCTGCGGCCCGGGGACGTGTTGATGCTGTTCACGGACGGCCTGGTGGAGACCTCCGACCGCGACATCGTCGAGGGCATCGACCGGCTCACCGGCGAGGCCGACCGCTATGTCACCGGCGGCTTCCACGGCGCGGCCTGGCACCTCATCGAGGCGGTCGCCAAGGACGTCAACGACGACCGGGCCCTGCTCCTGATCTGCCGCCAGGCGTCGGCGACGCTCCGCTGAGCGACACTGGGCCGATGACACAGCTCACGCTCGCCGAGGTCGAGGCCGTCGCCCGCAGCGCCCACGAGGGCCAGACCGACAAGGCGGGACGGCCGTACGCCGAACACCTCGCCGCCGTCGCCGCCGGTGTGCGCGCCCGGGGCGGGGACGCCGAACAGATCGCGGCGGCCTGGCTGCACGACTCCGTCGAGGACGACGCGCTCACCCCTCAGTGGCTCGAACAGGCGGCCCTGAGCGCACGTACCAAGGCCATCGTGGACGCCCTCACCAAGCGGCCGGGTGAGGGGCCGGAGGCGTATGCGGCGCGGATCCTCGCCACGGACGGCGCACGGCTGGTCAAGGAGGCCGATCTGGCGCACAACGCCGACCCGGAGCGGCTGGCGGTCCTGGACGAGCCGACCCGGAGACGACTGACCGAGAAGTACACCCGGATGCGCGCGCTGCTCGGTCTGCGGGGGTCGGGGTCCTAGGCGCCGGCCTTCTCGCGCTCACGTTCCTTGCGCTGCCGCTCGCGGGCGAGTTCCGCCGCGTCCTGCTTGAACGCCCACTCCATCTTCGGCTCCATCGCGAACCGGAAGACGCGCTGTACGGGCCTGGTGCACAGCAGCGTGACGGCGGCGCCGAAGGCGAGGGTCACCAGGATCTCGCCGAGCGGGCGGTGCAGCCAGGGGTGGTCGAACCAGCCGCGGTAGTCGGCGAACTTCACCAGGAAGCCGTGCAGCAGATAGCCGTACAGGGTGCCCGCGCCGAGCGCCGTGAACCACGTCTTCCGGCCCGGCACCCAGGCGAAGAAGCAGGCCGTCAGCAGCAGCGAGCAGCCCATCAGCGCGAGCGTCATCACCGGGCCGCACCACCAGGGCGCGCCGAGCTCCTGCGCGGAGTCCCGGTGGTAGAACCACGCGGTGTTCATGCGCGGCACCGCCCACCAGCCGACGGCCAGCGCGGCGGCGAACACCGGCACCGCGGCGATCCGCAGCCCACGGCGGCGCACCAGCTGGAAGTGCTCGGGCTTCATGCACAGACCGAGCACGAAGTACGGCAGGAACTGCAGGACCCGCTGCAGATCGAGGTCGTCACCGATGTTCGGGGTGACGGACGCCAGCATGGCGATGCCGAGGGCGACCGCGAACGGCGCGCGCACCAGCTTCCAGATCGGCGTCGTCAGCCGCCAGATGAACAGCGCGACCAGGAACCACGTCAGATACCAGGGATCGAGGAGGCTGATCTCCTCGTGCGAGCCCGTGACCAGGTTCCTGAACGTCGGGTACGCCGTCTCGAAGACGACGTACGGCACCACGACACCGGTGATCAGCCGCTTCAGCCGGTCCGGGCGCATGTCGAAACCGCGCGAGAAGAAGCCGGAGATGATGATGAACGCCGGCATGTGGAAGCAGTACACGACCGTGTACAGGGCCTCCAGGATCCGGCTGTCGCCCTTCAGCGGCTCCCACGAGTGACCCATCGCGACGAGCACGATCGCCAGGTACTTGGCGTTGTCGAAGAACGCGTCGCGCTGCTTGCCGCCGTGCTCCTTGCCGGGTATGTCCGCCTTCGTCTGCCGCGCCTGCGTACTCAGCGGGGTATGGGGACCGGGCACTCCGTCCGCCGGCGACATTGCCGGGGGGAGCGGCCTGCGGTTCTGGCCGGGGGAGGAGGCGGCGTCAGACATCTCAGGCACCCTAGCGTCGTCTGCGGGATTTCGTAAAACCCCCGCAGCGATTCCTGGTTAATACCTTCGGATACCCGCCGATTTTCCGAACTTGCCATCCCTGTCTACGTGATGGTGCCCACACGGGGGGCCGTTCGTTCACCCCCGATGTCCCGATTCATCCCTACTAAATAGGGCATACGACGCCTCTGAGTCATCAATTCGAATTACCTGCGCACAGGATGTGTGGAGGCAGAAATGAAGTCGCGTAATTCCCGGGGGAGTCATGTGCGTGCGGCCCGGTCGAATTACTCTGCGGCGGGTCGCCCGCGTCGGCTGGTGGTCCGTCGGGTGCCCGACGTTGCGTCACGGGCCGCATGGGTGGGCCCGGTTGGTGGCACGATGGTTCTGGCGGGGGTGCGCGGGCCGTACCTCCGGGCCGGGAGAGCGGACCGACCGAGGGTGTGATCAGTTGTGGCCATTTCACTGTCTGTGGTGCTGCTGTTGGCGATCATCCTTGTGGTGCTCCTGAGAGGGGGGAGCCTCAAGGTCGGACCCGCGATCGTCGCGGTCCTCTTCGGCTTCTTCCTGGCCTCGACCGGCATGGCCCCGTCCATCGACCGCTTCCTGAACTCGATAGCGGACTCCATCAGCTCGATCAAGTTCTGACCGGATCGGGGCCGGCGGACCCACTTCCCCCAGGGGGACGCACGGGGATGGCGCTGCGCGACACGGAGCGGCTGACGTGACATGGACCGGCTGAGGGGCACGGCCTTCCGTGGCCCTCTCTGCTCCAGCCGGACGGGCGGTCGTCCCTCGATCAGGCGCGTCCGGGGCCGGCGCGTCAGCAGGACCACGGCTGCCCCGACCCCGATCAGGCCTGCTCGGGCCATCGCCGCGGCTGTCGGCCGCGCGCCACAGCGCTGTGCGCGTCAATGATCTCCGGAAACGATCAGGGCCAGGCGGAGGAAAGAACCTCTGACCTGGCCCTGAGCCATGTGGAGCGGGCGACGGGAATCGAACCCGCGTAGCTAGTTTGGAAGACTAGGGCTCTACCATTGAGCTACGCCCGCAAAGCGAGCCGCAGGTCGGTGACCGCGGCACTGGAGGCATCGTAGCGGGTCGCCCGCCGTCGAGGCCAACGAGTTGATCCCCGGAGCCTCGCGCGCGCCGCCTCGGAGAATACGGCCGACGTAACCGGCCGGGGCATGTACCCTACGTGTCGCACCAGACGGGGTGTGGCGCAGCTTGGTAGCGCGTCCGCTTTGGGAGCGGAAGGCCGTGGGTTCAAATCCCGCCACCCCGACCACCTGCTCACGCACCTGCACACAACGTCGTGATGATCGCCTTTTGGGGCGCTGACCGGCTGCGGTTACTATGCAAGCTGCGCGCCCGTGTGTCCCGGCCCACTCGGCCTACGAACTCCTCCGGGCGGCGAATCCGCCGGACCTGTCTGGCTCCGGCAGAATCCAAGAAGTCAGCCACAAGGAGACCGAACCGTGAAGAGCGCCGTGGAGACCCTGAACCCGACCCGGGTTCGGCTCACTGTCGAGGTGCCCTTCGAGGAGCTCAAGGACAGCCTCGACGCGGCGTACAAGAAGATCAACCAGCAGGTCACGGTGAAGGGCTTCCGCAAGGGCAAGATCCCCGCCCGGGTCATCGACCAGCGGTTCGGTCGTGGCGCCGTGCTGGAGGAGGCCGTCAACGACGCGCTTCCGAAGTTCTACACCGAGGCGGTCAACGAGGCCGAGCTCAGCCCGCTCGGCCAGCCCGAGGTCGACATCACCGAGCTGAAGGACGGCGAGACGCTGAACTTCACCGCCGAGGTCGACGTCCGCCCGGCCCTGGAGATCCCGGACTACTCCGGCATCGAGGTCGAGGTCGACGCCGTCGAGGTCACCGACGAGGACGTGGAGAAGTCGGTCGAGCAGCTGCGCGAGCGCTTCGCCTCCACCTCCCCGGTCGAGCGCGCCGCCGAGGACGGCGACGTCGTCACCATCGACCTGGAGGCCAAGGTCGACGGCGAGGTGCTGGAGGACGGCATCGCCAACGGCGTCTCCTACACCATCGGCTCCGGTGAGCTGCTGGACGGCATCGACGACGCCGTGAAGGGCCTGGAGGCCGGTGGCGAGGCCACCTTCACCTCCGAGCTGAAGGGCGGCTCCGCCGCGGGCAAGGAGGCCGAGGTCACCGTCAAGGTCACCCAGGTCGCCGCCCGTGAACTGCCCGAGCTGGACGACGACTTCGCGCAGCTCGCCTCCGAGTTCGACACCCTCGACGAGCTCAGGGCCGACAGCCGCAAGCGCCTCGCGAACATGAAGCAGTTCGACCAGGCCACCCAGGCCCAGGAGCGCGTCCTGGAGAAGCTCCTCGAGCTGGTCGAGGTCCCCGTCCCCGAGAAGCTGCTCGAGGACGAGATCAACACCCGCAAGCACAACCTGGAGCACCACCAGCTCGGCCAGATGGGCCTGACCCTCGACAAGTACCTGGAGATCCAGGGCAAGACCGCCGAAGAGTTCGACACCGAGACCCGCGAGGCCGCGGTCAAGGGCATCAAGACCCAGTTCGTCCTGGACGAGCTGGTCAAGAAGGAGCAGCTCAACGTCAACCAGGAGGAGCTCACCGAGCACCTCATGCGGCGTGCGGCGTCCTCCGGCATGTCCCCCGACCAGTTCGCCCAGGCCGTCGTCGAGGGCGGCCAGGTGCCGCTCCTGGTCGGCGAGGTCGCCCGCGGCAAGGCCCTGGCCGTCGTGGTCGAGGCCGCCACGGTGAAGGACACCAACGGCGAGATCGTCGACCTGGACGACGAGGACGAGGAGGAGACCGAGGCCGCTGAGGCGTCGGAGACCTCCGAGGAGACCACCGAGGGCTGACCGGCCCTACGGCGCCTCTGAAGCGCGTACACAGGCCCCCGGGAGTGTCTCCCGGGGGCCTGTGTCGTATGCGGGGGAGCAGCCGCCTGAAGGGGCGCGGGGAACTGCGCGGACAACCCCCACGCACCCGCGGCCCGACGATCCCCCGCGCCACCCCCCCACGAACCGCACCGCCCCCAGCGGAGCGCTACGCCCCCGGCGAACACCCGCATTCCCGGGATTCCCCGAAGGGACCATCGCGTTAGGGTCCATGAAAGGCAGAACAATGAGACGGCCCGGCGCCGTCGTAAGACGAGCAGGTGGATACGTGACGAATCTGATGCCCTCAGCCGCCGGCGAGCCTTCCATCGGTGGTGGCCTCGGCGACCAGGTCTACAACCGGCTGCTCGGCGAGCGGATCATCTTCCTCGGCCAGCAGGTTGACGACGACATCGCCAACAAGATCACCGCACAGCTGCTGCTCCTTGCCGCCGATCCGGACAAGGACATCTACCTGTACATCAACAGCCCCGGCGGCTCGGTGACGGCCGGCATGGCGATCTACGACACCATGCAGTACATCCCGAACGACGTGGTCACGATCGGCATGGGCATGGCGGCCTCGATGGGCCAGTTCCTGCTCACCGGCGGCACGGCCGGCAAGCGCTTCGCCCTGCCGCACACCGACATCATGATGCACCAGGGCTCCGCGGGCCTGGGCGGTACGGTCTCGGACATCAAGATCCAGGCCCAGTACCTGCTGCGCACGAAGAAGACCATGTCCGAGCTGACCGCGCTGCACTCCGGCCAGTCCGTCGAGACGATCATCCGCGACGGCGACCGCGACCGCTGGTTCACCCCGGAAGAGGCCAAGGAGTACGGTCTCATTGACGAGATCATCACGCACGCCTCGGGTGTTCCGGGAGGCGGCGGCACCGGTGCCTGACCGGCCCGGCCACGCCAAGCACCGCCACGACCCCAGCCCCCAGAACGCCACCAGGACGGTGAACACCCCATGAGCAACTTCCCCGGCGCCGCCAGCGGCATGTACGAAGGGCCCCGCCCCGACAGCCGCTACGTCATCCCGCGCTTCGTCGAGCGCACCTCCCAGGGCATCCGCGAGTACGACCCGTACGCGAAGCTCTTCGAGGAGCGCGTGATCTTCCTGGGCGTCCAGATCGACGACGCCTCCGCCAACGACGTCATGGCGCAGCTGCTGTGCCTGGAGTCGATGGACCCGGACCGGGACATCTCGATCTACATCAACAGCCCCGGGGGCGACATGACCGCCCTCACGGCGATCTACGACACGATGCAGTTCGTGAAGCCCGACATCCAGACGGTCTGCATGGGCCAGGCGGCCTCCGCCGCGGCCATCCTGCTCGCCGCCGGTACGCCCGGCAAGCGCATGGCCCTGCCGAACTCGCGTGTGCTGATCCACCAGCCGGCGGGCTCCACCGGCCGCGGTCAGCTCTCCGACCTGGAGATCATCGCCAACGAGTTCACCCGGATGCGCGAGCAGCTGGAGGACATGCTGGCCAAGCACTCGAACCAGCCGATCGAGAAGATCCGCGAGGACATCGAGCGCGACAAGATCCTCACGGCCGAGGAGGCGCTGGAGTACGGCCTCGTCGACCAGATCATCTCCACCCGCAAGCTGAACAACGCCACCGTCCGCTGACGCGGCGCGGCATACTCTTTGCCCCTCTTGGCACGGTGCACGTCAAAGTGAACCCTGCCAAGGGGGGCCCGAACACGGGGCCCGGCAAGGTACCGTCGACATAAGGCAGCACCAGGAGCCGCTGGACTCGAAAGTGTCCGGGCGTCTCCCAGGCGAAGGGGAAGCACACCGTGGCACGCATCGGTGACGGCGGCGATCTGCTCAAGTGCTCGTTCTGCGGCAAGAGCCAGAAGCAGGTCAAGAAGCTCATCGCAGGGCCCGGTGTGTACATCTGCGACGAGTGCATCGATCTCTGCAACGAGATCATCGAGGAGGAGCTCGCGGAGACCAGCGAGGTGCGGTGGGAGGAGCTGCCCAAGCCCCGCGAGATCTACGAGTTCCTGGAGGGGTACGTCGTCGGCCAGGAGGCCGCGAAGAAGGCCCTCTCCGTCGCGGTGTACAACCACTACAAGCGGGTCCAGGCGGGCGAGAACGGCGGCGCGAGCGGCCGGGACGACGCCATCGAGCTGGCGAAGTCCAACATCCTGCTGCTGGGCCCCACGGGCTCCGGCAAGACCCTCCTCGCGCAGACCCTGGCGCGCATGCTGAACGTGCCGTTCGCGATCGCCGACGCCACCGCGCTCACGGAGGCCGGCTACGTCGGCGAGGACGTGGAGAACATCCTCCTGAAGCTGATCCAGGCGGCGGACTACGACGTCAAGAAGGCCGAGACCGGGATCATCTACATCGACGAGATCGACAAGGTGGCGAGGAAGAGCGAGAACCCCTCGATCACCCGGGACGTCTCGGGCGAAGGCGTCCAGCAGGCGTTGCTCAAGATCCTGGAGGGCACCACGGCCTCGGTTCCGCCCCAGGGCGGCCGCAAGCACCCGCACCAGGAGTTCATCCAGATCGACACGACGAACGTCCTGTTCATCGTGGGCGGTGCCTTCGCCGGCCTGGAGAAGATCATCGAGGCCCGCGCGGGTGCCAAGGGCATCGGCTTCGGCGCCACGATCCTCTCCAAGCGCGAGCTGGAGGCGAAGGACGTCTTCGAGGACGTCATGCCGGAGGACCTGGTCAAGTTCGGCATGATCCCCGAGTTCATCGGCCGCCTCCCGGTCATCACGAGCGTCCACAACCTCGACCGCGAGGCGCTCCTCAAGATCCTGGTAGAACCCCGCAACGCCCTGGTCAAGCAGTACCAGCGCCTCTTCGAACTCGACGGCGTGGAGCTGGACTTCGAGCGCGAGGCCCTGGAGGCCATCGCCGACCAGGCCATCCTCCGCCAGACCGGCGCCCGGGGCCTGCGCGCCATCATGGAGGAAGTCCTCCAGGGCGTGATGTACGAGGTCCCGTCCCGCAAGGACGTGGCCCGCGTGGTCATCACGGCGGATGTGGTCCTCTCCAACGTCAACCCGACCCTGATCCCGCGGGATGCGCGGGGGCGGGGCTCGGGGGAGCAGAAGTCGGCGTAGCCGTTTGGCGAACACTTATGGTGCCTGGTGCTGTGCCGGGCACCATCCGTTTGACCTACTGACCGGATTTGGTCAGGTTCGCGACAACTCCTGTGACGGGGTCAGCGCTTGTGATCTCATCAACTTGACCTTGCCGAGCATGCGTTTAATCGCTCGGCTTCGATGAAACGGTGGGATCAAGTGAATAAGGCGAAGCGGGCTTTGGTAGCAGCAGCCCCGGTGGCGGCCGCGGGGATTGCGCCGCTGATAACTGCTACTCCGGCAAGCGCGGACCAGATCAGCTGCACGACATTCTTGGCGCACCGTGGCTACACGGTTGGCCTGAAGGTGCGAGAGGCTTGCAGCCATGGGCACCTCATAGGTGGCCCCAATCCCTTGTGCGTGGACCCGTTGCTCGCTCTACATGTCAAGTTCGATCACGCATGGATCGCCTGCGGCATGGTCTGAGGAAGAACCTCAGCCAGTGAGACAGTGATCGGGGGCGTCTCGCTGGAGTGCGGGACGCCCCCGAAGGTATCGCCGATCGGTCAGGCCTTGACCCGTACCTCGTTGCGCAGCTTGACCGCCAGGTCCGCCGTGTCGTTGATCGTGCCGCCGTCGCCGGAGGCCAGCATGGCCACACTGAACCGCGTGACCCGGGCGATCGTGCTGTGGTCGGCCCAGATGCAGACCGGCACCTTGACCGTCTTCGCTGCGCTGGACGACGTCGACGAGCTGGTGTTGTCGAGCTGGATCACCTGGCACTTCATGATGCCGTTGGAAAGGCCCGCCGCATTCACCTTCTCGGGGCTGCCGAGCAGCTTGCCCTTCATGTCCGAGCCGCTCTGGTCCTTCTCGGACTCCGCCTTGGCCTTGGCGAACACGGCGTCCAGGACCGCTTCCGGATCGTCGATCGTGCCGTAGACACCGCTGAAGTTGAGACCCGTCGCGGTGAACGCCTTACCGGTCTGGTAGGTGGCGCCGACGCCCTGAGGGTTCTTGACGCCGGCCTTCTTGAAGTCCGCCAGGTCGGACGAGGAGACCCCGTCGTCGCCCGAACTCTGCGCCTTCTTGTACGTCCCGTTGATCACCGTGGCGGGCGTGATCAGCTTGTGCGGACCGTCGTCCGCGACGCTCCCGCTGCCGCCGCCACCGTTGACCACGAGGTACACGCCCACCGCCACGGCCGCCACCACGGCCACCGCGCCGATGATCAGGCCCGTCTTCTTCTTGCCGCCGGCCGGGGCCGGGGGCTGGGGGGCGCCGTAGGGCTGCTGGCCGTAGGGGTTCGGCTGCTGGCCGTACGGGTTCGGCTGCGGCGGCACGCCGCCCTGCTGCGGGTAGCCGTAACCCGGCTGCGGCGGAGCCGGAGGTGCCTGCTGGGGGTAGCCGTAGCCGGGCTGCGGGGCCTGCGGCTGCTGGCCGTAGGGGCCGGGCTGACCGTAGGGCCCCGGCTGGCCGTACGGACCAGGCTGCCCCGGCTGGCCGTACGGACCCGGCTGCTGGGGCGGCCCGCCGTACGGGCCCGGCTGGTTGTTGCTCATCTCTGGGTTCCCCTCCAGATGCTTATGTGTTCCTGACATCCTGGACCAGGCCCAGGAATCACACGGCAGCGGGGGGCGCACCGTTACACAACAAACGCGTTTCGGGACCGGCCCGTGACACCTCTAAACTGACCCCCGTGACCGAGAACGCTCAGCAGCAGCCACCCGCGCCCGACTCCGAACTGCCGACCCAGTACGCGCCGGCCGATGTAGAGGGCCCGCTGTACGAGCGCTGGGTAGAGCGCGGTTACTTCGAGGCGGACGCCAAG
This sequence comes from Streptomyces sp. NPDC007856, assembly GCF_042868225.1. Classification (NCBI taxonomy): domain Bacteria; kingdom Bacillati; phylum Actinomycetota; class Actinomycetes; order Kitasatosporales; family Streptomycetaceae; genus Streptomyces; species Streptomyces sp. NPDC007856. The sequence continues at coordinate 47,795 of NZ_JBIAEC010000019.1, read as the reverse complement.
AGTGACAAGCCGCCGTACACCATCGTCATCCCGCCGCCGAACGTCACGGGCAGCCTCCACCTGGGCCACGCCTTCGAGCACACCCTCATCGACGCGCTGACCCGGCGTAAGCGCATGCAGGGCTACGAGACGCTGTGGCAGCCCGGCATGGACCACGCCGGTATCGCCACGCAGAACGTCGTCGAGCGCGAGCTCGGCAAGGAGGGCAAGTCCCGGCACGACCTCGGCCGTGAGGCGTTCGTCGAGCGCGTCTGGCAGTGGAAGGCCGAGTCCGGCGGCCAGATCAGCGGGCAGATGCGCCGCCTCGGCGACGGCGTCGCCTGGTCGCGTGAGCGGTTCACCATGGACGAGGGCCTGTCCCAGGCCGTCCAGACCATCTTCAAGCGCCTCTACGACGACGAGCTGATCTACCGCGCCGAGCGCATCATCAACTGGTGCCCGCGCTGTCTGACGGCCATCTCGGACATCGAGGTCGAGTACCAGGACGACGACGGCGAGCTGGTCTCCATGAAGTACGGCGAGGGGGACGACACCATCGTCGTCGCCACCACCCGTGCCGAGACGATGCTCGGTGACACCGCCGTCGCCGTCCACCCCGACGACGAGCGCTACCAGCACCTCGTCGGCAAGCTCATCAGGCTCCCGCTGACCGACCGTTCCATCCCGGTCGTCGCCGACACCCACGTCGACCCCGAGTTCGGCACCGGCGCCGTCAAGGTCACCCCGGCCCACGACCCGAACGACTTCGAGATCGGCCAGCGACACGACCTGCCGTCCATCACGATCATGGACGAGCACGCCGTCATCACGGCCCACGGCCCCTTCCAGGGCCTGGACCGGCTGGAGGCCCGCTCGGCGATCGTCGCCGCGCTGCGCGCCGAGGGCCGGATCGTCGCCGAGAAGCGGCCGTACGTCCACTCCGTCGGCCACTGCTCGCGCTGCAAGACCACCATCGAGCCGCGCCTGTCGATGCAGTGGTGGGTCAAGGTCGGCCCGCTGGCGAAGGCCGCCGGCGACGCCGTCCGCGACGGCCGCGTCAAGATCCACCCGCAGGAGATGGAGAAGCGGTACTTCGACTGGGTCGACAACCTCCACGACTGGTGCATCTCGCGCCAGTTGTGGTGGGGCCACCGGATTCCCGTCTGGTACGGCCCGCAGGGTGAAGTCGTCTGCGTCGGCCCGGACGAGGAGCCGCCTACCGGCGAGGGCTGGCACCAGGACACCGACGTCCTCGACACCTGGTTCTCCTCCGGCCTGTGGCCCTTCTCCACCCTCGGCTGGCCCGAACAGACCGAGTCGCTCGCGAAGTTCTACCCGAACTCCGTCCTGGTCACCGGCTACGACATCCTCTTCTTCTGGGTCGCCCGGATGATGATGTTCGGTCTGTACGCGATGGACGGCACCCCGCCGTTCCACACCATCGCCCTGCACGGCATGGTCCGTGACCAGTTCGGCAAGAAGATGTCGAAGTCCTTCGGCAACGCGGTCAACCCGCTGGACTGGATGGACAAGTACGGCAGCGACGCGCTCCGCTTCACCCTGGCCCGCGGCGCCAACCCCGGCGTCGACGTCCCGATCGGCGAGGACTGGGTCCAGGGCTCCCGCAACTTCGCCAACAAGATCTGGAACGCCACCCGTTTCGCCCTGATGAACGGCGCGACGGTGGAGGGCCCGCTGCCGGACCCGGCGAAGATGTCGGCGACCGACCGCTGGATCCTGTCCCGCCTGAACTCGGTCGTGGCCGAAGTCGACGCCCACTACGACGACTTCCAGTTCGCCAAGCTGTCGGACACCCTCTTCCACTTCGCGTGGGACGAGGTCTTCGACTGGTACGTCGAGCTGTCCAAGACGGTCTTCCAGGCGGGCGGCGAGCCGGCCGAGGTCTCCAAGCGGGTCCTGGGCGAGGTCCTGGACGTCACGCTCAAGCTGCTGCACCCGGTCGTCCCCTTCGTCACGGAGACCCTCTGGACGACCCTCACCGGCGGCGAGTCGGTCGTCATCGCGGACTGGCCGAAGGACAGTGGCTTCCGTGACGCATCCGCCGAGCGGGAGATCGAGACCCTCCAGTCGGTCATCACCGAGGTCCGCCGCTTCCGCGCCGACCAGGGCCTGCAGCCGGGCCAGCGCGTCCCGGCCCGCCTGACGCTCGACGGTACGGCCCTCGCCCCGCACGAGGCCGCCATCCGCCAGCTGCTGCGCCTGCAGCCGGAGGGCGACTCCTTCACGGCGACGGCGACCCTCCCGGTCTCCGGCGCCGAGGTCGCGCTCGACCTCTCCGGCACGATCGACGTGGCCGCCGAGCGCAAGCGCCTCGCGAAGGACCTCGCGGCGGCCGAGAAGGAGAAGGCCCAGGCGAACGCCAAACTCGGCAACGAGGCCTTCCTGGCCAAGGCCCCGGAGAACGTGGTGGACAAGATCCGCACGCGCCTCGCCAAGGCCGAGGAGGACATCGCCCGCATCACGGCCCAGCTGGAGAAGCTGCCGCAGGCGTAGCACGGCGACGAAGGCCCCCGGAACTGCACGGTTCCGGGGGCCTTCGCCCACCTATGTCAGTGCCGCTCCGTAGACTGGGCACCGTGAGCGACCCGAACGGCACCGACCAGCCCGATCCCCTCGACAGCTTCGACGAGATCATCGAGGCCGAAACCACCCGCGACCCCGACCTCGCCGTGATCGAGGCGGGCAGCCGCACCCTGCGCACCCAGGGCGGGCAGCCGTACACAGACGTGCCCGCGCGGCCCGAGGACCCGGAGGTCGACAAGGCCCTGCGCGAGGTCGAGGCCGAGCTGGCCACCCGCTGGGGCGAGACCAAGCTGGAGCCCTCGGTCAGCCGCATCTCCGCGCTGATGGACGTCCTCGGCGAGCCCCAGCGGTCGTACCCCTCGATCCACATCACGGGCACCAACGGCAAGACCTCCACCGCCCGCATGATCGAGGCCCTGCTCGGCGCCTTCGAGCTGCGCACCGGCCGCTACACCAGCCCCCATGTGCAGTCGATCACCGAGCGCATCAGCCTGGACGGCGCCCCGATCTCCGCCGAGCGCTTCATCGAGACGTACCACGACATCAAGCCGTACGTGGAGATGGTGGACGCGCAGCAGGAGTACCGGCTGTCGTTCTTCGAGGTCCTCACCGGCATGGCGTACGCCGCCTTCGCGGACGCCCCGGTGGACGTCGCCGTCGTCGAGGTCGGCATGGGCGGCTCCTGGGACGCCACCAACGTCATCGACGGTGACGTCGCCGTGATCACCCCGATCGACCTGGACCACACCGACCGCCTCGGCGAGACGCCCGCGGAGATCGCCGGTGAGAAGGGCGGGATCATCAAGCAGGACGCGACCGTGATCCTGGCCCAGCAGCCGGTGGACGCGGCGCAGGTGCTGCTGAAGAAGGCCGTCGAGGTGGACGCCACCGTGGCCCGGGAGGGCCTGGAGTTCGGGGTCGTCGCCCGGCAGGTGGCCGTCGGCGGGCAGCTGATGACGCTGCGCGGCCTCGGCGGTGAGTACGGCGAGGTGTACCTGCCGCTGCACGGCGCCCACCAGGCGCACAACGCGGCCGTCGCCCTGGCCGCCGTGGAGGCGTTCTTCGGCGTCGGCGCGCAGCGCGCCGAGCCGCTGGACATCGACACCGTCCGCAAGGCCTTCGCGGCGGTGTCCTCGCCGGGCCGCCTGGAGGTCGTACGGCGCTCCCCGACCGTCGTGCTGGACGCCGCGCACAACCCGGCGGGCGCCCGGGTGACCGCGGAGGCGGTGCAGGAGGCGTTCGACTTCAGCCGGCTGATCGGCGTGGTGGGTGCGAGCGGCGACAAGAACGTGCGGGGTCTGCTGGAGGCCTTCGAGCCGATCTTCGCCGAGGTCGTCGTCACGCAGAACTCCAGCCATCGGGCGATGGACGCGGACGAGCTGGCCGCGATCGCCGTCGAGGTGTTCGGCGAGGAGCGGGTGCAGGTCGAGCCGCGGCTGCCGGACGCCCTGGAGGCCGCGATCACGCTGTCCGAGGAGGAGGGCGAGTTCGCCGGCGGCGGCGTCCTGGTCACCGGCTCCGTGATCACTGTCGGCGAGGCCCGGCTGCTGCTGGGGAAAGGCTGAGGACCGTAGATGCGTACGCTCTGTGCGTCGACCCTGATCGGCGAGTTCTTCATCATCGGGTTCGCCGGGCTCGTCGCCATGAAGGACCCCGGTCTGTCCGTCTCCACGGTGTGGCTGGTCAGCGGCGTCGCCATGCTGCTGTGTGTGCTGCTGTGCGGCATGGTGACCCGGCCCGGCGGGGTGGCTCTCGGCTGGGCCCTGCAGCTCGCGCTGATCGCCTCCGGCGTCTTCGTCCCGACCATGTACTTCATGGGTGCGGTGTTCGCGGCGCTGTGGTGGGCGTCGGTGCACTTCGGCAGAAAGGTCGACGAGGCGAAGGCCAGGTTCGCCGCCCAGGCGGAGTCCGGTCCCTCTGCACCTGACGCTGTGTGACGGGCGGCCCGACACGCCCTGTAACCTCGTCCCACCACCGCAGACGACCGTCAGAAGGAGTCCTCCCGTGAGCCAGCGCACCCTCGTCCTCCTCAAGCCCGACGCCGTTCGTCGCGGCCTGACCGGCGAGATCATCAGCCGCATCGAGCGCAAGGCCGGCTGGCAGATCACCGCGCTGGAGCTGCGCACCCTGGACCGTGGCACGCTGGAGCAGCACTACGCCGAGCACGTCGGCAAGCCGTTCTACGAGCCGCTGGTCGAGTTCATGTCCTCCGGCCCGGTCGTGGTGCTGATCGTCGAGGGCGAGCGGGTCATCGAGGGCGTGCGCGCGCTCGCCGGCCCGACCGACCCGATCGCCGCCGCGCCCGGTTCCATCCGCGGTGACTTCGGTGTGATCGTCCGCGAGAACCTGATCCACGCCTCCGACTCCGAGGAGTCCGCCGAGCGCGAGGTGAAGATCTTCTTCCCGGGCCGGGCGTGAGTCGCGGCCGTTTGAGTTTTCGGTAATTTTTCTGAGTGGGCGTCAGCTCTGTCCGGTGGCGCCTGACCAGGGGCGGCCGTACATTTCCGGCCGTCCCTTGGCATATGCCTTGCCGTTCGGGGGAACGCGTGCCACCGATGGAGCGTCTCCACAAGCGGGGCGGGCCGCCACATGGTGACAATGGCGGAGACCCTCGCGCAGTGTTCGCGAAGGCGCGTTTACGATGGAAGCCTTCGCGTCACCGCACCCGCCTCGCCGACCTGATATGCCCTCAAAAGCTCGGGAAGGCCAGATGAATCCGGATGGGGAACTCAATGTCGTTCATCGGCCGTGACATGGCTGTCGACCTCGGGACCGCCAACACGCTGGTGTACGTCAGGGGTCGCGGAATCGTACTCAACGAGCCGTCCGTCGTCGCGATCAACACCAACACGGGTGGGATCCTCGCGGTCGGTGCCGAAGCGAAGAAGATGATCGGCCGGACGCCGGGCAACATCGTGGCCGTCCGCCCACTGAAGGACGGCGTGATCGCCGACTTCGAGATCACCGAGCGAATGCTCCGCTACTTCATCCTGAAGATCCACAAGCGGCGGTATCTCGCCCGCCCGCGGGTCGTCGTCTGTGTGCCCTCGGGCATCACGGGCGTCGAGCGCCGCGCCGTGATCGAGGCGTCCTCCCAGGCGGGTGCGCGCCAGGTGCACATCATCGAGGAGCCCATGGCCGCGGCCATCGGCTCCGGCCTGCCGGTCCACGAGGCCACGGGCAACATGGTGGTGGACATCGGCGGCGGTACCACGGAGGTCGCGGTCATCTCGCTCGGCGGCATCGTCACCGCCCAGTCCATCCGGGTCGCGGGCGACGAGCTGGACAACGCGATCATCCAGTACATCAAGAAGGAGTACAGCCTTCTGCTGGGTGAGCGCACGGCCGAGCAGATCAAGATCACGATCGGTTCGGCGTACGACCTCGACTCCGACGAGCACACCGAAGTCCGCGGCCGGGACCTGGTGTCCGGGCTGCCCAAGACCGTGGTCATCTCGGCCGCCGAGGTCCGCAAGGCGATCGAGGAGCCGGTCAACGCGATCGTGGACGCGGTCAAGACGACCCTCGACAAGTGCCCGCCGGAGCTGTCCGGCGACATCATGGACCGAGGAATCGTTCTGACCGGCGGCGGAGCCCTGCTGCGCGGGCTCGACGAGCGGCTGCGCCGGGAGACCGGCATGCCGATCCACATCGCCGAGGACCCGCTGGACAGCGTGGCGCTCGGTTCCGGCAAGTGCGTCGAGGAGTTCGAGGCGCTGCAGCAGGTCCTGGACGCCCAGCCGCGCAGATGACGTAACTCTTCGATTCCGCCGTACGAGACGTTCTCCTCTCGTGCGGCGGATCGTTGATATAGAGGCATAAGCTCCCACAAAATGGGCCCCTCGGGTTTGCGTTTCGCGTATCCCGTCGCGTGACACCGCCCGCCAAGAGGCTCCCGAATTCCTATTGAGGAAGGGCACGGCCGCCGCACGTGAGGGACACGAAAGAGAGCCGGCTGCTCCTGGTCCTGCTGATCGCCATCGCGTTCGCGCTGATCACGGTGGATATCCGCGGAGGCCGGAACTCCCCGGTCGACGGCGCCCGGCAGGCCGCGGCCGCGGTGTTCGGCCCTGTCGAGAACGGCCTGTCCTCCGCGGTCGATCCGGTCGGCAACGCCGTCTCCGCGATCCGCGCCTCCGGCGGCCGGCACGACCGGCTCGCCCTGCTGGAGAAGGAGAACGCGGCCCTCAAGGCGAAACTCGGCAGCGACGACCGCAACCGCAGCCGGCTGAACCAGCTCGACAAGATGCTGAAGATCGCCGGCGAGGGGCAGTACGGCATCAAGGGCGCCCAGGTCATCGCCATAGGAGCGGCCCAGGGCTTCTCCTGGACCATCACCATCGACGCCGGCGCCAACGACGGCATCAAGCGCGACATGACCGTTCTCAACGGCGACGGCCTGGTCGGCCGTGTCACCACCGTCGGCCCGGACACCTCCACCGTGCTGCTCGCCAACGACCCCGACTTCACCGTCGGCACCCGCATGGAGGGCAGCGACGAACTCGGCTTCGCCTCCGGGCAGGGTGACCGCCCGCTGCGCGTGGAACTGCTCAACGGCAAGGCGGAGGTGAAGAAGGGCGAGCGCCTCGTCACCTTCGGCTCGGAGGCCGACCGCCCGTTCGTGCCCGGTGTGCCGGTCGGCGTGGTCTCCCGCGTCGAGCCCTCCAACGGCGGCCTCACCCGCACGATCTATGTCACCCCGTACGTCGGCTTCACCAAGCTCGACATCGTCGGAGTGGTCGTCCAGGCACCGAAGAAGGACCCGCGCGACGAGGTCCTGCCGGCCAAGCCCAAGCCGGTCCCGACGGTGACCGTGACGGTGACCCCGTCGGCCAACGCGAACGACTCGACCGGCCAGCAGCAGTAGGAGCTGACTCTTCCCATGCGCCTCAACCGGATCCTGCTCTCCAGCGCGCTGGTCGTCGTGGCCCTGGTGGTCCAGGTGAGCGTCCTCGCCCGCCTGCATCTGCCGGGCGCCGTGCCCGACCTGCTGCTGCTCACCGTCCTCGGCCTCGCCATGGTGTACGGCCATGTGGGTGGCGCCCTCGTCGGCTTCGGCGCCGGCCTGCTCGCCGACCTGGCCCCGCCCGCCGACCACGCGGCCGGCCGCTACGCCCTCGTACTCTGCGTCACCGGCTACTTCGCCGGGCTCATCAGACCGGAGAACGGCCGGCTGAAGTCGGCGACCGGCCCGATGGCCGTCGTGGTCGCCGCCGCCATCGGCTCCACGCTGCTGTACGCGGGCGTCGGCGCGCTCGTCGGCGACACGGCCGCCCGCCATGTCGGCCTGCCCGGGCTGCTGTTCTCGGCGGCCCTGTACGACCTGCTGCTCGCCCCGTTCGTGGTCCCCGGGGTCATGTGGCTGGCCCGCCGCGCCGACAACGACCCGCTGACCGAGAGCGGCCCGGCCGCCAAGGCCGGCGACATCTCCGCCGGCTGGCTCTCCTCCGGCACCGGACTGCGCATCGGCAGCCAGCGCGGCGGTCTCGGCGCGCTGAAGGCCAAGGCGCGCACCCGCTCCACGCGGGTCGGCCGGATCAAGGGGGTCAAGCGGCTGTGAGAGCGAGTCAGGCGGCCGGGGACTTGGCGGAGTTCACCCGAACGGGTCAGCCTTCGTGGAACGCGGGTTCACAGGCTGGTCGTTCATCATTCGTACGCGCGCAGCCGGTGCGCACACCCGCGCCGCTCGCACAGACGCCCGCGCACTGAGAGGGGGAGACAGCCGCAGTGACCAACATCCCCGAGACCGGTCGGACCCCGCGGGTCCAGATCCGGCTCGTCGTGATCCAGATCCTCGTCCTCTCCCTGCTCGGCACGCTCGGCGGCCGACTGTGGTACCTGCAGATCCGTGAGGGCGCCCAGTACCAGAAGGAGGCGTCCGGCAACCACGTCCAGCAGGTCGTCGAGCCCGCCGTGCGCGGCGACATCCTGGACGCCCGCGGGGTGCCCCTCGCGGACAACGAGACGCGCCTGGTCGTCTCCGCCTCCCGCACCGACCTGCTCAAGCAGAAGGACGACGGCAAGGCGGTCCTCACCAAGCTGGCCGGCGTCCTCGGCGTGAAGCCCGAGGAGGTCATCCAGAAGGTCCGGCTGTGCGACGCCAAGACCCCGAAGCCGTGCTGGAACGGCTCGCCGTACCAGCCGATCCCGATCACCGACAAGGCGACGCCCAAGCAGGCCCTGCAGATCCGCGAGCGCGCCGAGGACTTCCCCGGCATCACCGCCGAGCCCGAGGCCGTGCGCCGCTACCCGGGCCCGGGCAACGCCAACACCGCACAGGTCCTCGGCTATCTCTCGCCCGTCACCGACGCCGAGATCCAGAAGGCCAAGGACACCGACTCGCCCTATCTGCGCTCCGACATGGTCGGCCGCTCCGGCCTGGAGCGGGAGTACGACAAGGAGCTGCGCGGCAAGGCCGGCGTCACCCGTTACGAGGTGGACAACCTCGGCCGCGTCATCGGCAAGGCCAAGTCGGACGCCGCCGAGCCCGGCTCGAACCTGGTCACCAGCATCGACTCCCGGGTCCAGCGCGTCGCGGAGTACGAACTGGACAAGGCGATGAAGGCCGCCCGCCAGCAGTTCGACAAGAACACCGGCGAGAACTTCAAGGCCGACTCCGGCGCCGTCGTCGTCATGGAGGCCAAGACCGGCCGGATCGTCGCGATGGCCTCGGCCCCGACCTACGACCCGAACGTGTGGGTGGGCGGCATCTCCGCCAAGGACTACAAGGCCCTCACCGGCAAGGACTCCGACTACCCGCTGCTCAACAGGGCCATCCAGGGTCAGGCGGCCCCCGGTTCGACGTTCAAGGTGGTCTCCACGGCCGCCGCGGTCCAGGCCGGCTACGCCTGGGACGGCAACTACCCCTGCACCAGCTCTTACTCGGTCGGCGGCCAGGTCTTCAAGAACTTCGAGGGTGAGAACTTCGGCGACATCTCCCTGGGCCGCGCCCTGGAGGTCTCCTGCGACACCGTCTTCTACGGCCTCGGCGACAACGAGTGGAAGAAGGACGGCGGTATCAACCCCAAGAAGGGCCAGCCGAAGGACTGGTTCTTCAAGACGGCCCACCAGTTCGGCCTCGGCAAGGAGACCGGCATCGACCTGCCCAACGAGGTCACCGGCCGCGTCCCCGACCGCCAGTGGAAGCTCGACTACTGGAAGGCCAACAAAGACGCCTGGTGCAAGAGCGGCAAGAAGGACGGCTCCTACGTCGAGAAGATCGCCTACGAGAACTGCCTCGAAGGCAACAAGATGCGCGAGGGTGACGAGATCAACTACTCCATCGGCCAGGGCGACACCCTCGTCACGCCGATCCAGGAAGCGATGATCTACGGCGCCGTCGCCAACGGCGGCACCGAGTACGCCCCGACCATCGGCAAGGCGGTCATCAGCGCCGACGGCAAGAGCGTCCAGGAGATCAAGCCCAAGGTGCAGCGCAAGCTGCCGGTCAGCCAGGCCACCCTCAAGGGCATGGACGACGCCTTCGCGGGCGTCATCACCCGCGGTACGGCCGCATGGAAGTTCAACGGCTGGCCGCAGGACAAGATCCCGCTGCACGGCAAGACCGGTACCGCCGAGGTCTACGGCAAGCAGACCACCGGCTGGCTGGCCACGTACTCCAAGGACTACTCGGTGATCATGACGATCTCCCAGGCCGGTACGGGTTCCGGTTCCTCCGGCGAGGCCGTGCGCAACATCTACAGCGCGCTGTACGGCGTCCAGGGCGACGGCTCCATCGACAACAAGAAGGCGCTGCTGCCCCAGCCGCAGAAGGGCCTGCCGAAGGTTCGCACCGACGGCACGATCGACGCCCCGAAGATCAACGGCGACCCGGCGAAGGACGCCGAGGCCGCCCAGCAGAACAACCCCAGCAACGGCAGCGACCAGCAGCCCGCCACCTCGCCCTCGCCCACCGCGGGCAACCGCAACACCCGCAGGCGACCACGCAGGACCCCCGGGCGGGGAAGCCGGAGGATGCCCTCATGACCGGCGCGAACGGCTTCTCCGTCTCCGGGTACGGCCCCGAGCGGGCCGGCTGGACCAGGATCCTCGCCCGTGACTCGCTGGCCCGCAGGCTCGACTGGCCGATACTGCTGGCCGCCGTCGCGCTGTCCCTGATCGGGTCCGCGCTGGTGTTCTCGGCGACCCGCAAGCGCACCGAGATCAACCAGGGCGACCCGTACTTCTTCCTGGAACGGCACCTGATGAACCTCGGCATCGGGTTCGCCCTGATGATCGGCACGCTCTGGCTGGGCCACCGCGCCCTGCGCAACGCCGTGCCGATCCTCTACGGCCTGTCGGTCCTGCTGGCCCTGGTGGTCCTGACCCCGCTCGGCGCCACCATCAACGGCCAGCGCAACTGGCTCGTGATCGGCGGCTTCTCGCTCCAGCCCGCCGAGTTCCTCAAGGTGGCGATCATCCTGGGCATGGCGATGATGCTCGCGGCCCGGGTGGACGCGGGCGACAAGCTGTACCCGGACCACCGGACCGTGGCGCAGTCCCTCGGCCTCGCGGCCGTACCGTGCCTGATCCTGCTGCTGATGCCCGACCTCGGCTCGGTGCTCGCCATGGTGGCCATCATCCTGGGCGTGCTGCTCGCCTCCGGCGCCTCCAACCGCTGGATCTTCGGCCTGCTCATCCTGGGCGTGATCGGCTGTGTCGCCATCTGGCAGCTGCACATCCTGGACCAGTACCAGATCAACCGCTTCGCCGCGTTCGCCAACCCGGACCTGGACCCGGCGGGCGTCGGCTACAACACCAACCAGGCCCGGATCGCCATCGGCTCCGGCGGCCTGACCGGGGCCGGTCTCTTCCACGGCTCGCAGACCACCGGCCAGTTCGTGCCCGAGCAGCAGACGGACTTCGTCTTCACGGTCGCGGGGGAGGAACTCGGCTTCCTCGGTGCCGGCCTCATCATCTTCCTGCTCGGCGTTGTGCTGTGGCGGGCCTGCCGCATCGCCCGCGACTCCACCGAGCTGTACGGGACGATCGTGGCCGCGGGGATCGTCGCCTGGTTCGCCTTCCAGTCCTTCGAGAACATCGGCATGACCCTCGGCATCATGCCGGTCACCGGCCTCCCGCTGCCGTTCGTGTCGTACGGCGGCTCGTCGATGTTCGCGATCTGGGTGGCCGTGGGGCTGTTGCAGTCGATCAAGGTCCAAAGACCCATGTCGGCGTAGGCCTCCGGCGATCGGGCGGGGGCCACGCGGGCGCGCCGTTCACCGGGCGGGTGACGGGAGTCTTCCGGCCATTCACCCGGGACTGCCCCTGCCGCACGACCCCGCGGACAACTAGATTCGATCCATGGCGGATGCGAAACGCGAGATCGAGCGCAAGTACGAGTCCGACGACAGCGGGCTGCCCGACCTGACCGGCGTCGACGGAGTGGCGGCCGTCCTGGACAAGGGCCTGGTGGAGCTCGACGCCACCTACTACGACACCGCCGACGAGCGCCTGGCCGCCGCAGCCCTCACCCTGCGCCGCCGCACCGGAGGCTCGGACGCCGGCTGGCATCTGAAGTTCCCGGTAGAACCGGGCGTACGGGACGAGATCCGGGCCCCGCTCTCCGACACCGTCCCGGAGGAGATCGCCGCCCTGGTCCGCTCCCGGGTCCGGGACGCCGAACTGGTCCCGCTGGTCCGGCTGCGCTCCGCCCGGGATGTGCGTCATCTGGTCGACGCCGACGGCACCCTGCTGGCCGAGGCGAGCATCGACGCCGTGACCGCCGAGCGGCTCGCGAAGAAGGGCAGGGCCGCCCAGTGGACCGAGATCGAGGTGGAACTGGCCGACGACGGGGACCCCGCCTTCCTGGACCTGGTGGAGAAACGGCTGCGCAGGGCGGGCGTCCGGCCCTCCAAGTCGCCGTCGAAGCTCGCCCGGGCCCTGGAGCAGACAGGGGGAAAGCGCCGTAGGACGGGCAAGCCCGCGCCGCCGGTGACGGCCGGCGACCATGTGCTCGCCTATCTGCGTGCCCAGCGGGACGTACTGGTCGAACTCGACCCCGCCGTCCGCCGTGACGTGCCCGACTCCGTGCACCGCATGCGGGTCGCCACCCGCCGCGCCCGCAGCACCCTGCGCAGCTTCCGCTCCGTCCTCGACCGCGCCGTCACCGACCCCATCGCGGTCGAGCTGAAGTGGCTCGCGGGCGAGCTGGGCGTGGACCGCGACCAGGAAGTGATGGCCGAACGCCTGACGGCCGCCCTGGACGCCCTCCCGCCCGACCTGGTCCTCGGCCCGGTCCCCGAACGCCTCGCCTCCTGGGCCGAGGCCCGCGGCGGCGGCGCACAGGCCCATCTGGCCGGCGTCCTGGACTCCCGCCGCTATCTGACCCTGCTGGACACCCTGGACGCACTCCTCACCGACCCGCCGCTGCGCAAGGCCGCCGGGAAAAAGCCGGAGAAGGTGCTCGCCAAGGCCATGGACAAGGACCTCGCGACCCTGTCCGCCCTGGTCGAGCAGGCCATCGGCGTCCCGCCCGGCAAGGAACGCGACGTCGCCGTGCACGAGGCCCGCAAGAAGGCCAAGCGCACCCGGTACGCGGCCGAGGCGGCCGGCCCGGCCCTCGGCAAACCGGCCCGCTCCCTCACCAAGGCCATGAAGTCCCTGACCACCCTCCTCGGCGACCACCAGGACAGCGTCATGACCCGGCTGACCCTGCGCGAGTTGTCCGCGGTGGCCCACGCGGCGGGGGAGGGCACCTTCACCTACGGGGTGCTGTACGGCCGCGAGGAGGCACGGGCGGCACAGGCGGAGGCGGAGCTGCCGGTGCTGTGGAAGGAGATCAGGTCCGGGGCGGCCGGCTGAGCGTTCGGGGGAGCCCGCCGGGCGGGTTAGGCTTGATGGTCACCCCCGTCAGCTCACGAAGGTTCGCGAGATGCCTGTCGAGTCGGTTTTCCCGCAGCTCGAAGCTCTGCTCCCCCACGTGCAGAAGCCGATCCAGTACGTCGGCGGAGAGCTCAACTCCACCGTCAAGGACTGGGACGAGTGCGACGTCCGCTGGGCGCTCATGTACCCGGACGCGTACGAGGTCGGCCTGCCCAACCAGGGCGTCCAGATCCTCTACGAGGTCCTCAACGAGCAGGAGGGCGTCCTCGCCGAGCGCACCTACAGCGTGTGGCCGGACCTGGAGGCGCTGATGCGCGAGCACGGCGTCCCGCAGTTCACGGTGGACAGCCACCGCCCGGTGAAGGCATTCGACGTGTTCGGCCTCAGCTTCTCCACGGAGCTGGGCTACACCAACATGCTCGCCGCCCTGGACCTGGCCGGAATCCCCCTGGAGTCCAAGGACCGCACGGACGACGACCCGATCGTCCTGGCCGGCGGCCACGCGGCGTTCAACCCCGAGCCGATCGCCGACTTCATCGACGCGGCGGTCATCGGCGACGGCGAGCAGGCCGTGCTCGACATGACCCGGATCATCCGCGAGTGGAAGGCCGAGGGCCGCCCCGGCGGCCGCGAGGAGGCCCTGTTCCGCCTGGCCAGGACGGGCGGGGTGTACGTCCCGGCGTTCTACGACGTCGAGTACCTGCCGGACGGCCGTATCGCCCGCGTGGTCCCGAACAAGAGCGGTGTCCCCTGGCGCGTGTCCAAGCACACGGTCATGGACCTGGACGAGTGGCCGTACCCCAAGCAGCCCCTCGTCCCCCTGGCCGAGACGGTCCACGAACGCATGTCGGTGGAGATCTTCCGTGGCTGCACCCGCGGCTGCCGCTTCTGCCAGGCCGGCATGATCACCCGCCCGGTGCGCGAACGCTCGATCACGGGCATCGGCGAAATGGTCGACAAGGGCCTCAAGGCGACCGGCTTCGAGGAGGTGGGCCTGCTCTCCCTCTCCTCCGCGGACCACTCGGAGATCGGCGACATCGCCAAGGGCCTGGCCGACCGCTACGAGGACGACAAGATCGGCCTCTCCCTGCCCTCCACCCGCGTGGACGCCTTCAACATCGACCTGGCGAACGAACTGACCCGCAACGGCCGCCGCTCGGGCCTCACCTTCGCCCCGGAGGGCGGCTCGGAACGCATCCGCAAGGTCATCAACAAGATGGTCTCCGAGGACGACCTGATCCGCACGGTCGCCACGGCCTACGGCAACGGCTGGCGCCAGGTGAAGCTGTACTTCATGTGCGGCCTGCCGACGGAGACCGACGACGACGTCCTCCAGATCGCCGACATGGCGACCCACGTCATCCAGAAGGGCCGCGAGGTCTCGGGCTCGAACGACATCCGCTGCACGGTCTCGATCGGCGGCTTCGTCCCGAAGCCCCACACCCCCTTCCAGTGGGCCCCGCAGCTGAGCGCGGAGGAGACGGACGCCCGGCTCGCGAAGCTCCGCGACAAGATCCGAGGCGACAAGAAGTACGGCCGCTCGATCGGCTTCCGCTACCACGACGGCAAGCCGGGCATCGTCGAGGGCCTCCTCTCCCGCGGCGACCGCCGCATCGGCGCCGTCATCCGCGCGGTGTACGACGACGGCGGCCGCTTCGACGGCTGGCGCGAGCACTTCTCCTACGACCGCTGGATGGCCTGCGCCGACAAGGCGCTCGCGCCCTTCGGCGTGGACGTCGACTGGTACACCACCCGCGAGCGCACCTATGAGGAGGTCCTGCCCTGGGACCACCTCGACTCCGGCCTGGACAAGGACTGGCTCTGGGAGGACTGGCAGGACGCCCTCGACGAAACGGAGGTCGAGGACTGCCGCTGGACACCCTGCTTCGACTGCGGCGTGTGCCCGCAGATGGATACTTGGGTACAAGTAGGCCCGACCGGCAAGAAGTTGTTGCCTTTGACGGTCAAGAACGCTGGTCAGGCGCCCGCTTCGAGTGGTCACGAGCACTGACGTGAGCGAGGCACTCGATCGGGTGATGGAGGCGCTGGCGGGGGTGAGCGAGGAGGAGGTGGCGGCTGCACTGGCTGCGGTCGGTGCTTCGCCCCCTCGCCCGTTGGCGCCGCTGGCGTCCTCTCGGACGCCGTTGCCGGGCCCTGGAAGTACCCCGTACATCGTTTCCGAGGTGGAGTGGGTCTGAGGGACCTACCGCTTGCCTGAATGTTCTGCCCACGAGCTCCTCCCTGATGGGAGGAGTGCTCGTAGCTGTGTGGAGGCGGAGCTCCCTGAATCTGCAAGGCCCCAAATCCGCTGGCCTCAACGTGCCGAGCTTGATGGTGACCACGTCCCGGTAGGGAGCACTTTTCTTATCGGAGCAGAGAGCCAGCGACGCACCTGCACCGATGTACGGGAACGCGCCGCCCCAGAGATTCCCTCAACTCAAGAAGTCCAAGGCGACAAGCGTGCCGCCCACGAAGATCCAGATCCAGCCCATGATCTGAAGCGTGGCCGAGCCCCCGATCATCAGCATGAAACGGGATGCGTATCGATATGTCCGGTCTGTGGTCCCTCTGATGTTCAGTGCGAAGAACCAGCCGAAGATGAAGAAGAGTAGCGGCCCCAGGTCGAAGCCATTCACTTTCTACCCAATCCGATCTCCTGCCCTCCACGAACTCTTCAGTGAGATGGTCAACCCCCCTTGCCGCATGGAATCACCTGAAGAATCCGACTGCAATGAAGAATATGCCCAGGGGGATCCAGAAGCCGCCTACGATACGCAGTGTCTTCGGTGTGGCCGTACCAATCGCTGGGTTGGTTTGAGCGAAAATGCGGAAGGCGCGTTCGGCCGCCCCTCTGACATTTGCCGCCAAGAGAATTCCGGCCGCGAAAAAAGCTACCCCTATTGTCCCGAAGAACATTCGTTCACTTCCCCTTCCCGCTTTCCCATAGGGTCCATCCGTCCGCGTTACTAAACCCTGTGGAAACCTCGTTGCCCAAGCCCAACCCTACACCAGCTGAGACTGTGCCAACCGGGTCACCCTTGGAGTTGTTAGTTCCGATCGCAGTTTGGTGGCTTCCCCACATGCCGAGGCCTGCATGGAACGATCCAGACTTGTCCCAACCCGCTCCCTTGAGTTGGCTTATATCGTCAGCGTTACTTTTTACCAATCCGACATTTGCGGAGGCACCGAAGTCCCAACCTGCAGTAGTGCTACCTCCCGAATACATGAGATTTAGTTGGTTGCGCCCATCCGGTGTGCGGGTCTCTACTAGGGAAATACTTCCATTAATCCCCACCCCAAGCCCCAGGGAGCCGCCGATTGTAATTCCTTGAGTATTGTTGTAACCAGTGGCATTGGCGACGCCGTCAATTAGCGTTCCAACGAACTTACTGCCCAGATCGGGACCGGGCTCCCCGTTGAAGATGGAAAGCCCCTTGACGATGCCATGGCAGATAGCCTTCACGGTATCGTCGTGCTTCTTCTTCCGCTCGGCTTCTGCCCTCTGCTCCGCTTCCTCCTTCTTGACTTCCTTCTCATATGCAGCCAGGTCGCCGACTGCCGCCCCGTTGAAGCTTTGGCCCTGACCCAGGGTTTCCAACATCTGCTCGAGGAAGCACCCGACGCCGGCTGCTTCGCGAAGTGCGCGACCCACGACCTGGTCCTCGTCGTCGACTGCCCGCACGGCATCCTTGATCTTCTTGGTCCAGGCGGCCTCGGCATCTTTCACCTGCGTCACGTACTTCGGGTAATCCGGGTCGTGGCGCATCGGGGTGAGTTTTCTGAAGTCATAGACGGCCTCGCCGGCGCTGTTGACAGTCATCTCGTCCTTCTCCGCCTGCTCGACCAGGTTCTTCACGTGGCCGATCAGCTGGGAGAAGCGGTCGTGGGCGCTCCGAAGAAGGGAGGCGATTGCGTGGGCTTCCGTGTGGGCATCGGTGAACTGTTTACGTGTGTTGGTGAACCGTGTATAAGCGACGTCGCTGCTGACGCCAGCCCAGGAGCCGTCGTTCGCTATGGACTCCACCTTTGCCCCGTACAGGCGTCCCAGGTCGTCGAAGGTGTGGGCCATGTCGTCCCAGTCCTTGACCGCCGTAATTAGCGCACTGAGGTCGATGGTGACCACGTCCTGATAGGTGAGATTGTTCGTTCCCATCTCCTAGCCCTCCTCTCCAGGATTGGATCCCATGTCTATCTGCGCTATCCGGCTCTTGACGCCGAGGTCGGTGTATCGGAAGTCCTGGTGGGTCTTCTCCAGGGCGTTCTGGTCTTCACCCAGACGCCCTTTCAGGTTCTTGACCTGCAGCTCCCACTCCGCGTGCGCGGCCTTGAGAGCGGATCCGGTCGCCCAACCACGGAACTTCTGGGCCGCTGTGGAAGAGGAGTCGTCGGCGTGACTGCCGGCCTTGTCCGTGTCAGGCCGAATTTCCTCCCGCAGCGCCTTGACCGCGGCCTGGTTGCCCGCGTGGTTCATCTTCAGGTCCGGCGCAGCTCCGATACCACCTCCGCCTACTGCGTCGGCAGCGCTGTCCAGCCGCATGCCTTTCTGCCTGCGGGCCAGCGCGTCGGCCTTCAGCTGCTCCCACTCGTCCCACGCCATCTCAGGACCTCCCCCCGTAGTTGCTGTCTCCGTACCACGGCGTCCGCCCCGGCTCAGTCGGCATGGCTGGGTGCGCCTGGGCTACCGCCGCTGCACGTCGGCGCCTGCTCACAGCCCCAGCGGCGAGACACCCACCCGCAAGCACGACAACTCCCGCACCCCCGAGAATCCATGGCAGTGCAGAGCCACCGCTTGTCGATGCGGATGCTGCCGACGATGGCCTGCTGTCATCCTTTGCAGATGCCGTGGCCGACCCATTGGGTGCGTTGGATGCCGCTTGCTTGAAGTCGGGCAGCGGGTAGACGTCGGCCGGACCGGGGTCGCCGGGATTGGTCAGAGCGATGCGGGGGCGGACGGCGCCGTAGCCGATGTAGTCGGTGCGTTCCTTGCCGCTTGTCGGCTTGCTCGCGGTGTCGAGCATGACCCGCAGGACCTGGTTGTTGGTCCAGTTCGGGTGCTTGGACCAGATCAGGGCAGCGGAGGCGGAGGCGATCGCCGTGGCGTCGCTAGTGCCGTGGGTCTTGCACAGTTCCGTGCCGCCGATACAAGCGGCGACCATGTCCTCGCCAGGCGCGACCAGATCGACCTGCGGGCCGTGCTCGGACTCCTGGGTTGCCTTGGCGTTTCTGCCGATCGCTCCGACACCCACCACGCCAGGTGTAGCCGCTGGGTACTCCACCTGGTTGAGCGCAGCACCATCATTGCCCACACCGGCGAAGATCAGCTTGCCCTTGGACAGCGCGTAGGCAACAGCATCAGTCAGCTCCTGGGAGTGCGCGGTGCTCGCCTGCGAGATATTGATGACCTGGGCATCCGAATCTGCCGCGAACCGGATGGCCTTGGCCATGTACGTGGGATAGTCATCCGGATTGCCATCGGCGCGGCTTTGCTCGATGAAGTCCGGGATGCGGATCGGCATGATCTTCGCTCCCGGGGCCAGGCCGTAGGACCCGTTGGCGGGGCCACGGGCGCCTGTGCCGGCGATCAGGACAGCCATGCCGGTGCCGTGGCCGTCGTAGTCGCTGCGCTCGTCGCCGGGATGCCTGGAATAGTCCTTGCCGGCCACGACCTGACCCCGGAGGTCGGGGATGTCGGCCTGGACACCGGTGTCGATCACCGCGACCGTGATGCCCTTGCCCGTGCTGGCCTTCCACATCTCATCGGCGTGCATGGCATCGAGGTGCCACTGCCGCTCGCGGACGGTATCAGCGTGCGCGGGTGTGACGGCAATGAGCGCCAGCAGGAAGCCGACGGTTGCGGATACGGCCCGAGCGCGCCATCTGGCGTGCTGGCTACGGTTGCGGGTGATCATTCTTCTCGTCCTATGTCTCCATCGGGCCCTTTGGGCAGGGGAGGCGGCACCGGTCGGTTATTCCGGTCTTCTGCCTGGAGATCCCTTTCCTCCTCCGCCTGGAGATCCCTGTCCTCGGCCGGGTCGGTCGCGCGGCTGCCAGAGCGCTTGTCGCGAGCGGAGCGGTCGTCGTGGTTCGGAGCGGAGGCGGAGGCACCGCGAGGTCGTCCGCCACGGCGCGGCAGCGGCTCCTCTGTGGCTGTTCCGCTTGCGGGCCGTACGCCTCGCGAGGTGGTCCCCGCCCGTCGACGGTCGCGAGATGGTTTGGGCTGTCCCCCTACGATGCCGTTGGAAGGGGCAGGCATGCGTCCCCTCGGTTCACCCTCGCGGTTCACGGCGGAGTTGTCACCGCGGGATGACGTCGTCCGGGCAGTAGGGCTTCCGGGCACCGCACCACGGCCCCTTGGGGACTGCTGTTGGTTCGGCGCGCCGCCAATGACATTGCCGCGCGGGATCGTGCCAGCAGTCCGTCCTGCGGACGGTGAGACCGGGCGGCCGCCTGTGATGCCGTTGGTGCCTTGGGCGGGGGTAGGGCTGAGCGGCCCGCCTTCAGGGGCGGGCTGGCTCCCGGGCCCGCTGGGGCCGAAGAGCCCGCGTTCCGGCATCCGCGGTGTTCCTGCGTCGCCGGGTCCCGATGGTGCGGGCAATGAGCCCCGGCCTGTGTACACGGGCGGCTCACTGCCTTCCCGAAGACCCGGCGGCCGCCGCGTTGTTCCAGCACCGAACACGGGTGGGAGCACCCCTGTCGCCGGAGGCGTCCGTACGTCCGGGCCGCTTGGTACAACTGGCGGCGCCGAGTGGGCGGAAGGCACCGTCGGGGCGGGCGGAAGGGTTCCTGTGCTGTCGATCGCCGTGTGCGGTACATCAACGTGAGCACTCGGCGGCACATGATGGGGGACATCGACCAGGTCCTTCAGACCATGCGTCGTGGAGGGCTGAGGCACCGAGCCGGTCCCGCCCGAACGTGAACTGGCGGCGCTCTCATACGCGTTCGATTTCACCCGCCTAACCGTCCCTGGGCCTGCGCTTTCCTGTGTATTCGGGGCGGAGACGTGCGTTCCATCATCGACCTTGGGCGGCACGAACCGCTCCGGCAGCTCCGGGAACTTCGGTGCCTCCACCGCATGGATCTGCTCCGTGGATGCCGTGTACGACTGGGCAAGCTTCATCATCAGCCCGCCGGCCTCGGCACGGGTGTTGGCGTACTGGCTCTTGGCCTTCGCCACCGCGGAGGCCGACGGGCCGCCGCCGTGATCGCCGACGTTCGTCGCCTTCGCCGCATGCGCGTCAAGCACCGAGCGCACACTGGCACTCTGGTTCCGCAGCATCTCAAGCTGCGGCTTGACCTCGTGCAGCGTGTTCGCCGCGTGGCCCAGCCACTTACCCGCGTTCTCGCTGTAACCACCCAGGCTCAGTGTGGCCAGCGCTGCCTGGTAGCACCAGGTCCGGAACGCCTGGCCGCCCTCGCCTTCCCACTCGACCGCCATGCTGTGGGTCCGCAGATCGCCGCCGATCTCCTTGATCGTCTTGGCGGCCTCCGTCAGAAGCTCGCCGAGACCGCTGGCCGTCGCCCCATCGGCCGACTCCACCATGGCCCACAACTGTTCGGGGTCCTGGACCAGGAACCGCTCCTGCCTGACCGTCTCCCACATGCGGCTGACAAAGTCAGACATTGCCCCCCACCATCTTTCCTGCCCAAACCATGCCGTCGCGTGGTCTCATCACCACGGGCATCACAGGCCACCTGTCTGAGAGTCCGACGTGGAGCCGTGTCCGCCATGGCCGGACGCATCCGCCCCGCCGTGGGTGTGTCCCTTTGATCCCGGCCCGACCTTCTCGACAGCCAGCTTGTTGGCTTCCACACGGATGCGGTGCAGGCGATCGCGAACGTCGGCGTCGAGATTGTGATAGTTGCTCTTCGACGCGTCGACCGTGACCATCAGTCCCTCGATCTGCAGAGCCAGCACCTTGGAAAGGCGCTCCAGTTGGGAATGCACCTGGTTGTATGCGCCGTGGAGAGCGTCGGCTTCGTCGAAGTTGCCCAACCGCCCTGCCGGCAGGGTGCCGTCCGCGATCCTGTGCGGGGCAGCCTTCGACTTCTCCAGCCGAGTCAGGAGGTCGTTCACCCGCTTCTTGAAGGCCGTCAGCGTCTCGGCCTCGACCCGCAACTCCCGGGCCATGACGGCACCTACGCCTGCGATTGGGCCGATTCCGGACGCGGCCAGCGCACCGGCGGCCGATTCCAGCGCAGCGGCAGTTGCCTGCGGATCCCCCGTGTTGTCGGCCATCGAGTCCTCCCCCGTGCAGTCAGCCCCTCAGCAGCACCTTAGCCACTCACTTGTGGTGCCCCTGCCATCTGATATCCGTAACAGATGCAACCCAGGCACGATAGTCGTGACCTTGCCTGATCACGGAACTCTTACGCCGCCCCGGGGCACGGCTGGCTGGAAAATGACCATGCCTTACGGTCGGCGCTGTTCCCCGGTGCCTCCCCCTGGGGCGGAGCCCAGGTCGGACTCCAGAAGCGGCGGTCGGCGACAGCCCCATGTATCAGCCGTGAGGCGTGGCGCGAGTGTGCATGGCTCCCTGCCCGCAGATGGATACTTGGGTACAAGTAGGCCCGACCGGCAAGAAGTTGCTGCCGCTGACGGTCAAGAACGCTGGTCAGACGCCCGCTTCGAGCGGT
The DNA here is from genome assembly GCF_042868225.1 of Streptomyces sp. NPDC007856. Lineage (NCBI taxonomy): Bacteria > Bacillati > Actinomycetota > Actinomycetes > Kitasatosporales > Streptomycetaceae > Streptomyces > Streptomyces sp. NPDC007856. The sequence continues at coordinate 25,814 of NZ_JBIAEC010000019.1, read as the reverse complement.
CACGAGCACTGACGTGAGTGGGGCACTCGATCGGGTGATGGAGGCGCTGGCGGATGCGAGCGAGGACGAGGTGGCTGCGGCGTTGGCCGCTGTGGGTACTTCTCGCCGACAACAACCGGCGAAGCATGCGGCCCCACGAACGCCTCTGCCGGGGCCTGGAGGCACCACGCGCATCCATTCAGAGGTGGAGTGGGTCTGAGAGCTTTGTTTAGGCCCATGCGGACGCCGGTCGGCTGGCCCCTGCTCCTCTGGGGAGCGCTCGATGGTGTCCGACGGCGTACAAGGCCGTGAGTCGACGTGGCGGCCTCTCCCCGCTCGGGCAACGAACGAGTCGCCACCCACTGCGGTGGGTGGCGACTCGTTGCACTGGGTTGGCGGACAAACGGTGGAGCGGGTGCCCGTAGGGCGTCGCTCGGAGGCCTAAGCCACGCCGACTTCTACGGTGTCGCGGGTCCCCCATTTGCCGATCTTCCAGCAGGTGAACATCGCGTAGAAGTACATCGGGCGGAGGATGAGCAGGCGCCAGATGCCGGTGAAGGGCGCGGTGAGGAACAGGGCGGCGCGGAACCAGGCGGATTCGTCTGAGCGGTCGATGCAGAAGAACCTGAGGGCGATGATCCAGTTCACGCCGAGTCCGACGATGGCGGTCGAGGTCAAGAGTGCGGTCAGGTTGTGGCGTTGTGCCGGGTCTGTCAGCAGGGCCACGGGGATGCCGACGGAGAGGATGAGCTGCGCGACTTCCATGACGGGCATCCACCAGGCGACGCTGGTGATGGGCAGGTAGCGGAACCACCAGAAGGTGCGGACGAAGGTGCCGCGCATCCAGCGGAACTGCTGGTTGAGGTAGTGCCGCACGGTGACGGGTACCAGGGTGAAGCAGATGGAGCTGGGCTGGTGGACGGTGTCTCCGTCGAGGAGGCCGTACAGCGTCATCAGCGAGTCATCGTTCATCTGCATCGGCCGGCCCCGGAACGTTTCGTTCGGATAGGCGTCGGCGTACTTGCGGATGACCTCGCCGCGGTAGAACGCGAGGGTGCCGGAGTTGACCATGACGCGTTTGAGGACCGACTGCGCTGAGCGGAAGCCACGAGTGAAGGGCAGGTACAGCATGCTCGTCATGAAGGTGAGCAGGTTGTCCCTGCTGTTGAGCACGACGACCATGCCGGCCACGGACTTCACCTTGGGGTGGGCGAAGGGCTTGAGCCCTTCGTGAATGGCCTGACGGTCGAGGACCGAGTCGCTGTCGAGAGTGATGAAGACGTCGGCCGGATCATCGGCGAGGACTTCCATCTGCGCGTGGCGCTTGCCTCTGTTGACCGTGCGGGTCCACGTGGATTCGATGCCATGTGCCCGGGCACGGTCGGTGAACCAGTCGCGGACTGAGTCGTAGGTGATCGGTCGACCGGTTCTCTTGTCGATTGAGCCGTCGTCCACCACATGGATCCGGTCGGGACGACGGGACTGCTCGAACACGCTCTGCAGGCAGAGCCTCAGGGCGGCCTCGTCCTCGTTGTAGACCGGCACCTGGACGGTCACGGTGAGGCTGTCGAGTTGCTTCTGCTGGCGCGGAGTTGCGGTGTACGGCTTCTCCTTCCAGGCCAGCGGAACCCACCACAGAAGCAGGAAGCTGACCGCCCAGGCCAGGGCGAGGTGGTTGCCGTGGCCGTGGAAGGCGGCCAGGACCGCGAAGGTGTGGTAGATGCCCCAGCCCACAAATGCCAGCAGGGGCAGGGTGGCGACAACGACGAGGCGTGTTCGGGACGCATACGCGGCGGAAGGTATCTGCTGCATGGTCAGATCTCTCCCGGTCCCTTGCCGCGGCGGAACCCCAGCCGAACGACTAGGGCGCCCAGCACTACCAGTCCCAATGCGGCGGCGATGAGCCACGTCTGGTCGAGCACGATGCTGCCGATGGTCAGGCTCGTGCCCGTGGCAGCGAGCTGTCCGTATCCGTGCATGGATGGGTCACCCCCGATGAAGATGGGCGCGGCGGCGTACGACGGTGCCGCCGGACCGAAGACACAACTGCGCCTGAATCGCAGCTGCTGGTGATGTGACTTCGTGACTCGACCACTTGCCGGCACGCGGCAGGGTCACCGGCCCCCTCTTGCCGGTGGACACGCGCGAGTCACGGGTGGCGCTCCGCCCCTGAGGGAGCAGCCACAGGTTTCTCCCCCCGGAGAAACACGTTGAACAGCTAACCACTTGTGGAGGAGAAGTGGAGGCCTCTTCATTATTTCGCGACATCAGGTGGGGGCGCCTAGGTGCACTGGGGGTGGTACATGCGGCGCACGCTTGTGTGTGTTGAGCAATGGCGGCACCGTCGGTGGCCTGTTTCAAGGGCGGACGCAGCCACACGTGCGGGGGCATGTCGGTGGCCGACGTGCTACTCACGCCGCTTGTGACCCATGCTGGGCGCTCGTGGGCAACGCTCTACAGGCAGCGACTCCTTGGTTGTGATGACCTGCCTTCCCGCAGATGGATACTTGGGTACAAGTAGGACCGACCGGGAAGAAGTTGCTGCCGCTGACGGTCAAGAACGCTGGTCAGACGCCCGTTTCGAGCGGTCACGAGCACTGACGTGAGCGAGGCACTCGATCGGGTGATGGAGGCGCTGGCGGGGGTGAGCGAGGAGGAGGTGGCGGCTGCGCTGGCTGCGGCCGGCGCTTTCCGTCCTCGCCCACCAGTGCCGTCGGAGTACTCTCGGACGCCGCTGCCGAGCCCAACGAGTGCCTCGCGAATCGTCTCCGAGGTGGAGTGGGTCTGAGGAATTGGCGTTGATGAGGAGGCCGTCTACGACCCCGCGCGCTGTTGGGCCCTCTGCCCCGTAGCGGGTGCATCGGAGAAACTTGTACCAGGGTGTCCTGCCCGATCGGCAACTGTGGCGCCTGCTGACTGCGCACAGGTACTAGCGCGGCACCCCCGTGACATCGGATTCCGGCCGACCGCGGACCGTGCCATTGCTGGCGCATCTGCGCTGCGGGCATACGTACGCCCACCATGCCGCTGGGCTCGGGATCGACATCGCCATGGCGTACCGGCAGATGATGGAGGCCCTCGATGTCCTGGCCGCGCTCGCGTCGGAGGGCGGCACCGGCTGTCCGAGCGGCAAGCCTGTCTACTCCAGCAAGAACCGCAGGCAAAGACGGCCGTGCCCGCCTTCGTCTGGCGACATCAAACTGAGGTTGGAAGAGACTCCATGGAACCGCATGGAGGGGCGACGGATAGACGGCCCCTGTCGCTCTGGGCAGCCAGGGTACGCCTCCGTTACGTCTCCGCATTGTCGGTGGCCAGCGCTAGAGTTGACCTCCACCACACGCACTGTGGAGGGGGCTCTCGGTGCGTGCTGGCGAAGGGCATGCGATGACGGTTCGGGGAGGGTGCCATGGAGCGTGAGGCTGCCACGCGCAAGCGACGGATCGATCCGAAACTCGTTGCGGCTGGCTGGACCGTTACGCCATATCAACCCTCCTCCAGGCCACCGCTGACCGCAGCCGTTGAGGAGTGGCCGACCGAGGCTGGTCCGGCCGACTATGCCCTGACCGATGACGGGGCCATACGTGCCGTTGTCGAGGCCAAAAAGGTCACGGTCGGGCCGCAGGGGGTGCTGACGCAGGCTGAGCGGTACTCCCGAGGCGTTAACGACGGTCCGCGATTTCGGGGCGAGTTCGGCGTACCGTTCCTGTACTCGACGAACGGTGAGCAGATCCACTTCCACGACGTACGACGCGAGCAGAACCGCTCGCGGCTAGTGTCCGGGTTTCATACCCCGACAGCGTTGGCGGAGATGCTGAGTCGCGATCTTGATGTTGAGCTGGCCGCACTTGGGAGAATGCCGGCCAACCAGCGTCTTCGTCCCTACCAGGTTGAGGCAAACCAGGCAATCGAGCAGGCTATCGCTGATGGCAAGCGCAAAATGTTGGTCACGATGGCCACCGGCACGGGCAAGACGCTGACTACGGTTAACGAGGCGTACCGGCTGATGAAGTCAGGCGTAGCTCGCCGGGTCCTGTTTTTGGTTGACCGCCGTGCGCTAGCCGCGCAGACCATGCGGGAGTTCACCTCGTTCGAGGCTGAGCCAGGCCTCAAGTTCGACAAAATCTACTCGGTCTACTCGCAAGCCTTCCGGCGCGAAGACTTCGACGATGATGCACCGTTCGATGTCAACGTCATGAGTAATTCGCTGCTGACCCACCCACAACTTGGCGATGCCTTCGTCTACGTCACCACGATTCAGCGCATGTCGATGAACCTGTTCGGTGGTGAGCGCGCCCTCAAGATCGACGGTGGCGACATTGACGCTGATGTGGAGCAGCTTGACATCCCGATCCACGCGTTCGACCTCATCATTGCAGATGAATGCCACCGCGGTTATTCGGCTCGTGAGCGTGCAATCTGGCGGGATACCCTTGACCACTTCGATGCCATCAAGATCGGCCTCACCGCCACGCCGGCGGCCCACACGATGGCATATTTTGAGAACCTCGTCTTTCGGTACGAATATGAACGCGCCGTCCGCGAGGGGTACCTCGTCGACTACGATGTGGTGAAGGTTCGCTCGGACATTCGCATCAACGGTGTCTTTCTCCGCGAGGGCGAACAGATCGACGAGATCGACCCAGAGACCGGTAGCAGACAGCTTGATCTATTGGAGGACGAGCGAACCTTCGACGCCAGCGAGGTTGAGCGTAAGGTCACCGCGCCTGACTCCAACCGAAAGATCCTTGTAGAGCTCAAACGCTACGCTGAAGCGTACGAACAGGAGCATGGCCGCTTTCCCAAGACCTTGATCTTCGCGACCAACGACCTGCAGCATGTCTCGCATGCTGACCAGCTCGTGAGAATGGCCCGCGAGATCTTCGACAGAGGCGAAGAGTTCGTTGCCAAGGTCACCGGACGAGTCGACCGCCCACTCCAGCTGATTCGGAAGTTCAGGAACCGTCCAAAGCCTGGAATCGTAGTCACGGTTGACCTGCTCACCACCGGCGTGGACATCCCAGACCTGGAGTTCCTTGTATTTCTCCGTCCTGTGAAGTCTCGCATTCTGTTTGAGCAGATGCTCGGTCGTGGCACTCGCCGAGGCGGTGACCAGGCACCAGACAAAGATCGCTTTGTCGTCTTTGACTGTTTCGGCGGCAGCCTATTGGCGTACTTCAAGGGTGCCACGGGCATCACCGCTGAGCCGGCCGAGAGCGACAACAAGTCGAACGCCCAAGTCATCGAGGAGATTTGGCAGAACAAGGACCGTGACTACAACGTCCGTCGGCTGGTGAAGCGCCTCCAACGCATTGCCAAGTCGATGAACGGTGAGGCGTATCAACTTTTCTCGGCCTTCATTCCGGATGGCGATCTGGGCGACTGGGCATCCAAGCTGCCTACCCTGCTGCGCACGTCATTCATGGGTACAATGGGCATCCTGCGCGATCCAAGCTTCCAAAACCTCCTGGAGCACTATCCCCGAGGTGGACGCACCTTCGTCGTTGCGAGCAGCGCTGTCGACGACGTAAGTTCCGAATGGTTGATCCGCGGCGCTACCGGTCGGGAGTATCGACCCGACGACTACCTGACCGCGTTCAGCGACTTCGTCCGCAGCGAAGCGGACAAGGTTGATGCTTTGATGGTCCTATTTAAACGTCCGCAGGGCTGGAATCCGCGCGCCCTGACTGAGCTGCGTGATGCCTTGAGTCGGGCACCAGAGCACTTTACCGAGGCGAACCTGGAACGTGCTTTTCGCGCCGAGTACGGCAAGGCTCTCGTAGACATCATCTCGATGGTCAAGCGCGCTGTACTCGACGCAGCTCCGCTCCTCACTGCCCAAGAGCGCGTCCAGGCAGCTGTCGCTCATGTGACGGCCGGTCGTGAGCTCACCGGCGAGCAGCAGCAGTGGATCGGATACATTGAGCAGCATCTGATCGAAAACCTCTCGATAGACCGCGAGGACTTCGAGCTCATCCCGATCCTGTCATCCCGCGGTGGATGGCGACGCGCCAGCCGCGTCTTTGGTCATCACTTGCCTGACCTGATCAATCAGTTGAACGAGGAGCTAGTCGCCGCATGACCGACGTCGTAGGGAAACTCTGGGGCTATGCCCACTCGTTGCGCCACGATGGTGTCGATTACGGCGACTACATTGAGCAACTCACGTACCTGTTGTTCCTCAAGATGGCCGATGAGCAGGCCATCGAACTGCCCATGTACGTGGACAAAGACCCTGCTGGCAGCGACGTCCAGGTGCCGTGCGACTGGCCACACTTGCGCAAGCAGTCTGGCACTGAACTGACCGAGCACTACTCCAAGCTGCTGGTGGCGCTCGGTAAGCAGCAGGGCATGCTAGGCGACATTTTCTCCGGTGCACAGAATAGGCTGACTAAGCCAGCGACGTTGAGTCGACTTATTAAGGCTATCGACGAGACTGAGTGGACCAGCCTCGACGTTGACGTCAAGGCAGCGGCGTTCGAGGGCTTGCTAGAGAAGTCGGCCGCTGAAGGAAAGAAGGGCGCTGGTCAGTACTTCACGCCGAGACCGCTCATCCGGACGATGGTGCGGCTCATCCAGCCTGACCCCCGTGCGCATCGGCAGTTCACAATCTGCGACCCAGCGTGTGGTACCGGCGGTTTCCTCGTCGCTGCGTACGAGTGGCTGAAGGAAGAAACGGGTGGGGCACTCGACCGCGAGACCGCTAAGCAAGTTCGGGCTTCGACGTACTACGGACAGGAGCTGGTCGAGCGTCCCCGCCGGCTTGCGTTGATGAATCTTTACCTGCACCAGGTGGATCCGCATATCACACTCGGTGACTCGCTCTACGAAGCCCCAGACAGTCGGCGCTATGACGTAGTTATCACCAATCCCCCTTTCGGGAATAGAGGTGCAAACCAGGCGCCAGTCCGAGAGGACTTCACTATCGAGACTGCCAACAAGCAGCTCAATTTCGTCCAGCATGTCCTAACCATTCTTAAGCCTGGCGGACGTGCCGCAATTGTAGTGCCGGACAACGTTCTGTTTGCCGATAAAGCTGGCGAGGTCTTCGAGATCCTAATGCAGGATGCTGACGTCCATACTGTGTTGCGGTGTCCACGAGGCACGTTCAATCCGTATACTCCGGGCACGAATACGAACGTCATCTTCTTCACTAAGGGGCGCCCTACTCGGAAAGTTTGGGTATACGACGCGCGTGCGAACGTTCCAAAGATCACAAAGAAGAGCCGACCGCTGACACCGGCACACTTTGCTGAATTTGAGAAATGCTACGGCGGCGACCCTAATGGTCTGAGCGAGCGGGCTATCGGCGATTCGCCGGAGAATCGTTGGCGCAGCTTTACGATTGACGAGGTTAGGGAGCGTCATTACAAGCTTGACAGCTTTAAATGGCTTCGCGATGAAGATCTCGATGACCCAGACGAGCTGCCGGAACCTGAAGAGCTGATCACCGAAGCGATGGAGGAGCTGCAACTTGCTCTTGACGGGCTAATCGACATGCAGAAGCTGCTGGGCAATGGTTCCGGAGGTGTGCTGTGACCGTTGTCGACGCACCGCCCGGATGGTGTATGGCGAAGATCGGCGATCTTTTCGATTCTTGGGGTGGCCATACGCCCTCGAAGAGCGATGAAAGCTACTGGGGTCCTGGAATGCCCTGGGTTTCGTCTAAAGATATCAAGTCTTCACGCCTATCTTCGAGTACGTTGACCGTCACTCAGAAGGCTATTGACGAAACGAAGCTCCGTGTCTGCCCGCCAGGATCAGTCCTTGTAGTGGTACGTAGTGGCGTGCTTGCCCATACGTTGCCTGTGGCGGTGACTGAAGTGCCCGTAACCATCAATCAGGATGTTAAGGCATTTTATTCCGAGGAGCCTCTGCTGAATGAGTGGCTCGCGCTCTTCCTTCGAATGAGTGCTCGCAAGCTACTCGTCTCAAGTCGTCGGGATGGGACGACAGTCCAGAGCATTCAGTACCCTCTGCTGAAGGGTACCCTGCTGCCCGTGCCGCCAATTGATCAGCGTCGCAAACTGATTGACTCGGCTGAGGAAGCTTTTTCGAAACGCGAAAGCGTATTGCCGCACCTTACCTCGGCCCAACAGATTACTGGACGCCTGGATCGGGCGGTTCTGGTTGCCGCCACTTCAGGAACGCTCACATCCGAGTGGCGGAACGAGAACCGTCCCGAACCGTCTCTGACGGCGCTGCAAGAGAAGCGTGAGGCAAATCGGCAGCGGTTGGGGCGCAAGTACAAGCAGCCCAACCTTCCTTCTCGAGACGCCCTGCCGCCAATCCCAGACGAGTGGTGCTGGGCGGCATTGCCGGAGCTGGGAGAGTTGGGGCGCGGTAAATCGAAGCATCGACCGCGGAATGACCCAGCCCTTTTTGGTGGCCCGTACCCATTTATTCAGACCGGTGACGTCGCTCGCTCGGGCGGCCGGATCATGGAGCACTCCCAAACCTACAACGAACGAGGGCTCACTCAAAGTCTTCTCTGGCCTACTGGGACTGTGTGCATCACTATCGCCGCCAATATCGCAAATAGTGCTCTGTTGACCTATCCTGCATGCTTTCCTGACAGTGTAGTTGGATTGATTGCGGATGAGGATATCGCACTGCCCGAATACGTTGAACTGTTTATGCGCGTTGTTCGACGTGACTTGGCTTCTTTTGCTCCCGCTACAGCTCAGGCGAACATTAATCTGGCCATTCTCTCGCAGGTGGCAGTGGCTCTTCCGCCTATCGACGAACAGCGAGAAATTGTTCGTCGTGTTGGTAAGCTATTGGAAATCAAGGAGCAGGTGTCGGCGAGACTGGGCGTGGCCTCATCGCTTCTATCTCATGTAGGCCAAGCCGCTCTACTCAAGACGTTCCGTGGGGGGCTGGTGGAATCAGCCTAAATCTCCGGAGTCCGACGCTTAACCAGGCGTGAAGTCGCTCCTCGAGATAGCATCGAGCTTTGAGAGTCGCCGTATATCCGAGCACATAGCGCCGTAAGGACTACGTGCCCCCTCGTTTCGTAGCCCTCCCCCCGATACTGTCGGAGCCGTGTCTGGCGCACGGCGGGTTGGTCACCCGGTGAGCGTGCGCTGGCTGATCGCGCGCGACTAGGGGAGTTGTTACGGGCATGGCGGTTGACGCTGCTCGCACGGAAGAGGGGTTCACGTCGGCCAAGGCTGCGCGGGTGGTGGCTGCCGCGTGCCGGGCTGCAGGGCTCGATGACAGAGGCGCTGAGCTGATCCGGCTGGGAGAGAACGCGCTGTTCCGACTGGCCACGGCGCCTGTGATCGTCCGAGTGGCTCGGGGCGAACCGTGGTTGCCGAAGGCTCGTGTCGAGGTTGCTGTTGCTAGGTGGCTAGCCACAGAGGGGTTCCCGGCGTCCCAACTCGTTGACGGCCTGGAACAGCCGTTCCTCGTCGACGGCCACCCGGTGACCTTCTGGCGCCTCATTGTGGAGGGCGACCGTAAGGCCACGTACGGCGAACTGGGCGGCATCCTGAGGGACCTGCACTCCATGACGGTGCCCGCGGATCTTGAGCTGCCTGCGTTCGATCCCTTCGACAAGCAAGAGCTGCGGATCAGTAAGGCGCCGATCCCAGACAATGACCGGGTCTTCCTCCGCAAGCGGTGGCAGGAGCTGCGCGGGCAGTTCGAGGAGTTGAGGTTCGAGACTCCGAAGGGGCCGGTGCACGGTGATGCTCACGTCCAGAACCTCATGGTGAACGATCGGGATGAGGTGATCCTGATCGACTTCGAGGCCTTCTGCTTCGATCACCCGGAGTGGGACCTGATGGTCACGGCGGTCGAGCATCATAGCCTTGGGTGGCAGACCGATGAGCAGTACGCGGACTTTGTGCGGGCGTACGGGCGGGACCTGTACGACTGGCACGGTTACGACACGCTCCGGCGGCTGCAAGAGTTCGGCATGACGACGTGGCTCATGCAGAACGTGGAGGAGAACGAGGAGACGGCGGCCGAGTACTGCCGGCGCATCGCTGGCTTGCGTAACGACGATGCGCCGCGCGATTGGCGCCCCTGGTAGCTGCTACTCGTCCTCGTCGTCCAAGCGGGCGAGAGCTTCGCTCACCTGCTCGTTGAAGGCGACGACGGCGGGGTGCGCGGCGTGGGCGCTGACCTCGGCCTGGAAGTCGGTGACGTAGCGCTGGAAACGGGAGGACTGGAGAGAGTCGCCGCCATCCACTGCAAGGCTTGCGGTGGTGACGGCGGCTTCCAGCTCGCCGTTCAGCAGCTGGCTCTGGGCGAGCACCATACGGCAGAAGCCCAACGTGCGGGCGTACTGCGGATCGGTACTGTCGACGGCGCGCTGTGCGTGCTCGACGGCTTCCCGTCGCATCTTCAGGTCCCGGAAACAGTGGCAGAACTCGCCCAAGAGTTCGGCGTCATCGAAGTAGCTCAGCCATGCCGGGTCATCGGCACCTTCGGCACGCTCGAAGTGTCGTTCCGCTTGGGTCATTGCCTCCGACGCTCCGGCTCGGTCGCCGGCGTTGGAGAGCGCGCGGGCCTCCATCGCCCAGTAATTCGCCATGGCTCGCGGAGTGGCTTGGCCTTTGGCGCCCTCGACGGCTGCGCGGGCAAGCTGGATGGCTTGGGTGTGGTTGCCCAAGTAGTTGGCCTGGTGGCTGAGGTTGCCCAGGATGCGTGCACCGAACATCCGGTCGTTGATGACCTGGGACAGGCGCAGTGTGGAGGTGAGGTAGCGGTGGGCAAGCCGGTGGTTGCCGACGTCGTATGCGGTCCATGCGAGCAACTGCGAGACCTCGGCGGCGGCCCCGAACAGCGCTGTACCTACCTTCTCGCTGTAGCTGGCGTTCAGCAGGGGAAGCACCTCATGACGGAAGTAGTGGCGTAATGCCTTGTGGCCGTGGCCTCCGCCGTACTTGAAGTCGAGCTGCATGAACATCGAGGCTGCATCCCTGATCGCGCGTACGTCACGCATGCCGACTCGTTGGTGCGCAGGCTTGTCGGCCTGGATGCCGTCAGGCCGCGCGATCATCCATGACAGGACAGCTGAGCTGAGGTCGGCGTCCGCAATGATCAGTTGGTCTGAGGCTGGGGTGTCGGCCGGCTCCTGCGCAAGGCCGTCCAGCATGGACAGGGCGTCGGGAACCGTGCTCGGGTAGCCGATCGGCTCGGGGGTGGGCGGCCGAGTGTGGTCGAAGAAACCGAGATCGCCCGGTGTGATGCGGCGGCCCAGCTTGGCACTGAGGACGTCGGCCATGATCGCTGCCGTCTCCGGCTTGATGCCGACGCCATCTCGCCAGCGCTGCACAGCGATGTGTGTCGTTCCGAGACTGATACCTCGCTGGGCGGCAGCGTCCTTCATCCGCTTGGCCAGCCCCTTGTTGGAGACCCTCGCCTCGTCCATGACCGCGATCAACTGAGCGTTCGGTTCTCGGCTCATGCTCCCCTGCCAACCCGAGAATTACGGCGAGTGTTCATCGTGTCACAGCAGTGTCGCGTTGCGGGGTTCATTGGTGAACCCCCTTCGCATTTGCTGGTGTTCACGTGAACCCCTCGATGAACGCTCCCGGCCAAGCCTGCCGCGCCGTTCACTGGTCACCACTGTTCGGCGGGCCAAGGGGCTCGCCGGTGCACGGGAGGGAACGCGGTGGAAGCGCGGCAGAGCAAACACACAGCGAACGCCCCGACGGTGGGCGCTCCGCACCGCTCGTGGCACGACCCCTCCAGCGGCCACTTCAGGGCGCTGACGGTCTACGCAGAGGACCCGGACTGCGTCAAGGCCGCGCGGGACATGGTCGGCTCCTACCTCACGACCTGGAGTCTGGGGTACGTGGTCGATGACGCGAAGCTCGTCGTATCGGAACTGGTCGGCAACGTCGTCCACCACGCCGTACCGGATGAGCGCCTGTCGATGGCCGGTGCGAAGAGGCGCATCGACGTGTGGCTGATCAATTGGCCGGGGCTGCTCGGGATCGGTGTCTTCGACGAGGACTCGAATCCTCCCGACCTTCCGGCGGGTGAATTTCTCTCGCCGGATCTGGCTGGCGACTTCGTCGAAGCGCTCGTACCGGATCGGGGACGGGGGCTGATGATCGTTCAGCGCCTGGCCGATGCGGTGTGGTGGTCGCCGGGTCTCAAGGGTGCCGGCAAGTCAGTGTGGTGCCGGTTTGACCTTGATCGCGTCTGGGCCGACTGGTTCGAGTCGTCGGCCTGACAGACGCCGGGCCGCTACCCCTGCTCTGCTCCCTCGCGATCGGGAGCGGGGCGGCGGCCCGGTCACCGGCCGGAGCCTGACCACTCCGGCCGAAGGGGCGCGGTCTCTCGGACGGCCCGGGGGCTCCCCTCCCGAGCGAGAGTCCGCGCTTCACATCCCCATATAGGCCGGGCCACCCCGTCAGCCCTGGAAAGCGAAGGGTGGCCCGGCTGGGAACACGGCGGTTCCCGGTGCCTGATGGTACCGGGGCCGCCGTGCTGCGTTTCTGCCCCGGTCCAGAGAAGTTGATGATCCGTTACCTAGATCAGGGCAGAGGTGGGCAAGGTGACTGGCTCGGGTGAAGGCTGGCCGAACGATGGTCTCGATCTGTCGGGGGCGGACTCCGGTCTCTGGGTGTCCGGGGTGGACTACATCTCCGGTTGGCGTGAGGCGCGCGCGAGGCTGCTGACCGGCTGAACCGCGCACTCCTGGGTGCGGGCTTGGAACTGTCCGCCGTTCGGGCCGTCGCGTCCACGAACGAGGACGGGCACGGGGTGGTGCGGCTGACGGGCTGGCCGGCCGCCGTGGACCGGCTCGCTGGGCTCCTGGAGGCACGCGCGGACAGCGATGGCGGTGCAGCGTGAGGGGTGCTTCCTCTGGTGAAGTCTGTCTGAGGTCGGCTACTCCCCTGCTTGATGCCGCAGCCACCGACAGTCAGCCACGACGATGCCGTGCGGCGAACGAGCTGGCACGCGTGTGTCTCGCTCAGCCACCCACCGGCAGCAACCACGCTTCCGTGTTCTTGATCGTCGCGGCCGGTACCGCCCGAGACTCGGCACCGATGGTTGGTCGACGCCTCGACTCCTTTGGCGTGCTGCGGGCGGGGGCGCCGGCCGACCGGACGGGACCGGCGTCCACGCCGCACGCCCGGCCGGGGCGGCAGGACGCCCCGGCGCGCCGCAGGCGCGCCCTTGAGGAAGTGAAGGCAGTTTCGACCGATCGTTGTCGGCGGTCAGGCGCGGGAGCGTCGTGCGGGCTGCTTGTCGGCGGTGATCCGGTAGGCGAGTTCGGCCCGGTCGGCGCCGAAGCGCAGTTCTTCGAGGATCAGCGGGCGGTCGTCGGTGCCGTGCGCGACGCGGCTGACGTGCAGGATCGGTGTGGCGTCCGGGAGCTGGAGCGTGGTGCGCTCGTCGGGCAGGGGCATGCGTGCCCGTACGGTCTCGGACCAGGTGAGCCCGTGCCCGGACTGGGTGAGCACCCAGTAGAGGGCGGCCGATGGCTTGCACGGCTCCTGACCGAGCAGGGGAACGGCGTCGGCAACCTCGAACGGGATCAAGGTGCGATGCATGGCGCGCGTCCCAGTGCTGGGGTCAGTGAGCAGTCGGTCACAGCCGAACAGGGCTTCCTCGGCTTCGAGTTGGAGGAGCCGGCCCGTGGTTTTCGTCGTGCGGGTCCGGTAGGTGCTCGGCTCCTCGGCCTCCTGCCAGATGTCGCCGCTAGGCATCACGAACTTGCCGTCGCTTGTGCGGCTGACGCCCCTTTCCAGAGTGAGGACGGGCTGACCGCTGGAGCGGACAAAGCTGCCCTTGCCGTGCCGGACGTCGATGAGGCCTTCGGCCCGCAGTGCCGCAATGGCGTTGCGGACGGTCGGCCGGGAGACTCCGTAGCGGGCCATGAGCTGGGCCTCGGACGGCAACAGGGAGTCGGGCGCGAACTCGCCGGACAGGATCGCTTCGCGGATCGCGGCGGCTACCTGCTGGTAGAGGGCTCCGGGGCGCTGGATCTCCGACATTCGGTCATCTCCGAGTGAGGTCGTAGGCACGTCGCACGCGCGACATCACTCGTCAGCATAAGTAGTTGCGCTACCGCCGTACAGAGCTCCATAGTCATCACTCGTAAGGACAAGTGACGTCAGGATCTGCCTGACGTCCTGACTGGCCAAGGAGGCCAACGAAATGCAGTCCATTCCCGTGGACACGGCGCGGCTGGGCGTACTGCGGTGCGCCATCGCTCCGGAAGCAAAGCTCAGCAATCCCGAGACGCAGGAGGTGAAGAGGGACCGGGACGGCAATCCGGTGTGGACCGTGGCGGTCACCGTGCGGCAGGACGGACGGCGGATCTCCGTCATCGAGATCGCCGTGAGCGGTCAGCCGAAGGGCATCGAGGAAGGGCAGATCGTCAAGGTCACTGGGCTGACCGCGTTCATGTGGTCGATGGGGGACCGGCACGGCGTCAGCTTCCGTGCCGATGCGATCACTCCCGTGACCGGTCCGGCGCATGCCAAGGGCGGTGACGCCTGATGGGACCGCTCCTGCTCGCCCTCGGCTTGGCCGTGCTGGCGTGGGTGCTCGTCGTCGGTGACCTGGTCCGCCGGCACCGTCCGGTCTGGCACTGGTACCTGGTCGGCTACCCGGCCACCGCCTGCCGGGTCGTGTTCACCTGGCGCAAGGTCGCGACGCTCAACGACCTGGCCGTGGCCAAGCGTCCGCCGCGCGGGCTGCTCGGCGACCTGGTCGTCAAGGGTGACCCGCTGCGGCCGGTGGCCCCGCGGATCTCTTTCCCGCGCGCCACCCGCATGGGGCTGACCGTGCTGGTCCGGCTCCATGCCGGACAGACCCCGGCGACCTTCCTGAAGGCGGCGGACGCGTTCGTGCACGCGTGGAAGGTCCACGCGGTCCGGGTCACCTCGCCCGAACGCGGGCTCGTTCTGCTGAGGGCAACGGCCACGGATCCGCTTCAGCGACCCGGCTTAGCGTCTGCTCCGGCCGAGTTGCTGTCGGCGCTCATCGGGGTCCTGGAGAGCGGCGGCGCCTGGGTGATGAACCTGCGGCTCGTGCCCCACTGGCTCATCGCCGGTGCCACCCGCTCGGGCAAGTCCACGCTGCTGGCCCGGCTGATAACCCAGCTCGCCCCGCAGCCGGTCGCCCTGGTCGGCATCGACTGCAAGGGCGGCATGGAACTGGGCCTGTTCGCCGACCGGCTCAGCGCGCTGGCCACCTGCCGACGCGAAGCGGTCACCGTGCTCTCCGCGCTCGTGGTCGACATGCAGGACCGGATGAGCGCCTGCCGGTCGGCCGGGGTCCGCTCCATCTGGGAACTGCCGGACAAGCTCCGGCCGGTGCCGGTCGTCGTGATCGTGGACGAGATCGCCGAACTGTACCTGTCGGACGGCACCCGTGAGAGCAAGGCGGAAGCCGAACAGTGCTCCACCCTCCTGCTCCGCATCGGGCAGCTTGGGGCAGCGCTCGGCCTGCACCTGGTCGTTGCCGGCCAACGCGTCGGCTCCGACCTCGGCGCCGGTGTCACCGCGCTGCGGGCTCAGCTCGGCGGCCGGATCTGCCACCGCGTCAACGACCCTGCCACGGCCGAAATGACCCTGGGCGACCTGAACAAGGACGCGGTAGCGGTCGCCCAGTCGATCACGGCAGAGGAACGCGGCGTGGCCGTCTGCACCGGCCCCGACGGCGGCTGGAGCCGCGCCCGCTCCCACCTCACCCCGACCGAGGAAGCCGTCTCCACGGCGCGGAAGTACGCCGCGACGGCGCCGGAACTGCCCGCCCTGAACGGCGCCCTTGAGGTGCCGGAAGGAGACGACAAGTGATCAGCGAAGGTGCGGCGTTCACGTTCTCGGTGATCTTCGGGATCATCACCGTCCTCCTCGTCCGCTCACGCGACGTGCGCGCCTGGGAAGCGGTCTGCGTCGGCCTCTTCGGCCTCTACCTCGGACAGACCCCTGTGGTCTTCACCGTCCACGGTCTCGTGACCTGGCTCATCAGCGGCTTCGCCCACCACTGACCCGAAGGGACACACAGCCATGCCCATGCCTCGCGTGAGGTGCCCCCACTGCAAGGGCGACGGAGCCCGCAAGACCTGGACCGGACGCATCCGCCGCTGCCGCGTCTGCCGGGGCACCGGAACCATCCGCTGACCACCAACCCGCCCCCGACACGGAGGTGATCCCCATGACCCGCCCCGCACCACCAGCCGTCCATGCCCCTGCCGCCTCGGCGGCCCACCCCGGAAGGCCACCACCATCACCCCGGACTTCACCCCGGCTGACCGGCGCGCCGCCCTCGACCGCGCGGCGCGTCTGCGTCAGCTCCCCGAAGCAGACCGCGACGCAATCCGCCTCGCTCAAGACCCAAAGTTCCCTCGCCTGCTGGAGCAGATCACCGCTACCGGCGGCTGCTCCCGCCCCGTCCACCTCTCTGGCTCCACCACCACCGTGGACGGCACCACCGGCGAGATCCTCCACCACTACGACACCCGCACCGAACCCGGCGAACGCCTCCTCGTCCGCTGCCGCAACCGCCGCGCAACCATCTGCCCGGCCTGCTCCCGCCTCCACGCCGGAGATACCTACCACCTCGTCCGCGCCGGCCTCCTCGGCGGCAAGAACGTCCCCGATGCCGTCCGCCATCGCCCGCGACTGTTCGTAACCCTCACCGCTCCGTCGTTCGGCCCGGTGCACCGGTCATCGGAGCTGTGCCGTCCTCGCCGCGACTGCGGCACCTGCGAACACGGCCGTCCCCTCGGTTGCGGCCTCGTCCACGCGCCTGAGGCACCGAGTGTCGGCCAACCACTCTGCCTCGACTGCTACGACTACACCGCGCACGTCCTGTGGCACGCACACGCCTCCAAGCTCTGGGACCGCTTCGTCATCGACGTCCGGCGGCGCCTCGCATCATCGGTCGGCCTGGTGCAGTCCCGCTTCGCCCGGCACGCCCGGCTGTCCTTCGCCCGCGTCGCCGAATATCAGAGGCGGGCGGCCGTCCATGTGCATGCTGTCGTCCGCCTCGACGGCCCGACCGGACCCGGAGACGAACCTCCGACCTGGGGCACGGTCGAACTCCTCATCGACGCCGTACGCGCCTCCGCTCGGCGGGTCCTGGTCCGTACGCCCTACAGCCCCGCTGTGGGCGAGTTGAACCTACGCTGGGGCGCCCAGACCGACGCCCGGCCCTTACGGACCGACGGTGACGGCCCTGACGATGACGCGGTCGCCGCGTATGTCGCCAAGTACGTCGCCAAAGGCGCAAGCGACACAGGCGCCGGCACTGACCACCCACTCTCGACCTGGGCCGACATCGAGTCGGCACCAGTGAGCGAACACACTCGAACCCTCATGCGGACCTGCTGGCGCCTCGGCGGCCTACCCGAGTACACGCCCCTCCGCCTTCGCGCCTGGACTCACACGCTCGGCTACCGGGGACACATCCTCACCAAATCCCGCGCCTACTCCACCACTTACGCAGCACTTCGCGCCCAACGCGCCAACCACCAGTGCCACACCGACATACCCGACGCAATCACCGAACGGAACTGGCGCTACGTCGGCTCCGGCCACACCCCCGGCGCTGCCCTCATCGCGGCCGGCGTTGCCGAAGATCTCGCCGAGTCTCGACGGCTCGGCCTGGAAAGGAGGCAAGAGGGGGAGTGGTGCCGATGACCGCTCCGACCGAACGTGAACGTCGGAAGGCTCGGCCCGTGTCGCTGCCTCGGGCTGATGACGAGACGGCTGTGAGTCTGATCGAGAGCGAGATCGTGATCGTTGACGATGACGGCACGGAAGAGCCATTCGACCCCGCGTCGTGGTTCGACTGACACGAAGAGCCGCCTCCCCGTACACCTCGAGAAGGCGGCTCTTTTCGTGCGTAGTGCGGCCTTGTCAGAACGCTTCCGCGAAGTCGTCCTCTCGTATCACGAGCCGCTCACGTACGTCCCTCGGGACCAGTAGGCGGAGGTGCACCTTCGGGGCCCGCACCTTCGGTACCTTCGTGCGGGTGACCTCGCACCGGATACCGACTCGGCGCAGGTCTGCGGCCATGGCTTCCATGCCGCCTTCCTGCCAGTGTTCGCGGAAGGTTTTTCCGCCGTGGACGTTGACCCACCGGTCCTTCGCCGTCTCGGGGTCGATGGCTTCCAACTCCCCGATGAGCTTGTCGAGCGTTGCCTCTGCCTGTTCCTTCGTGAACCGGGTCTTTGTGTACCGGCCTCCGGGTTCGAGTTCCTTCATGTAGAGAGCGATGGACTCTTGAAGGCGCTTGATCTCCCGTCGCACTTCGGCACCCTCGGCGTACTGGCGAACCTGCACCGGGAAGTCGCCGAGGACCTTGAGCACGTCCTCCACGAGACGCTCGTAGACCTGGTCGGGGTCGGGTGCGCCGAGTCCGCCGCTCTTGCAGTTGCGGCACCGAAGGTAGTGGTAGATCCCGAACTTGTTGTTTGTGATCTTTACCGTCATGTTCGTCTTGCAGTCGGCGCACAACAGCACACCGAGGAACTGAGTCGCTCCGCCGACACGACGCGGAGGCTGGTTCTTCTTGCGCTTGTCGAGAGCGGCGCCGAGGGTCTCGAACTCCTCCTCGGTGAAGATCGGGGGAGCAACCTTGATCGGCCTGCCGTCCTTACCGAGGATCGCTTTCGAGCGCCGTTGCCCTCCCTGCTTGTCCTCCTCTACTCGGTAGCCAAGAAGCGCAGGGTTGCGGAGGCGGCGGTGGAGCGTCGCCACGGTGAGCCCCTGGCTCATGAGCCCGGACCGCTTCAGGCAGCGCACCATGAAGCTGGCGGAGCGTCCTCGGAGTGCCATGCGTCGAGCCCAGTGCAGTGCCTTGTGGGCATCGGGGTCTGTGACGAGGACGGGCTTCCCCGAGTGGTCCTCACCCGTCACGTAGCCGTATGTCGGCTTGCCGATGATCCATTCTTCCTGAGTCTTTGCGTAGTCCCACAGGCTGGTGACTCGGGTGGAAGTGTTGGCAGCTTCGATCTCCGCGATACCGCCAATGATCGTGACCATGATCTTTCCGGCGGTCGTTGTGAGATCAAGGCTGTCGTTCTTCGAGACGAGGTTCTTCCCGCGTTTCAGGCTCCACTCGATCATCGTCGAGAGATCAGAGAGGCGGCGTACGAAGCGGTCGAGCTTCCAGAACAAGAGCTCATCGAACTCAGGAGAGCGGTTGTTCAGCCAGTCCCCGAGTTCCTTCCTCTTCCACGGCGGGACCTTCGTCGCCGACACGTTCAGGTCCGAAGCGACGCCGACGACTCGGCAGCCTCGCTCCCTTGCCAGGATGCGAAGGTCGAGTTCCTGCCGCACCGGCGACGTGGTTTCGTCCGTCAGTACAGACAGGCGGACGGATAAGAGGGCCCGAGGAGCGTCCTCGGGGAGCAGGGCCTCAGCCTGCTTGAGTTCCTCCAGGAGCGCGAGATCTGCGTCAGTCCACTCGGTCTCAACCGAGTACTGCCTCTGGTCGGCTGCTGTGCGTGTCCGCGTACGTGTCCCCATGTCTGCGACCGTAGAGCTGGATTTGCCTGTGTGTCCATATGGCCGCAGATGGACACGGCCATACAAATCGGCCCGACCGGCAAGAAGTTGCTGCCTCTGACGGTCAAGAACGCAGGTCAGGCACCCGCATCGAGTGGTCACGCGCATTGAGGTGAGCGGGGCACTCGATTGGGTGGTTGAGGCGTTGGCGGGGGCGAGCGAGGAGGAGGTGACGGCTGCGCTGGGTGCGGTCGGCGCTTCAGTCCTTCGCCCATCGGCGCCGCCGGTGTCCTCTCGGACGCCGCTGCTGGACCCTGGAAGTTCCCCGTACATCGTTTCCGAGGTGGAGTGGGTCTGAGGTCCGTACTGCGTGTGTGTGACTGCGTGGCTTCGCGAGCCCCCTTTCCTGATTGGGAAGGGGGCTCGTTGGCGTTCGGTGGTGCCTGAGTCCACGGGCTTTGCCGCTGTGGACTGCCTCACGCGGCTGAGTTACGACTTGCTGTACGTCATCAAGGCGGCTTGCTCCGCTCACCGCGCGCGGCCCGGCCCCCGGCCGCTCCTGCCGCTCCTGCCTTCGTCCCGCTCCAGCCCGGCCGGTGTCCGTGCCGCGCGCATAGCAGCGAGCTGAAGACCACAACGCGAGTGCCGCCGGGAGCGGCCACGGTCAGAACGATGCCTCCGGCGGGGGATCGGCCTGGCACCGGGATGGAGGGGGCGCCGTCGCCGACCGCGGGTCCGTCGTGGCAGGTGTTGGGGGGCTCCCATCCCGTACACCGTCGACCCAGGCAGAGCCGAGCGGACGTGGTCCATGGCAAGCGGTGTGTTTCACGCCTGTCGGGCGGACGAGGCACGGCCACTCTCGTGGCTGGCTGCCGAGGTATGACCGGTCACTCGACGCGGTACCGACCGCTGGGCACTTCCCCCCCGGCATCAAGGAGACGGTGGGGAAGAGCCGGTCAATGACCCGAGTCCTTATCCGTGCGGGTCAAGATACGGCGCACGTGCTGCAGGCCCCAGGAGGTTACGGTGACGACGAAGGCGGCTGCCACAGCGCCGAGGAACTCGGGTACCGCAGCCAACAAGAGGTGCACCGCGACTTCTCGCAGACCGGTCGGAGCCGGCAGGTCAATGAGCAGAGCGACATCATTGGGCGTAGCCGTCACGGAGACGACCTCCTTCGCATCATCCCCGACTTCCCTGCGAAGCCGGGCGAGGTGCGGCGACAATGGGCCGTCCGGATCTGATCGCCAAGCGCCTGCGGGACGGACGGGGACCAACGGGGACACCGAACGCAAAGCCGTAGGTCCACAGCGCGGCGGCACGTGGCAGCCGGAGCTGTCCCAGGGACACGGTGGGGCTGTCTGGGACGGGCGGCTCCGCAGCAGAGGACGAGGATGGGGATGCGGCCCATGACCAACCAGGAAAGTTCCGGAAGCGGCCCGCGGCTCGACTACGCGAACTTTCTGCAACGTCAGGCCCGAGAGGCTGGTCTGGGCGCCCGAGACATTTCTGAACGCTTTGCCCGCGCACGGGAAGTGCAGGACGCAAAGGCGGCGAAGGCCGACAACGGAAGCAGACCGGAACCCCCGATCAGCACGATGGCCTGCTCCAAATCGCACATCGGCCGGTTATTGAAGGCGCAGGCCTTGCCCAGTCCACTCTGGCCTTTCACCCTCCAGTTCTTACGGATCACCAACCGAGCAGCAGGCCTCAGCGCGGAGGAGCACCGGAAGCGCTGCATTCAGGCCCGCGTCTTGGTCAACGCCATTCAGGACGCCCCCCAACCGCAGATCACGCGCACGCCCGCCCGCAGCGACAACACAACCGCAGGGGACAACACACCCGAAGAAACCATCGCCACCCTGCGTCTTGAAGTGGATCTCGAACGGGCGCGCCACACCGAAACTCGCCTGCGCTACGCCCTGAGGGACTCCCAGGTTCTTATGGCGACCTTGTGGAATATTATCAGCGCCTTACGGGATATCATCTCCAGCCATCACGCCCTTGAGGCCCGCGTCTACCACACCAGCGGTGATCCCGCAGAGCTCGCGCGGCTGCGTAGTGAAACCCAGCAGGCCCTTGCCCACAAACGCACTGGCCACGAGGAAGCCTATCGAGTAGCGGCACGCATGCGCAGACTTGAAGAATCGTGGGAGCGAGCCCGTGCAGAATTGCACCGTCTCTCTCTGGACCCAGGCGCCTTCGATTTAGTCCCGCTTCCCTGCGACCACGCACTGTCGCCCCAACCTGTTCTCCCACAGGACCTCCTCGCCTCCAGTGTCCTCGACGACATAGCCGCCGCCCTGAACAAGGCCAAATCGCTCAACGACCAGGAAGAGCTCGAAGCCTGCGCTTTGCAGCAGACCCTCATGCCTACTGATCCTCTCCAGTCCGAAGACGAACTCGCCATTTTGGTGGCCGCCACACACCTGACCAGCGTCAATAACCGACGTATGGCTCTGGACGGCCTCCTCCGCGACTGGCCCAATCAACCCGAAACCCGAGATGCCCTATTTCGCCTCACCAACGACGATGACGCCGGCATCCGGGCACGTGCCGTGCAAGCACTGTCGGAGAATTGGCCGGACCATCCTGACGTCGGCGAACTCACCCTTCGTATAGTCCGTGATGACCATGACCGCGTCAGGAAATCTGCTACACGCGGGCTTGCACGGGTATACCCCGGAGATGCTGTCGCGCGCGACATCCTTATCCGCCTCGCGAAGAATGACCGGTATTATGGCGTCCGATGCAGTGCCGTTGACGGGTTGGCAAAGAGTTGGCCGGGCGACTCTGAGGTAGCCAAAGAGCTCCTTGTCCTGACCCGTGATGAGCACGCCCGTGTCAGGAAGACTGCTGTTTGCGCATTGGCAACGGGCTGGCCAAATGATGCTGGCATCGCCGAGACCCTCGTAAAGCTGACCTTCGACTTCAGCAGCGACGGCGTTCGTGACTCCGCAAGGGCGGGCTTGCGTGCTGCGTGGCCGCGTGCTGCTGCTGTCCGTGAGGTGCTCCACCGACTTGCCCGCTCCAACAGATACCCTCACCGGGGTCTTGCCGCATCACTGTGGGGGGATCTGGGACGAGGGTACACCGAGGCCCGTGAGGTTCTCGTGCATCTAACGTTTGACGAGCACCCATCAGTGAGACGCGAGGCTCTATTTGAGTTTTTTGAGAATTGGCTATATGACCCCATCGTCCCCGATGTACTTCTTCGCCTCACCACTGACCCCGACGAAAGGATTCGAAAAACGGCTTCGGAGTGGTTGAGGTCCGGCCGGGGGCTGTGGCCCCACGCGGATGCCTCTACCTGACAGGCGGCGCACTCCACCACTTCGCCCAACCGGCGCCGGTGGAACTGGCCTTGCCGTGTGTGGAACTTCAGCAACACGGCGAAGCCCCGACGCGTCACACCGCGCCTGACATCCCCGCGTGACATCAACAGCGCCGAATGTCAGGACTCGTGGACGGTCTGGCATGGCCAGCATGGCCGGGTCAATCGCCAGTAGGGCCGAAGAGCGATCGAACTCCTAAAGTGGATGTCGTAGCTCAGATTTCCGCACGTCCAATGATCCCCTATCGAAGCACACCAGCTGTCCGAGCAGCCGCTAGCCAGGAAGGAAATTCCTTCATTAGGAGGTCATAAAGATCAGCCTCAGAGCGCTGAGCGGGGTTCTGTCCAGCGCCGAAGTAACCTGCGTTATCGACAGTTCTCCCGGTGAGATTATCGAGGCTCCGAAGGAAGCGAAGATCCTTGCTTAGCCCGAACCCAACGAACTGCCAGAAGATCGACATAGAGCTGGACTGCCGCAAAAGGTCTCTAGTCTCTTTACGGTCGAACGGATCCCCGTCCGACTGAAAGATCACGAACGCTGGATCGGTGGACCGACTAGCCTGGTAGTGATCGATGACCGCTTGCATCGCTGGCGCATAGCTTGTGCCGCCCCATTCCAAGGCTTGATGGAGATCTTCAATACGCCCCTGATAGTTGCCCAAGCTAATCTCGGTCACCAAATCGACCTCATGCGAGAAGAATACGATTGGCACAACGCCGTCATCATCGAGGTTCGCGGAAAGCCCTAGCGCCTGCTCCGCCAAGAGTTGCATCGTGCCGTTGTCGTAAAACCAGCCCATGCTGCCGGAATGGTCAAGAACTAGATAAACCGCTGCGCGTTGGCCCAAGACCTCGTGTTTGGCGAGAGACACATGAGCTGCCTTGTAGAGGTTCACGAGCCCAGGCGCCGACCGCTGAACCTTGTCGAGACTGATGGCGGGGCCCGGAGTCGCTCCAGTCTGTGGTGATGTCGAGGCAGGCGTCGGCGGCCCAGTCCCGTCGTCGTCCACCACGACACCGAAGTGCGGATCCACTGGGTCTTGCGCCCGAGTGCGGGGAGAGGGAGTTCTACACGGTCCAGGACCGTGAGAACGCAGCCCGGCTCCGGGCTGACGGAACTCCGTGGCCCAGCGACGAGCACCGGGCTCACCTGGGTCCCGGAGTGTATTCATGGGGTTCACGGGAAGAGGCGGAGCGCTACGCGGAACTCTTGCGAAACCGGCGCGGGGCTGACGTGGAGATCATGCCGTTCCGTGTCAGCGAGTCGGACCTGGCCGCCATGAACCAGGCCCACGTGGGCACCATGAGCGACACTGAGATGGACGAGTTCATCGATCGCCACAGCATCATGTATGGGCGTGGTGAACCACATGACTACGACTACATCTCCCGTCCCACCAACATGGGAACAGAGCACTACTTCCACTCCCGTGTCTTCGGTCGACTGAGATTCCTCTGAGGACGGAGAAGAGAGAGACCGCACGTGGCATTCACGTACATCTATAAGAGGCGTATCGGCTCGTGGGGGCTCGTCGCCCGCGTCACGCTCGACGTCCAGCCCATCGACGAGCCGCCGCGTGAGGGGCGGAGAATTGACGACTCACACGTCTGGTGGCTGCCGCCGCAGGGGATTCCCTCGGCGGACGAGAGATGGATGGCGTTCGGTCTCGGACTGGTGGCCGGACAGCTGGGCACCTTGAGGGACGGCGCCGATGCCCTACTCGTACGCGTGGACGACTGGGACGTACCCATGCTCACGGACTACCAGGAGGAAGTAGCCGCCGCGGCTGTCATCGAGTGCCTGCGGGAGAACTGCGGCATCGACGGCGTCGACATCGGCCTGACCTTCGACCGAGAGAGGAACCGCTACCAGTTCACCTGGGACGGTGCGTCGACGGAGCCGGGCCTGGATTGATTCAGAGGTGCATGACCAGTGCGTTTAATCGGTTATGAGACTGTTGCGGTATGGCCGTAGATGGATACTTGGGTGCAAGTAGGCCCGACCGGCGCGAAGTTGGTGCCGCTGACGGTCAAGAACGCTGGTCAGGCGCCCGCCTCGAGGAGCAATGCTCAGATCCTGTCGGTGGATCGGCTCGGCAGGGCGTACCTTCCCGAGTGATCGATCGATGGGTATCGAGTAGGCCCGCGTTGCCGCGCGGGTCGGGAAGGCACGCCAGTGCTCAGCGCAGTGAACGGCGACGGCACCACCGTCATCGGCTCCTCCCTGATCGATGAGATCGTCCGCGAGGGTGCGAGACGGATGCCGACCGCCGCGCTGGAGGCCGAAGTAAACGCTCGCATAGCCGAGTTGGCCGACGAGCGGGACGACAACGGGCGCCGTCTGGTGGGGCGCAACGGCTACCACAAGCCCCGGCAGGTCACCACCGCGGCCCGGGCGGTCGAGGTCAAAGCGCCGCGGGTGAATGACAAGCGGGTCGACGACGAGACGGGCCAGCGCACGCGGTTCTCCTCGGCGATCCTGCCGCCGTGGTGCCGCAAGTCCCCGAAGATCAGCGAGGTGCTGCCGCTGCTCTATCTGCATGGTCTGTCCTCCGGCGACTTCGTGCCGGCCGGCCCTGGAACATTTCCTGAACACGGCGGGCCTGTCACCGGCGACGATCACCCGGCTCACCCAGCAATGGCAGGCCGACCACCAGGCGTTCGGCAAGCCTGACCTGTCCGGCAGCGACTACGTCTACGTGTGGGCCGACGGCATCCACCTGCGCATCCGTCTGCGGGAGGCGAAGGCGTGCGTGCTGGTGCTGATGGGCGTGCGCGCGGACGGCACCAAGGAGCTGATCACCATGAGCGACGGCTACCGCGAGTCAGCCGACTCCTGGGGCGATCCGCTGCGCGACTGTCACCGGCGCGGGATGCGAGCTCCGGTCCTGGCGGTCGGCGACGGCGCGCTCGGATTCTGGAAAGCCCTGGCCGAGGTGTTCCCCGAAGCCCGGCATCAGAGGTGCTGGGTTCACAGAAGCCGTAAAGAATCAACCTGTCGGTGTGTCGGTTTCTTCATGCGAGGCGGCAAGGAGATCGGGGGCGGTGCGGTAGCGGGTCGTGGCCGGGGG
>NZ_JBIAEC010000018.1:0-190724 GCF_042868225.1 Streptomyces sp. NPDC007856 | reverse complement strand
ACCAACGTCGAGGCGTCGATGTCGTCGCCGTCGTCGCTGCTGCACTGGACCCGGCGCATGATCGAGATCCGCAAGCAGAACCCCGCCTTCGGACTCGGCTCGTTCACCGAACTGCAGTCCTCCAACCCGGCGGTCCTGGCGTTCCTGCGCGAGTACGGCGACGACCTGGTGCTGTGCGTCAACAACTTCTCCCGCTTCGCCCAGCCCACCGAGCTCGACCTGCGGACCTACGACGGCCGGCACCCGGTCGAGCTGATCGGCGGGGTGCGCTTCCCCGCCATCGGTGAACTTCCCTACCTGCTGACCCTGCAAGGCCACGGCTTCTACTGGTTCCGGCTCACCCGAGTCGCATCCCGCATCGGCCGCCGCCGCTGAACGAGCGGCGCCGAGGAAAGGACGCGTCACCATGCCGAAGACCATCACTGACCGACCGAGAACCGCGGTCGGCCTCGACGGGCCGCAGGTCTCGCTGGGCGAGCTGCTGCGCCAGTGGCTGCCGAGGCAACGCTGGTTCGCGGGCAAGGACCGGCCCGTCACCGATCTGACAGTGCTCTCCTTGACCGAGCTGTTCCCGGGATGTCTGCATCTGCTGGTGCACGCCTCGCACGCGCCCGTGCCCGCACCGGGTTTCACTCCCCCGCCCGGTGACTGCTACCAACTGCTGCTCGGCCTGCGCGAACACCTCAACCCACGACTGGAGCGGGCCTACATCGGGCGGGCCGAACGCGGCCCGTTCGCCGGGCTCGCGGTGTACGACGCGCTGCACGACCCGCGCTCGGCCAACCTGCTGCTGGAGCGGCTGCGGCAGCCCGGAGCGGTCGGCCCGCTGCGGTTCGAGGTCGACCCGGCCGCCCATCTGCCCGGCGGTCTGCCGCCGCGCCTGCTGGACGCCGAGCAGTCCAACTCGTCGATCGTGTACGGCGACGCGTACATCCTGAAGGTCTTCCGCCGGATCCAGCCGGGCGTCAACCCGGACCTGGAGGTGACGGCCGCGCTGGCCGCGCAGGGGTGCACCCGGGTGCCGGCACCGGTGGCCTGGTTCCGTACGTCCGCGCCGCAGCCGGCCACGCTCGGCGTGCTGCAACCGTTCTTGCCGGACGCGACCGACGGCTGGACGCTCGCGCTGCACGCGCTCGCGGCCGGCGACGACTTCACCGCCGAGGCCCGGGCACTGGGCCGGGCCATGGCCGAGGTGCACCTCGCGCTGGCCGAGGCGTTCCCGCCGGCCGGGCCGAGCGAGAACGGCCGTACGGCCGAAGCGATGTGCGCACGGCTGGACGCGGCCGCGCACGCCGTGCCGGGGCTGCTGCCCTTCGTGCCGGGGCTGCGGGCCGCGTTCGGTGCGCTCGCCACCTGCGACTCCGGGCCGCCCGCGCAGCGCATCCACGGCGATCTGCACCTCGGGCAGGTGCTGCAGGCCGGCCGCGACTGGTTCGTCATCGACTTCGAGGGCGAGCCGTCCCGGCCGCTCGCCGAGCGGCAGATCCCGCAGTCCCCGGTGCGGGACGTGGCGGGGATGCTGCGCTCCTTCGACTACGCGGCCCGGCAGCGCCGCCCCTGGCGACCCGAATGGGCGCGCCGCTGCCGGGAGGCGTTCTGCGCGGGCTACGCGGCCCGCGCCGGCTGGGATCCACGCAAGAAGCACGCGCTGCTGCGCGCGCACGAGACGGACAGGGCGGTCTACGAGGTGCTGTACGAGGCGAGACACCGGCCGGACTGGCTGCCGGTACCGATGGCGGCGATCAAGCGGCTCGCCGTGTGGGGAGGATGACGTCATGGCTCTGCGCGACACCTCGCTCCCGGAGGCCGCCGGCCGCGCGCCGGCCGCGGCCCTGCCCCTGGACGCGGCCGATCGCGGCCGGCTTCTGGGCGGCGCCCACCACGATCCGCACGCCCTGCTCGGCGCCCATCCGGTGCCGGGCGGCACGCTGTTCCGGGCCCTGCGCCCGAACGCGCGCGCGGTGAGCGTCGTGGTCGACGGGATGCGCAACCCCCTGCGCTCGGAGGGCGACGGTCTCTTCGCGGCCGTACTGCCCTACCCGGAGATCCCGCCGTACACGCTGCTGGTGACCTACGACGACGCCGAGCAGGAGGTGCACGATCCGTACCGCTTCCTGCCCGCCCTGGGCGAGCTGGACCTGCATCTGATCCGGGAGGGCCGGCACGAGCAGCTGTGGCAGGCGCTCGGTGCGGAGCCGATGACGCACCAGGGCGTGACCGGCACCCGCTTCACCGTGTGGGCGCCCAACGCCCAAGGGGTGCGGGTGGCCGGGGACTTCACGTACTGGGACGGCACGCAGTACCCGATGCGGTCGCTGGGCGCGTCCGGTGTGTGGGAGCTGTTCCTGCCCGGGATCGGCGAGGGCGCCCGCTACAAGTTCGAGATCACCTCGCGTTACGGCCATCGGTTCCTCAAGGCCGACCCGATGGCCCGGTGCACGGAGGTGCCGCCGGACACGGCGTCGGTCGTCGCGGTCTCGCGGTACGAGTGGGGCGACGCGGAGTGGATGGCCCACCGGGGCGACACGCCCGTGCACCAGGCGCCGTTCTCGGTGTACGAGGTCCATCTGCCGTCCTGGCGGCCCGGACTGACGTACCGCCAGCTGGCCGAGGAACTCCCCGCCTACGTCAAGGAGATGGGCTTCACGCATGTCGAGCTGATGCCGGTCGCCGGGTATCCGTTCAGCGGCTCCTGGGGCTACCAGGTCACCTCCTACTACGCGCCCACGCCCCGCCTCGGTTCCCCGGACGACTTCAGGTACCTGGTGGACGCGCTGCACCGGGCCGGCCTCGGCGTGATCATGGACTGGGTGCCGGCACACTTTCCCAAGGACGACTGGGCGCTGGCCCGGTTCGACGGGGATCCGCTGTACGAGCCCGGGAACGCGACGCGCGCCGAGCACCCTGACTGGGGGACGTACGAGTTCGACTACGGCCGCACCGAGGTGCGCAACTTCCTCGTCGCCAACGCGGTGTACTGGTGCCAGGAGTTCCACATCGACGGGCTGCGGGTGGACGCCGTCGCCTCGATGCTCTACCTCGACTACTCGCGCGACTCCGGCCAGTGGGAGCCGAACGTGTTCGGCGGGCGGGAGGACCTGGACGCGGTCGCCTTCCTGCAGGAGATGAACGCCACTGTCTACCGGCGCTGCCCGGGGGTGGTGACCATCGCGGAGGAGTCCACCGCCTGGGACGGGGTGACCCGGCCGACGGACAGCGGCGGGCTCGGCTTCGGGCTGAAGTGGAACATGGGCTGGATGCACGACTCGCTGCAGTACATCCAGAAGGAGCCGGTACACCGCAAGTACCACCACAACGAGATGACCTTCTCGATGGTGTACGCCTACAGCGAGAACTATGTGCTGCCGATCTCCCACGACGAGGTGGTGCACGGCAAGCAGGCGCTGGTGTCGAAGATGCCCGGCGACTGGTGGCAGCGGCGGGCCACCCATCGCGCCTATCTGGGCTTCATGTGGGCCCATCCCGGCAAGCAGCTGTTGTTCATGGGGCAGGAGTTCGCCCAGGGGGCGGAGTGGTCCGAGGCGCACGGCCCCGAGTGGTGGCTGCTCGACGACGACTACCACTCGGCCGGGGACCACCGGGGCGTGCAGGATCTGGTGCGGGACCTGAACACCGCGTACCGGGAGACGCCGGCGCTGTGGCAGCGGGACTCCGACCCGGGCGGGTTCCGGTGGGTGCTGTGCGACGCGGCGGACGACAACGTCTTCGCGTTCCTGCGCTTCGCCGCAGACGGCTCTCCCCTGCTCGCGGTGTCGAACTTCTCACCGGTGGTACGGCACGACTACCGGCTGTGGGTACCCGACGAGATCACCGCCTGGCAGGAGGAGCTGAACACCGACGACGTCCGCTACGGCGGCAGCGGGGTCGGCGCCCAGGGGCTGCTGAAGCCCGAGGACGGGTTCCTGAAGCTCACGCTGCCGCCGCTCGCCACGGTCTGGCTGGCGCCCGAGCGCTGAAAACCAGGTGTCGGCGGCCCGCCCAGGGGCAGTCGGGGGGCGTAGAACCAGGCCTGCCCGTCGTGGCATGGACACGGAAGGTGGCACCACGTGCGCACCGTGGGAGTGGAGGAGGAACTCCTTCTGGTCGACCCGGAAACCGGCGAACCGAAGGCGCTGGCGGCGGCCGTCCTCGCCCGGGTCGCCCATGACGATCCGGGGCAGCACGTCTTCGAGAAGGAGCTGTTCCGGCAGATGCTGGAGTTCGCCACGCATCCACAGGCGCACATGGCGGACCTCGGCGAGGAGATCGTGCGCTGCCGCAAGGAGGCGGCGCGGCACGCCGGGGAGCTCGGCTGCACGGTCGCGGCGCTGGCCACGTCTCCTCTGCCGGTCAGCCCCGCCCTCAGCGTGAACGAGCGGTACGAGTGGCTGGCCGAGCACTACGGGATACCGACCTGGGAGCAGTTGGTGTGCGGCTGCCATGTGCATGTGTGCGTGGAGTCCGACGACGAGGGCATCGCCGTCCTGGACCGGATCCGCCCATGGCTCCCGGTACTGCGCGCGATCAGTGCGAACTCGCCTTTCTGGCAGGGCCGGGACACGAGTTACGCCAGCTATCGCAGCCGGGTGTGGAACCGCTGGCCGTCGGCCGGGCCGACCGAGCCGTTCGGGTCCCCCGAGCGGTATCACCGGCGGGTGGCGGAGATGGTGGCCACCGGTGCCGTGCTGGACAAGAGGATGGTCTACTTCGACGCGCGGCTGTCCGCCCGCTATCCGACCGTGGAGGTCCGGGTAGCGGACGTGTGTCTCGGTGCGGACACCGCCGTGCTGATCGCGACGCTGACCCGGGCGCTCGTGGAGACGGCCGCGCGGGACTGGCGGGCCGGCCGGCCGGCGCCCGGCCACAGTGTGAGCCTGCTGCGGCTCGCCGACTGGCAGGCCGCCCGGTTCGGCCTGGAGGAGAATCTGCTCGACCCGGTGGCCATGCGGCCCGAACCCGCCCCGCAGGTGCTGCGGTCGCTGCTGGCGTACGCCCAGGACGCGCTCACCGCCGCCGGCGACGCGGACCGCGCGGAGCAGGGCATCACGGAGCTGCTGCGGCGCGGCAACGGGGCGCGCGAGCAGCGTCGGCTGCTGGAGCACGGCGGCGGCCTGCGGGGGGTCGTCACCGAGTGCGTCCGGCGTACCCAGGGCTGACCGCCCGCGGTCAGACGATCAGCACCAGGGCGTAGGCCAGGAAGAACAGCGCGACGAGGACGACGAGCACGAGGATCAGCGTCAGCGGCGCCTTGGCCCAGCCCCGCGGTGGATTGTGCGTCTCACGGGGCCCCGCCCCGGGCAGGCTGCTCTCGGCGGGCGGGGTCTCGCCGGGCGGTACCGAGCCGCCGGGCTCCAGCCCGGTGGTCCGCTCGGGTTCGGGATCGGGGTTCACATGACTCATGTCTGCCGAGTCCCCAGGACACGTCCACATCATCAGTCGATCACGACTTGCCCGTTCCCGGCACCGAACGCGGTCCGCTGGGCTACATTCGAGCACCGCCGACACTGAGCCGATCGGCGGTGACCCTCTGTACATCCAGGAGCAGCGCATGCGCGACGTCGCCCTCGCTCCCGCCGTTGCCGCGCCGCTCACCGGCGGCCTCGCCGACAGCGTCTTCGACACCGCGGAGCGCAGTCCCGCCCTGCCGATGCTCGCCCATCGCGTGGATCCCGCCGCCACCGTGTGGCAGGAGGTGACGGCCGTCGAGCTGCGCGACCAGGTGGTCGACCTGGCCAAGGGGCTGATCGCCGCAGGGATCTCCCCCGGCCACCGGGTGGCCCTGATGTCCCGCACCCGCTACGAGTGGACCGTGTTCAGCCATGCGCTGTGGGCCGTGGGCGCCGAGGTGGTGCCGATCCATCCGGCCTCCTCACGGGACCAGGTCGAGTGGATCCTGCGGGACGCCGGCTGTGTGGCCGTGGTCCTGGAGGACGAGCAGGGCGTCATGACCGTCGGCACGGTGTGCACCGGGCTGCCGCGGCTGCGCCACGTCTGGCAGCTGGACGCGGGCGCGCTGTCCGAAATCGTCGAGCGGGGCACGGTCGTGCCGGACACCACGGTGGAGTCGCTGCGCCGGATCGTGCTGCCTGACGCGACCGCCGCGGTCGTCTACACCTCCGGCACCTCGGGCCGTCCCCAGGGCTGCGCGCTGAGCCACCGGAACCTCGCCTACCCCTGCGACACGCTGCTGGCCGGCTGGCTGCACACCGCGGCCCCGCCGGGCGTACAGCCCTCCGTGCTGGCCTTTCTGCCGTTCTCCCATGTGTACGGCCTCATGATCATGCTGATGTGCGTGCGCGGCGGCGTCCTGATGGGGCACGAGCCGGAGCTGACCGAGGCGTCGCTGGCCTCGGCCCTGACCACGTTCCGGCCGACGTATCTGTACGGCGTGCCGTCGGTGTTCGAAAAGCTCTACAAGAAGTTCCTGCAGGCGGCCGAGAAGGCGGGCCGGGGTGCCCTGTTCGAGCGGGCCGCGCAGACCGCGCGGGACTTCGCCCAGGCACTGGAGCGCCAGCGGCTGGGCACCGGGCCGGGGCCCGGCTTCGAGCTGAGGCTGCAGCACGCCCTGTACGAGCGGACGGTGTACCGCAGGCTGCGCGCGGCGCTCGGCGGGCGGGCGGTGCGCGGCACCTCCGGCGGTTGCTCGCTCAGCCGTGAACTGAGCCTGTTCTACGAGGGCATCGGGGTGTTCGTCCACGACGGGTACGGCCTCACCGAGGCCTCGGGCGGGATCACCATGCAGCCGCTCGGCCGGGAGAAGTCCGGTACGGTCGGCCGGCCGCTGCCGGGCACCGAGGTCCAGGTGGCCGACGACGGGGAGATCCTGGTGCGCGGCCCGTCGGTGTTCCAGGGCTATGTCGGCGACGAGGCGGCGACGCGGGCCGCGCTGCGCGGCGGCTGGCTGGCCACCGGGGACATCGGGCGGCTGGACTCCGAGGGCTATCTGACGATCACCGGGCGCAAGAAGGACGTCATCGTCACCAGCGGCGGCAAGAGCGTCGCCCCGGCCCCGCTGGAGCAGCGGCTGCGCATGCATCCGCTGGTCCACCAGGCAGTCGTGATCGGCGACGACCGGCCCTGTGTCGGTGCCCTGATCACCCTGGACCCGGACTTCCTCGCGCACTGGCGGGGCTCCCTGGCGCTCCAGGGCGACAGGCCGGGCCGGGAGAGCCGTGAGGAGAACGCGCTGCGGGACGAGATAGCGCGGGCCGTCGCCTCGGCCAACAGCGCCGTCTCCCGCGCGGAGTCCATCCGGGTCTACCGGGTGCTCCCGGAGCCGTTCGCCCCGGACAACGGACTGCTCACCCCGTCGATGAAGCTGCGCCGGGACGTGATCGTGCGGCACTACGCCGCCGAGATCGACGCGATGTATCAGGCGCGGTCCCGGGCGGCGCGTGTCGCGCAGGAGCCGGCGGACTGGGACGAGCCGGACGACGTCTTCCGCTGACGCCGTCCGCCGGGTCGGGGCATCCGAAGGGGGGCATGAACCGGGGCGGACGGATATCCCGCCCGGCTGCGGGAACTCGCAGCACAGAAAGAGATCGGCACCGACAGCCGTCCTGGCCGGGGGGTCCCGCCGCGCCCCCGACCGCCCAGGATCGGGGATTGCGAGATGGCGACGCAGCCACGTGGGGACGACACACCGCCCGCGGAGGACGGGTACGAGCGCACCTTCTCCTTCGCCGGTGAGCTACGCAATGTCACGGAGGCCCGGCTCGCCGCGGAGGACTTCCTCTGCGCGCTCGCCACGCAGGCGCCGCCCGCCGCGCCCGAGTACTGGGACGACATACTGCTGGTGGTGACGGAGCTGGCCGCGAACGTGATCCAGTACGCGCCCGGGCCGTTCGGTCTGCGGATGCGCCGCACCTTCGACGGCGTGCATGTGACGATGCGCGACACGAGCACCACCAAGCCGGAACCGCGGCCCTTCCATCCGCGCACGGGCGGCGGCGGCATCGGCTGGCATCTGGTGCACACGCTGTGCACGCAGGTCAGCGTCGTCGTCGACGACGAGGGCAAGGACGTCCATGTGTTCCTGCCGTGGTGACCGCGATGTGTGTACGACGTGTACCTGTGCGGCAACCGGTTACTCCAGCCGCAGCGGGGGCATGCTGGTGCCCACGCGTTCGTCTGCCTGCCGCGCCCGGCTGGCGGAACAGCTCGGGGCACGGTGGGATCAAAGCTGGTGCCACCGATCAGGGCAGGCGAACGGCGTGGAGTCGGACCGCCTGGAGCCGCAGAAAGGGATGAACACCGTGACACGACCCAGGATCCTGGTGGTTGGCGCAGGCTTCGCCGGAGTGGCGTGCGTCCGCCGCCTGGAGCGGAAACTCGCTCCCGCCGAGGCCGACGTCACCCTGGTGACGCCGTACTCCTACCAGCTGTATCTGCCCCTGCTGCCCCAGGTCGCCTCCGGCGTGCTCACGCCGCAGTCGATCGCCCTGAGCCTGCGCCGCAGCAAGAAGTACCGCACCCGGATCATCCCGGGTGGCGCGATCGGCGTGGACCTGAGGTCCAAGGTGTGCGTCGTCCGCACCATCACCGACAAGACCGTCAACGAGCCCTACGACTACATCGTGCTGGCCCCCGGCAGCGTGACCCGTACCTTCGACATCCCGGGGCTGACCGAGCACGCCTTCGGGTTGAAGACCCTGGCCGAGGCCGCCTACATACGTGACCACGTCATCTCGCAGCTCGATCTCGCGGACGCCAGCGACGACCCGGTGGAGCGGGCTGCGCGGCTGCAGTTCGTGGTGGTGGGTGGCGGATACGCCGGCACGGAGACCGCCGCCTGTCTGCAACGGCTGACGCACGCCGCGGTACAACGTTATCCGCGTCTGGATCCCGGCCTGATCAGGTGGCATCTGATCGACATCGCGCCCAAGCTGATGCCGGAGCTGGGCGAGAAGCTCGGCCGCAGCGCGCAGGAGATCCTGGGGCGGCGCGGCATCGAGGTGTCGCTGGGCGTGTCGATCGACAAGGCCGGCGCGGAGGAGGTCACCTTCACCGACGGCCGGGTGGTGCCGACGCACACGCTGATCTGGACGGCCGGTGTGGTCGCCAGCCCGCTGATCGGCACGCTCGGCGCGGAGACGGTCCGCGGCCGGCTGGCGGTGACCGCCGAGATGTGCCTCCCGGGTCACGACGGCGTGTTCGCGCTCGGGGACGCGGCCGCCGTGCCCGACGAGGCCAAGGGCGAGCCGGGCGCGGTCTGCCCGCCCACCGCACAGCACGCCATGCGCCAGGGCAAGAAGGTCGCCGACAACGTCATCGCGACCCTGCGGGGGCAGCCGCTGACGCCGTATGTGCACCACGATCTGGGTCTGGTCGTCGACCTCGGCGGCAAGGACGCGGTCTCCAAGCCGCTCGGCGTCGAGTTGCGCGGGCTGCCGGCCCAGGTGGTGGCCCGCGGTTACCACTGGTCGGCGCTGCGCACCAACGTCGCCAAGACCCGGGTCATGACCAACTGGCTGCTGAACGCCGTCGCCGGTGACGATTTCGTGCGCACCGGCTTCCAGACCCGCAAGCCGGCCCGGCTGAAGGACTTCGAGTTCACCGACTCGTATCTGTCCCCGGAACAGGTGCGGGCCCGGGTGGAGGGCACGAGCGCCGGGAGCGCCTGAGGTGAGGAGGGGACACAAGTAGCCCAGGCCGTCGTGCGATGCTGGGTCGGAGATCGATTTCCGGCACGGGAGAGAGCGCGGCGGCGTGAGCACAGCGGGACGACCTGGGCGGGTACGGATGTGGGACCGGCTCGCGGCGTCCGATCCGGGGCTGCTCCGGCTCACCGCCGGGCTGCGCACGGTCACCGCGATCGCGCTCACCCTCGCCGTGCTGGCCGCCCTGCGCGTGCCTGTGCCCCAACTGGTCGTCGGTGCCATGGCGGCGATGGTGTCGACCTTCGCCATCCGGGAGAAGCAGCGCTCGGCGCAGGCCGTGACGCTCGCGCTCGGCCTGCCGGTGGCGCTGGCGTCGGTGTCGCTGGGCGCACTGCTGAACCAACGGGTCGTCGTCGGGGACCTGTTCTTCGTCGTCCTCATCTTCTGTGCCGTCTACAGCCGCCGGTTCGGCGACCGCGGCACGGCGCTCGGCCTGATCGGCTTTCAGATCTACTTCCTCTCCCTGTTCGTGCACGCCACCACCGCGGCGCTGCCGGCGCTGTACGGGGGCATCTGCGTGGCCTTCGCGTGCAGCGCCACCGCGCGCTTCGTGCTGCTGCCGCAGACCCCGGCGGGCACCCTGGACCGGCTGCGGCGGGCGTTCCGCGCCCGGCTCGCGCAGCTGATCGCCGTACAGACCGAGTTGCTGGACGCCGGACCGGACGACGTGGACAAGGTCCTGGACGCTCTGCGCACCGCCACCGCTCGGCTGCACGAGACGGCGCTGCTGATCCAGGGGCGGCTGGAGGACGGCACCTCCGACGCGGCGGTGGGCCGCCTGCTGCAGCGCCGGATCGCGGACGCCGAGATCGCCTCCGAGCGGCTCGGGCTGCTGCTGCTCACCGCGCGCAGCGCCGAGCGGACCGACACCCTCACCCTGCATCTGCCGGGCGCCGTGCTGCCCTCCGGCGGGGAGCTGCCGGTGCGGGACGAGGCCACGGCGGCGCTGCGCCGTGATCTGCAGGCGCTGCGGCTGCTGATGCTGCGGCCGGTCGGCGAGGCGCGGGGCACCGCGCTCGCCCAGGTGCGCAACCGGCTGCTCGGCTACCGCGAGGAGGAGAACCTCCCCAAGGCCTCGCCGGCGGTGCAGGACGTCTTCCGTGGGCTCGGCGAGGCCGCCAGGGCCTCGCTGGGGCTGCGGGTCGCGCTGGACGGGCCGCAGGACGAGTCCGACGACACCCCGGCGACGACCCGCTCGCGCGAGGAGCTGGACGCGGAGGACGCAGCGATCGAGGCGGGCGAGGAGGCCGAGGCGGAGGAGCCGGGACCGAGCGGTCTGCAGCGGCCCACGACACGGGCCGCGGTCCAGGTGGGCGTCGGCTCCGCGCTGGCCATCGCGGGCGGCGAGCTGCTGTCCGGCCAGCGCTGGTACTGGGCGGTGCTGACCTGCTGGATCGTGTTCCTCAACACCGCCTCGACCGGCGAGATCCTGGTGAAGGGCTACCGGCGGCTGCTGGGCACGGTCCTCGGCGTGCTGGCCGGTATCGTGCTCGCCGGTCTGGTCGGGCACCACACCTGGACGGCGTTCGGCCTGGTGCTGGTGTTCATCTTCGCGATGTTCTACACCGCGCCGCTGTCGTACACGCTGATGTCGTTCTTCGTGACGGCGATGCTGGGCCTGCTGTACACGCTACTGAACACCTACAGCATGTCGGTGCTGGTGCTGCGGGTGGAGGAGACGGCGCTGGGCGCGGCCTGCGGGGTGGTCGCGGCGGCGGTGGTGCTGCCGATCCGCACCGACCGCCGTACCAACGAACTGCTCGTGACGGTCCTGGACCGGCTCGCCGATGTCACCCGGGCCGCCGTGGACCAGCTGAGCGGCGGGGCGGGCGCCGATCTGGTGGAGCAGGCGCGCGATCTGGACCAGGCGCTGGCCGACCTGCGCGCGGCCACCCAGCCGCTGACCCATCCGATCACCCCGCTGCGCTCCCGCCGGGACACCGCCCGGTACGTGGTGGCGCTGCTGGAGACCTGTGCCTACCACGGGCGTTCGCTCGCGGCCACGGCCGAGCTGCTGCCGACGCATCCGTCGATCGCCGCGGATCCCCGGCTGCGCGGGGCGGGCGCGCGGATCGTGCACAACATCGAGGCGATCGCCGCGCATGTCGCCGACCCGCGTGCCACGGCGGAGATCGAGACCGGCCCCAGCATCGCCTCGATGCTGGAGCCGGGAACCCTGCGCACCCCGCGCTACGGCCGGGTCACCGACCGGGTGCTGCGCCATCTGCAGCGGCTGGACGAGGCGGTCTCGGGCCTGGCCCGGCCGCTGGGCCTCACCAGCGGCGCGGACCGGCCGAAGAAGTGACGGCCGCCGGACGTGCGCTCATGCCGGGTCCGTGCCGCATGCGCGCCGGCCCATGGCCTCGTCGCGGACGCGGGCGCAGCTGCGGCTGATCAGCCGGGAGACGTGCATCTGGGAGATGCCCAGCCGGTCGGCGATGCGGCTCTGCGTCATGTCCTCGAAGAACCGCATGTAGAGGATGGCCCGTTCCCGCTCGGGCAGTCGGCGCAGTCCCTCCTTGGCGGCCTCGCGGTCGACCACGACGTCGTACGAGGTGTCCGTCGCGCCGAGGGTGTCGGCGAGGCTGTAGCCGTCGTCCCCGGTGGACAATTCGGCGTCCAGGGACAGGGTGCTGAAGCTCTCCAGGGCCTCCAGGCCGGTGCCGACCTCCTCCTCGGTGAGGCCGGTGTGGGCGGCCATGTCGGCGAGGGTGGGTTCGGGGCTGCCCGGGTGCTGGGTGAGCTCGCGCCGGGCCACACGCACCCGGTTGCGCAGTTCCTGCACCCGGCGCGGCACCCTCAGAGCCCACATCCGGTCCCGGAAGTGCCGCTTGACCTCGCCGGTGATGGTCGGCACGGCGTAGCTCTCGAAGGCCCCGCGGGACGGGTCGAACCGGTCGACGGCCTTGACCAGCCCGAGCGCGGCCACCTGTCGCAGGTCCTCGACGGACTCGCCCCGGTCCCGGAAGCGGCCGGCGATCCGGTGGGCCATGGGGAGCCAGGCGGCGACGAGTTCGTCGCGTACGCCGTCGCGCTCGGGGCCGTCGTCCAGTGCCGCCAGCCGGGCGAACAGGGCGGCGGTGTCGGGGGCGTCGTCATGGGGCCGCCGCGCGGGAGCGGCAGCGGCGGAGTCCGTGGTGGTGGTGCCGGGACGGCTTGTCGACGTGTCGGTCAGCATGCGGAATCGCTCCTGAACGTGGTTTCAGGGCGCGCGGCCGGAAAGGGTTCTGGGGCCGGGCCCGAACGGTGGTGTCAGGGTTCGCCGCGGGTCGCTCGCCCGGTCCGACGAGAGGGGGACCCAGGCAGTCGTACGGTTCCCACTGGGCGCGCGCCTCCGGTCCGAAGCACGAGATTCCGCCTGCCCCTCGCTCCGGGGAGCAAACACGCCGGAGGCGAACCTTCCCCTTCCGCACGGCTTCAGCGCAGCGGTACGACGGCCGTGATGCGCTTGCCGCCACAGGGCAGCTGGGCGACCCGGACGTCCCGGGCCAGGCGGCAGACGATGGGCCAGCCCCGGCCGCCGAGCCGGGTGGGGCCCCGCTCTGCGGCCGGGGCGGCCACCGGCACGTCGTCACTGCGATCGCTCACCGACACCCGTACGCCGCCGGAGTCCACGTCGACGTCGAAGCCGGTGATGCCACCGCCGTGCAGGATGGCGTTGGTGGTGAGTTCGGAGGTGACCAGCAGGGCGTCCTCCATGGCCGCCGCACCGCAGGGGATGGCGCGGGCCCGGCATCGCTCGGCCACCACGCTCTCCACGGTTCTGCGGGCTTCGGCCGGCCGGCACGGCAGGTGGCGGCGCGGTTCCCACAGCGTCGTGCGGCAGGTGGTCCGGTGCTTGTCGCGCATCCCTTCCTCCCTGAGGCGATGCCCGGATGAATGCCCGGTTTGCCGGGCTCCCTGCTTTCCGCCTCACCCCTTCCGGAGCTGTCAAACACCGTCGGTGCCCGTGTCATCACAGCGGCCATGCGGGTACCAGACCGGTATGACCGATGTCGTGGACGCGGATGAATTGCTGCGGCGCATCCAGCGCGGCCGGGAGCACGCGGCCGCGGAGGAGCGGGCCTGGCGGGAACGCGCACAGAACCTGACGGCGACGGATCCGGACGGCGCTCGGGAGGCGACGGCCCGGGCCTGGGCGTTCGAGGCGGTGGCGCGGGTGCTGGAGGAGATCGTCTGCCCGGGTGGACCGCGGGATCCCGCGGAAGGCGTGAAACAGGTCACGTGACCTGCTACCGACTGGTAGAACACCCGCCGGATGGTTTATCGTTCATACATACGTGATGCCGGGGGTGACCGGAACCGTCCTTCCTCCCCCCGTGGCGTCACCGCAGACGGCCCTGGCTGGCCTCCCCCGTCCAGCCAGGGCTTCTTGCTGCCCGCAACCGGCGCGGGGCCGGCCCCGCGCCGAGGAAATCCAGGCCCTTCGAGGTGCCCGCAGGGGCGGCAGCGGCTGAAATGGGCTTAGGGAAAGCACCCCCGAACCCCTCGGCGAGGAGCCCCGCGCCATGACCAAAGCGATAAAACTGCTGACCGCCCTGCCGTATGCGCAGCGCGAGCGCCTGATGGAACTGGCCAAGGAGGTCTCGTTCCCGGAGGACACCCGCATCTTCGAGGCGGGCGGCACCGCCGACCGGTTCTGGGTGATCCGTTCCGGGGCGGTCCACCTGGACCAGCAGGTCACCTCACGGCAGCGGGTCACCGTCGCCACGCTCGGCGCGGGCGACATGCTCGGCTGGTCCTGGCTGTTCCCGCCGTACCAGTGGGACTTCGGCGCGGTGGCCTTCAGCAATGTACGGGCCTACGAGTTCGACGGGCCCTCGGTGCTCGCGCTGTGCGTGGAGGACCCGTTGCTCGGGCTCTCGCTGGTGCGGACGGTGGCCGAGATCCTCGCCCACCGCCTGGAGACGACCCGGGGGAAGCTGATGGACCAGTACATGACCAAGGGGCGCGGCGGCCTGGTGTGACTCAGATCCGGTAGCGGCGCAGCGCCGGTACGGCGGCGGCCAGGGCCAGCATCACCACGACCACCAGCGCGCCACCGCCCGCCACCGCGGCGCGCGGGCCGAAGGCCGAGCCGGCCGTGCCGTGCAGTACGTCGGCCAGGCGCGGCCCGCCCGCGACGACCACCGTGAACACGCCCTGCATCCGGCCGCGCATCTCGTCGGTCGCGGCCGACAGGAGGATCGCGCCGCGGAAGACCATCGAGACCATGTCGGCGACACCGGCCGCGGCGAGGAAGGCCAGGGCCACCCAGAGATTGCGGCTCAGCCCGAACCCCGCGACGGCCACGCCCCAGCCGACGACCGCCCCGACGACCATCCAGCCGTGCCGGCGGGCCCGGGAGAACACCCCGGAGAACAGGCCGCCGAGCACCGCGCCGACGGGGATGCCGGCGAACAGCACACCGAGCGCGAGCCCTTCGCCGTAGGAGTGGTACGTCTGCGCCGCGAGCTGCGGGAACAGGGCGCGGGGCATGCCGAGGACCATGGCGACGATGTCGGCGAGGAAGGACAGCAGCAGGACCTTGTGCCGGGAGATGTACCTGAACCCGGCGGCGATTTCACGCACCCCGGCCCGGCGGGCGGCGGCCGCGCCGAGCGGGGGCAGCGCGGGCAGCCGGAAGACGGCCCACTCGGTCACGCACAGCGCCACCGCGTCGATGAGGTACAGCTCGGGCAGCCCGATGACCGGGATCAGCACACCGGCGAGCAGCGGCCCGGCGACCATGCCGGTCTGCATCACGGTGGAGCCGAGCGCGCCCGCGGCGGGCAACTGCTCGGCGGGGACCAGCCGGGCGATGGAGGCGTTGCGGGCCGGGGAGTTGAGGCCGAACAACGCCTGCTGGCACGCGAGCAGCACCATGAGGACGGCGACGGAGTCCGTCCCGGTGACGGCCTGGGCCCAGAACAGCAGCGAGGTGACCGCGATACCGGTGTTGGTGACCAGCAGCAGCTTGCGGCGGTCCACGGTGTCGGCGACCGCGCCGCCCCACAGCGCGAACACCACCATCGGCACGAGTCCGGCCAGGCTCGCGTAGCCGACCCACGCCGAGGAGTGCGTGACGTCGTAGACCTGCTTGGGCACGGCCACGGCGGTGAGCTGGCTGCC
Organism: Streptomyces sp. NPDC007856; assembly: GCF_042868225.1. Taxonomy (NCBI): domain Bacteria; kingdom Bacillati; phylum Actinomycetota; class Actinomycetes; order Kitasatosporales; family Streptomycetaceae; genus Streptomyces; species Streptomyces sp. NPDC007856. The sequence continues at coordinate 174,954 of NZ_JBIAEC010000018.1, read as the reverse complement.
GACGGCGGTGACGATGGTCGACGTCCACAGGCGCCGGTAGGCCGGGATGCTCAGTGGACGGGTGTCCATCGCCCAGCGGCGCCAGCCGCGCCGGGGTGGCGCGGCGGCGTCCGGCGCGGCGCCGGATTCGGTGGTGCTGCTGCTCTCGCTGGTGTCCACGGGTGTCCTGTTGCCGATGGAGGTTGCTCGCTGCATCTTTTCGATTCGAGAGCCTAACTATCTCGGCTGTCCCTGTGCACACCGAACGGGTTCTGCTCGGCATCCGGCCTCAGGATCCGGCCATGAGCGTGGCCCCCAGCGCCAGCATGGTGACGGCTACCAGGCCGTCCAGGACCCGCCACGCCGTCGGCCGGGCCAGGAAGCGGCCGAGCAGCCGGGCGCCGAAGCCGAGGGCGGCGAACCAGCACAGGCTGGCGAGCGCGGCGCCGAGCCCGAAGGTCCAGCGCAGCGCGCCCCGGTCGGCCGCGAGGGAGCCGAGCAGGAACACCGTGTCCAGGTAGACGTGCGGGTTCAGCCAGGTCATCGCCAGACAGGTGAGCACCGCCCGGTGCCGGGAGCCCGCGGCCTCGCCCTCGGTGCTCAGGCCGGCCGCGCCCGGTCTGAGCACCCGGCGGGCGGCGAGGACGCCGTAGCAGAGCAGGAAGAGACCGCCGGTGATCCCGACGGCCCGGACCGCGCCCGGCCACGCCACCACGACCGCGCCCACCCCGCCGACGCCGAGCGCGATGAGCACCGCGTCGGACAGGGCGCAGATGCCCACCACGGCGAGGACCGCGTCCCGGCGCACCCCCTGCCGCAGGACGAAGGCGTTCTGGGCGCCGATGGCGACGATCAGGGAGAGGCCGGTGCCGAATCCGGTGGCCGCGGCGGTCAGGGCGTGGTTCATGCCTCGAACCTAAGAAGCCGGTGCCTCGCAAGTACAGCTAAAGATTCTTACGTACCCTTAGCGCTTGTGATGACCGAGCTTCCCCTGGAGCAGGTGCGGACCCTGCTCGCCGTGGTGGACGAGGGCACCTTCGACGCCGCCGCGGCCGCCCTGCATGTGACCCCGTCGGCGGTCAGCCAGCGGGTCAAGGCGCTCGAACAGCGCACCGGCCGGGTGCTGCTGCAGCGCACCAAGCCGGTGCGGCCGACGGAGTCGGGCGCGGTGCTGGTGCGGTACGCCCGGCAGCTCGCCCGGCTGGAACGGGACGCCTGGGGCGAACTCGGGCTGAGCGGTGCCGGGGAGCCGACGCGGGTGTCGGTGGCGGTGAACGCGGACTCGCTGGCGACCTGGTTCCTGCCGGCGCTGACGCGGGTGGCGGGGCTCTGCTTCGAACTGCACCGGGAGGACGAGGACCACACCGCGGCCCTGCTGCGCGAGGGTCTGGTGATGGCGGCGGTGACCACCGCCGCCGATCCGGTGCCGGGCTGCACGGTCCGGCCGCTCGGCCGGATGCGGTATCTGCCGGTCGCCGCACCGGAGTTCACCACGGCCCACCTCGGCGGGCGGCCGCTGCCGGAGGCGCTGCCCGAGGCCCCCGTCGTGGTCTTCGACCGCAAGGACGACTTCCAGGACGCCTTCGTACGCCGACTGGGCCGCGGCTCCGCCGGCCCGCTCAGGCACCTCGTGCCCACCTCGGAGGGCTTCCTGGACGCGGTCGCCGCCGGACTCGGCTGGGGCATGGTGCCGGAGGTCCAGGCGGGTCCGCTGCTGGCGCAGGACCGGCTGGTGCTTCTCGCGCCCGGGGAGTGGATGGACGTCACGCTGTACTGGCAGCAGTGGAGGCTGGACTCCCCCGCGCTGGCCGCGCTCGCCGAGGCGGTGACGGCGACTGCGGCCGAGGCACTGCGCCGCTGACGGCCGGACACGTTCATCCGTTGACGTTTTATCCGTTCCGCCCCGACGGAAGGGCCCTGCGGAGTACGGTGGTCGGGCGGCGGCGCGGCGGACGGCGGTCCCGGCCGGTTCCCGCCCCCAACTCCGCGCCCCCGGTGCCCGGTCGGGCACGGGTGCCCACGGCCCGGTGGTCCGTCCGCCCCGTTCCCGGCCCGTTGAGCGCGCACGGCTCGCCGCGGACCGTACGCGCGCCCGTGGCCGGATCGCGGTCGTCGCACGATCCCCCTGTCGCACACGCCGTTTCACACCGCCCCGACCGGTCACCCGAAGCCGCAGTACGCATTCGACAGGCACGGACGACTTCGATCGGATCCAGGAGACTTCCATGGACAACTGGCGCGACCATGCCGCGTGCCGTCGCGAGGATCCCGACCTGTTCTTCCCCATCGGCACCACCGGTCCGGCGCAGGTGCAGACCCAGCACGCCAAGGCGGTCTGCGGCCGGTGCCCCGTCCGGGAGGAGTGCCTGGACTGGGCGCTGGGAACCGGCCAGGGCATCGGCATCTGGGGCGGGACGACCGAGTCGGAGCGCCGGGCCCTGCACCGCCCGGTCCGCTCCCGGCCGCGCTCCGGCTGACCCCGGCGTGCGCGGTCCGGGCCTCAGCGGCCACCGCGGCGCAGCGTGCCCCACTCCCGTTCCTGCCAGGCCACCTGCTCCTTCGCCGCGTCGATCACCTCGTCCGCGATCCAGCACAGCGGCTCGGCATCGGTGACGAGCGGCTCGTTGTCGGGGCCCCGGCCGGCCTCCCGGCCCCGCAGGACCCAGGGACGTACACCGGGCCCCTTGTCGTGCGGCAGGTGCGCGTAGTCGTAGAGACGGCGGGCCACCCACAGCTCCACCGACCGGTCCGCCCACCAGCGTTCGACGTCGAGCGGACTGGCGGACAGCCCGGGCATGGGTACGCCGGTGAGATCGTCGGTGCTGGAGACCTCGGCGAGGTCGGTGCCGGGCCCCAGGGACCAGCGGACGTACAGGCCCTGCTGCTCGTCCACCAGGCGGGCCAGCTCGGCGAGCGTGGACACGACCGGCAGGTCCTCCGGTGTGCTCATGGCCTGATCTCCTTCGACTGCGCCGCGCGACCGGAGTACCCCTGGTGCGCGCGGGGAATCGGAGACGATCAGGTGGGGTCCGCGGGTGGGCCGGCCGCGGGCAGCCGCAGGGTGAAGACCGCGCCCCCGCGGGGCTCGCTCGCGGCCTCGGCCGTGCCTTCGTGGGCGGCGAGCAGGTGACGCACGATCGGCAGGCCCAGGCCGCTGCCACCGGTACGGCGGCTGCGGGACTTCTCGGCGCGCCAGAACCGGTCGAAGACGTGCGGCAGGTCCTCGGGCGCGATGCCCGTGCCGGTGTCGGTCACGGTCAGCACGACGTCCGCGCCGTCCCGGCGGGCGGCGAGCGTGACCGTGCCGTCGGCGGGGGTGTGCCGCAGCGCGTTGGAGACCAGGTTCCCGAGAGCCTGCCGCATCCGCACCGGGTCGGCGTCGAGCCAGGCGCCGGCGTCGGCCTCGGTGCGCAGGGCGACCCCGGCGGCTCCGGCTGCGACCCGGTGGGCGGCGGCCACCTGGTCCAGCAGCTCGCCGGCCCGCAGCGGCTCGCGGTGCAGCCGCAGGGTGCCGGCGTCGGCGGCGGCGAGATCCTGGAGGTCGTCGATGATCCGCTGGAGGACGAGCGCCTCCTCGTGCAGCGAGTCCAGCAGGGGCGGGTCGGGCTCGACGACTCCGTCGCGGACGACCTCCAGCCAGCCGCGGATGTTGGTGAGCGGGCTGCGCAGCTCGTGCGCGATGTCGCTGACCATCGCCTTGCGCTGGGCCTCCAGGCGGGCGCGGCGCTCGGTCAGGTCGTTGAAGGCCTCGGCGAGGATGCCGGTCTCGTCCCGGGTCGTCACCGGCACCCGCACGTGCAGGTCGGGCGGCTGCTGGGCGGCCTCGGTCAGCGCGCGCAGCGGCCGTACCAGCCGGACGGCGACGAGGGCGGTGACGGCGACGGTGACGGCGAGGACCAGTCCGGCGGCGCCGATCACCTTGGCCTTGTTGGCCGGGGACATGTCGAAGCGGGAGGGGTTCTGGTCGCCGATGCCGAGGAACAGGTCGGCCACCGGGGCGACATAGGGCTCCAGTTGGGTGCGCCGGGCGGTCAGGATGCAGTGCTGGGCCGCCCGCGCCGTCGCCGCCTTGCCCGCCCTGGCGTACTTGGCGACCAGGTAGCCGCCGCCGAAAGGGTCCTTGCCGCTGGGGTCGTAGGTGAGGAAGAGCTGCCCGCCGAGGTCCAGGCCGGCCTGTTTCAGACACGGCCGGGCGAGGTCGGTGAGGTCGGCCAGGGCCTTGCGCTCCGTCGGTGTGGGCGTGTTGAGCAGCCCGTCCTCGCACACCGCCGCGCCGTAGCCGGCCGGGTCGGTGCCGTCCGGGAGGGTGACGACGGGCCGCCCGCTCACCGTGCGGACCATGCCGGGCTGGAGGCCGTAACGCTCGTAGCACTGCCTGCGCTTGGCGGCCAGCGCGTCCAGATTCGCGCGTTCCTTCGCCGGGAGCAGGTAGGGGCCGACCACTCGCGGGTCGATGCCGCTGAGCTGGGCGCCGGTCTCGCTGTAGGTGTCGGTGCGCAGCGGGTCGACGGTGGCGGCGGGCCGGGGCGGCAGCGGGGTGCCGCGGGGCGCGGAGTCGGCGACGAGGGTGCGGTCGGCGGTGGTGAGCGCGATCCGGCGTCCGGTCTCGGCGGCCAGCTGCCGGACGGTGCGGCGGACGTCCGTCCAGTCGGAGTGGGTGGCGGCGTACCCGCTGAGCCGGGCCAGGATGCGGTTGTCGGCCGCGAGGTCCTGGCCCTGCTCCTCCTTCAGGGCGCTGGTGGTGGTGGTCACCGCGAGCCAGGCGGTGGCGGCCACCGAGCAGACCGCGATCAGGGCGGAGACGGACAGCAGCCGGACGAGAAGCCGCTTGCGCAGCGGGATCCACCGCCTCACCGGCGCCTGCGGGCCCCCGCCGCCCTGCCCTGGCTGTACGGGCGCGCCGGGCCGGACCCGCAGCGGTCGGCGCCTCACGGATGCCTCCGCCCGTCTCGAACCTGCCGGTATCTCACGGGCACCCCCACCCCTCCCGGCCCCACCGACATCTCACGACGCCGCCACCCATCCCCTGCCTGCCGACGCCTCACGAACCTCCGCCCGGCTCGGGGCCGCCACCCCTCCCGGCCCCACCGACATCTCACGACGCCGCCACCCATCCCCTGCCTGCCGACGCCTCACGAACCTCCGCCCAGCTCGGGGCCGCCACCCAACCCGGACCAGCCGACATCTCACAAGCCTCCGCCCAACTCGGGCCCACCGACATCCCACGGCGCCGCCACCCAACCCGGACCAGCCGACACCTCACAAGCCTCCGCCCAACTCGGGCCCACCGACATCCCACGGCACCGCTCGAGCCCGGACCTGCCGGCGCCTCACGCGTCTCCGCCCTTCTCGAAGCCTCCGTAAGTCTCAGGGACACCGCCCACTCGGCGCACGCCGCACGCGCGCCTCTCACCCCACTCCGGCCGACCCACGCCACGCCGACGCCGCGCCCACGCCTCACGGCCGGGTGCCGCTCAGCTTGTAGCCGACGCCGAACACGGTCAGCAGCCGTACCGGGTGGCGCGGATCGGTCTCGATCTTGCGGCGCAGGTTCATGATGTGCACGTCGACGGCCCGCTCGGTGGAGGCCCGGTCGAAGCCGCGGGTGCACTGCAGCAACTGCCGCCGGGTGAACACCCGTTCCGGTTCCGCGGCCATGGCCAGCAGGATCTGGAACTCGGCGGGCGTGCAGTCCACCGTCGCACCGTCGCAGCGCACCTCGTGCCGTACGGGATCGACGCTGATCCCGCCCGCCCGGACCACGGGGTCCTCGTCCCGGGTGGCGACGCCGCGCCCGCTGCGCCTGAGCACCGTACGGATCCGGGCCATCAGCTCGCGCGGGCTGTACGGCTTGGTCATGTAGTCGTCGGCGCCCAGTTCGAGGCCGAGCAGCAGATCGTCCTCGGCGGCGCGGGCGGTGAGCATGACCACCGGTATCTCCGGGTCCGCGCCGCCGCGCAGCGCCCGGCACACGGCGAAGCCGTCGAGGACCGGGAGCATCAGGTCCAGGACGACGAGGTCGGGCCGGAGACTGCGGGCCGCCTCCAGCGCGGCGGCGCCGTCGTGCACCACCGTGGCGGAGTGTCCCTCGGCCAGCAGGGAGCGGCGGATCAGTTCGGCCTGCTTCTCGTCGTCCTCGGCGACCAGTACATGTGCGCACACGAGTTCGGATCCTAGGCGGCCGAGGCGGCGAGCCAGTCGGCGTACCCCATGACGACGACCGGATGCCGTTCCGGGTCGAGGGTGCGCAGCAGTTCCCTCATGTGGGCCTTGGCGAGGCTGACACAGCCGTGGGTGGGTCCGCCGTGGTCGACGTGCAGCCACACTCCGCCGCCGCGCTTCGGGCCGAGCGGCCGGGTCCAGTCGAGCGGGGAGGTGCCGGGCTCGCGGTTGTAGTCGATCGCGATGACGTAGTCGAAGCAGCCTTCGAGCGGTTCGCCCTCGAAGCCGGTACCCGGCGAGTGGAAACCGCCGGACCGATGGTACGGGAGCTTGCTGCCGGGGTCCGCGAGCAGGCCGCCGGCGTCGGAAAGGGTGTAGACGCCGAGCGGGGAGCGCAGGTCGCCCAGCACGTGGTGGGCGCTCCAGCCGCGCAGGGCGTTGTGGCCGGGCCAGACGGGGCCGGACTGCCAGCCGGCGGCGGTGCGCTGGTGCAGGACGACCGTGCAGAGCGGGGAGTCCTTGCCGCGCCCGGTGACCACGACGGCCTGCTCGCAGCGGTCGGGTACGGCCGCCGACCTGGCAGGGCCGAGACCTGGTATGCCCTGGCGCGCCTGCTCCGCCTGGACCGCGGGGGTGGGCGCGGCGGTGGGTGCCGGGTCGGTGAGGGATGTCCGGCGCTCGGTCGCCTCGGCTCCGCCGCCGCAGCCGGTGAGCAGCAGCGGGGAGGCGAGGACGGCGACGGCGGTTCTGCGATGGATCATGGTGTCGACTCTGGCCGACACATGTTTGGAACCGGTAAGGGTTCAGGCGCTGTTCGGCTTGCCCTTCGTGAACAGCCAGGTGTGGAACGGCCCGTCCAGACGCTTCCCCGAGATCCGCTCCGCCAGCTGTGTGAACTGGGCCGTCGTGCCATGGCCGTCGCGGTGTGCGGCCGACCAGGCGCGCAGGATGCGGAAGAAGTCCCGGTCGCCGACGGCCTTGCGCAGTTCGTGCAGGGTCATGGCGCCGCGGGCGTAGACGGGCGTGTCGAAGATGTTCTTGCCGCTGCCCGGGTCGCCGGGCGGAAAGGCCCACAGGTGGTCGCTCGCCGGGCGGGCGTAGAGGGCGTCGAAGGTCTTCTGGGCGCTGTCGCCGCCGTGCTGCTCGGTGTACAGCCACTCGGCGTAGGTGGCGAAGCCCTCGTTGAGCCAGATGTCCTTCCAGGCCGTCAGCGAGACGGAATCGCCGAACCACTGGTGGGCGCTCTCGTGGACGAGGGTGCCGATGTCGGGCGCGGAGTCGTAGAGCGGCCGGGTCTGGGTCTCCAGGGCGTAGCCGACGGCCGGGGCGTGGTCGACGATCGCACCGGCGGAGCGGAACGGGTACGGCCCGAACAGCTTGCTCTCCCAGGCGAGTACGGACGGCAGCTTCCTCAGCACCGGTGCGGCCGCGTTCGCCTCGCGCGGGTCGACGGCGTTGTACACGCGGAGGCCGTCGTGGGTGGTGTACTGCTCGACCTTGAAGGCCCCGACGGTGACGGTGGCCAGGTAGGCGGCCATCGGCCGGGTCTCGCGCCAGTGGAAGGTCGTCCGGCCGTGCTCGGTGCGCTGTCCGAGCAGCATGCCGTTGGAGACGGCCGTGCGCCCCTGGGGGACGGTGACGGTGATGTCGTACGACGACTTGTCCTTGGGGTGGCTGTTCGCGGGGAACCAGGTCATCGCGCCCTGGGGCTCGCCGGCGACGAAGGCGCCGTCGTCGGTGGGTATCCAGCCGTCCGCGCTGCCGTCGGGGTCGGTGACCGGTCTCGGGGTGCCGTCGTAGCTGACGGTGACCCGGAACCCCCGGCCTGCGGGCAGGGTGTGGCGCGGTGTGACGACGAGTTCCTGGCCGTCGCGCCGGAACGCCGCGGGCGTGCCGTCGACGGTGACGCCGCTGACCTTCAGGCCCTTCAGGTCGAGGTCGAAGCGGCTGAGGTGCTGGGTGGCGCGGGCGTCGAGGACGGCCCTGCCGTCGAGATGCCGGGAGGAGGTGTCGTATCGGAGCGTGAGGTCGTAGTGCCGGACGTGGAAGCCGCCGTTGCCGCTGAGCGGGAAGTAGGGGTCGCCCACGCCGGGGGCGCCGGCCGTTCCCGGCGCCGTGGGTCCGGCGGCGCCGACGAGTGCCGCGAGGGCGACGGGGACGGTGGCGAGGACCGCGGTAGGGCGTCGGAGGTGCTGTCTGCCGGGTGGCGTCACATGCGGCTCCTGGAGGAAGTGGCGGGTGATACAGAGTAGGGGTGGCGAGCGCCCGGTTACTGTCTTGTTCAGGTCATCTCGCCCCGCGTCGTGACCGGGTGGTCGCGGGCAGCCGCAGTACGCTCGCTGGACCGTCCGCGACCCGAGAGGGGCCCGACCGTGAGCGTGCGTGTGCGCCGCATCTATGACCCGCCCGAGGCCGACGACGGCCTGCGCGTCCTGGTCGACCGGCTGTGGCCGCGCGGCCTGGCCAAGGACGCGGCCCGGGTGGACGAGTGGCCGAAGGCGCTCACGCCGTCCGACGAACTGCGCAAGTGGTTCCACGGGGGCGGCTCCTACGAGGAGTTCAGGGGCCGCTACGAGACGGAGCTCGACGCTCCGGAGGCCGCCGAGCTTTTCGACGGCCTGCGCAAGGCGGCCCGCGGCAAGCGCGTGACCCTGCTGACCGCGTCCAAGACGCCGGAGCAGAGCCACGCGCAGGTCCTGCTGGAGCTGCTGAAGGGCTGACGTCAGCCGGTGTGCTCGGCCGCGTGCCGGCCCGCGGCCCGGCCGGAGAACAGGCAGCCGCCGAGGAAGGTGCCCTCCAGCGCGTTGTAGCCGTGCACCCCGCCACCGCCGAAGCCCGCCACCTCGCCCGCCGCGTACAGCCCCTCGATCGGCGTACCGTCGGCGGCCAGGGCGCGGGAGTCGAGGTCGGTCTGGATGCCGCCGAGGGTCTTGCGGGTCAGCACATGCAGCCGGACGCCGATGAGGGGGCCCGCGGCGGGGTCGAGGATGCGGTGCGGGGCGGCGACCCGGCCCAGCCGGTCCCCGATGTAGCGGCGGGCGTTGCGGATGCCCTGGATCTGGGAGTCCTTGCTGTAGGGGTTGGCCATCTGCAGGTCCCGGGCCTCGATCTGGCGGCGCACCTCGGCCGCGTCCAGCAGCGGCTTGTCGGTCAGCGCGTTCATCTTCCCGACCAGCTGCTCCAGGTTGCCCGCGGTCACGAAGTCCGCGCCCTTGTCGAGGAAGGCCTTGACCGGTGCGGGCGCGCCCTTGCCGACCAGCCGGTCGCGCAGGACGCCCCTGCGGTCCTTGGCGGTGATGTCGGGGTTCTGTTCGGAGCCGGAGAGCGCGAACTCCTTCTCGATGATCTTCCGGGTGAGGATGAACCACGAGTGGTCGTACCCGGCGATGTCCTCGGTGGTGCGCAGGTACTTGAGGGTGCTGAGGGTGTCGTAGCCCGGCAGGCAGGGGTCGGGCAGCCGGCGGCCGATGGCGTCCAGCCAGATGGAGGACGGGCCGGGCAGGATGCGGATGCCGTGACCGGGCCAGATCGGGTCCCAGTTCTGCAGGCCCTCGGTGTAGTGCCACATGCGGTCCCGGTTCACCAGCCGGACACCGGCCTCGGCGCTGATGTCGAGCATCCGGCCGTCGACGTAGGCCGGGACGCCGGTGACCATCTCGGCCGGCGGGGTGCCGAGCCGGGCGGGCCAGTAGCGGCGGACGATGTCGTGGTCGGCGCCGATGCCACCGGTGGTGACGACGACCGCCTGGGCGGTGAGTTCGAAGTCGCCGGCGCGGTCGCGGTTGGAGGCGACTCCGCGCGGCGAGCGGTCCTCGGCCAGGACGGTGCCCCGCACTCCGCGCGCGGTGCCGTCCGCGATGACCAGCTCGTCGACCCGGTGGCGGTGGTGGAAGGTCAGCAGTCCGTCCCGGGCGGCCTGGCGGGCGTACTTCACGAACGGCTCGACCACGCCGGTGCCGGTGCCCCAGGCTATGTGAAAGCGGGGTACCGAGTTGCCGTGCCCTGTCGCCCTGAGGTCGCCGCGCTCGGCCCAGCCGACGGTCGGCAGCAGCTCGATGCCGTGTCCCTTGAGCCAGGACCGCTTCTCGCCGGCCGCGAACTCGACATAGGCGCGGGCCCAGCGCACCGCCCAGGAGTCCTCGTCGTCGAGCCGGTCGAACTGCGCGCTGCCCTGCCAGTCGTTCCAGGCGAGGTCGAAGGAGTCCTTGATGCCGAGGCGGCGCTGCTCCGGCGAGCCGACGAGGAAGAGCCCGCCGAAGGACCAGAACGCCTGTCCGCCGAGGTTGTTCGCGTTCTCCTGGTCGACCAGGGCCACCCGGCGGCCCCGGCCGGTGAGTTCATGCGCCGCGACCAGGCCGGCGAGGCCCGCTCCGACGACGATGACGTCCGCGTCCATCGTGACTGTTTCCTTCCTGGAGATCCTCTTGCGGGGTCGTGCGGGCCGGTGCGGGGTCATGCGGGGGTGGCCGCGCCGGGGCCGTGCGGGGTGCTGCCGTCCGTGAGCAGGGCGGTGATGAGCTGTTTGAGCCAGGCCCGGGCGGCCTCGACGTCCTTGTCCAGCAGCAGCTGGACGGTGACGCCGTCGTACGCGGCGACCACCGCGTGCGCGGCGCCGTCCACGTCGCCGAGCACGGCGGGCAGTTCGGTGTTGCCGCGGGCCCGGAAGAGCCGGTCGGCGACCGCCTCGCGGAGCCGGGCGCGGTGGTCGAGGAGGGCCCGGGCGGTCTCGGGGTCGCGGGCGGCGTGCACCAGGAAGTCGGTCTTGACCAGCAGCCAGTCCACGTCGAGCAGCAGTACCTCGGTGACACGGTCGACGGCCGTCGGCACGTCGAGTCCGGGCCCGTCCTGGGAGAGCGCCTCGGTCACCTGGGAGGCGATGAGCTCGGCGCGCTCCTGGTAGAGCGCGAAGAACATCTCGTCCAGCGTGGCGAAGTTCGAGTAGAAGGCGCCACGGCTGAAGCCCGCCGCCGCGCAGACCTCCTCGATGGAGACCCGCCCGAAGCCCTTGGCGGCGAACACCTCGAACGCGGCCTGCAGCAGCCTGGCCCGGGTGCGGACCCGGCGCCGGGTGACGCGCTTGGCCGTCTCCTCCATGGCAGCAGCCACCTCCGAAGTTCGATACATGAACGTATCGGATACACCGGTGTATCGAAAGGGGCGTGACGCAGCCGGATGCCCTCAGGCAAGCGCAAGGGAACATGTTTTCGATTAAGGAGTACGCTGGGTTCATGTCCACGCAACTCCAGGGCTCCCTGTTCGACCAGACCGACGAGCCGCGGCTCGGACCGCTGGACGGGCTGCGCCGCACCGAGCTGGGCGCCGGCGCCTGGATCGACGTCCTGCCGGGCTGGCTGCGCGGGGCCGACGCCCTGTTCGAGAAGCTGGCGGCGGACGTGCCATGGCGCGCGGAGCGCCGCAAGATGTACGACAACGTGGTGGCCGTGCCGCGCCTGCTGGCCTTCTACGCGGCGCACGACCCGCTCCCCCATCCGGTGCTGGACGAGGCCCGTGACGCCGTGTCCCAGCACTACGCCGAGGAGCTGGGCGAGCCGTTCACGACCGCCGGGCTGTGCTTCTACCGGGACGGCCGGGACAGCGTGGCCTGGCACGGGGACCGGATCGGGCGGGGTGCCCGCGAGGACACCATGGTCGCGATTCTCTCGGTGGGCGCGCCCCGGGACCTGCTGCTGCGTCCGGCGGGCGGCGGCGGCACGACGCTGCGGCGGCCGCTCGGTCACGGCGACCTGATCGTGATGGGCGGCTCCTGCCAGCGGACCTGGGAGCACTGCGTGCCGAAGACCGCCCGGGCCGCGGGGCCGCGCATCAGCATCCAGTTCCGGCCGCACGGCGTGCAGTGACGCGCCCCGCAGGTGCGGGGCACCGGCACATCTGGTTGGCTGTCCCGGACGGTCAGCCGCACAGGGTTCGGGGAGATCATGCGGGCAGAGGTACACCAAGTCGCCGACGGCATCCATCTGGTGCACGGCAACCACGTCAACTGGGTGATCCTGAAGGACGGGGACGCCGTCACCCTGGTGGACACCGGCTATCCGGGAGACCGCCAGGGAGTCCTCGAATCCCTCGCCGAGGTGGGCAGTTCACCGGAGGCGGTCGCCGCCGTGCTGATCACCCACGCGCACAACGACCATCTGGGCTCGGCCGAGTACCTGCGCGCCACCCATGGCACCCCCGTGTATCTGCACCCGGCCGAAGTGCCGCACGCGCGACGGGACTTCCTGCAGCAGGCCGCCATCGGCGACGTGGTGCGCAACGCCTGGCGGCCGGGCGTCCTGCCCTGGGCGGCCCATGTGATCCGCGTCGGAGGCACCGACCACAACCCCGTCACCGCTCCCGAGCCGTTCCCCGGCGAGGGGCCGCTGGACCTGCCCGGCCGCCCCGTGCCCGTGCACACCCCGGGCCACACCGGCGGCCACTGCGTCTACCACCTCCCCGACGCGGGCATCGTCATCTCCGGCGACGCCCTGGTCAGCGGCCATGCGACCTCGCGGGTCAAGGGGCCGCAGATCCTGCTCGACTTCTTCCACCACGAGCGGGCCGGGGTCGTGGCCTCCCTGGAGACGATCGGCGCGCTGGACGGCGACACCCTGCTGCCGGGCCACGGGCCGGTCCACCGGGGTTCGGTGCGCGCGGCGGCCGAGCAGGCCCGGGACCGGGCCTCCTAGAACACCCGCACGGGGCCTTAGGGTTCGTGCCATGGCCTTGCAGATCAGCGCCACGAACCCGGAGCACCCCGCGCTCCTGCTCGCCCTGCCCTGGGACGTGCCCCTGGAGGAGTGGCCCGAGGAGTACCTCGTGCCGCTCCCGAGGGGCATCTCCCGGCACGTCGTGCGGTACGCGCACGCCGGCGACGAGGTGATCGCCGTCAAGGAGCTCGCCGAGCGCCCCGCACTGCGCGAGTACCAGCTGCTGCGCGACCTGGACCGGCTCGGCATCCCCGCCGTCGACCCCCTCGCCGTGGTCACCGGCCGCACCGACCGCTCGGGCGCCCCGCTGGAGCCGGTGCTGATCACCCGGCATCTGCGCGGCTCGATGCCGTACCGCTCGATGTTCGAGACGACCATGCGCCCAGCGACCATGCACCGGCTGATGGACGCCCTCGCCGTCCTGCTGGTCCGGCTGCACCTGGCCGGGTTCGCCTGGGGCGACTGCTCGCTGTCCAACACCCTGTTCCGGCGGGACGCGGGCGCCTACGCCGCCTATCTGGTCGACGCCGAGACCGGCGACCTGCACCCGCGGCTGAGCCCGGGGCAGCGGGAGTACGACCTTGATCTGGCCCGGGTGAACATCAGCGGGGAACTGCTGGACCTGGAGGCGTCCGGTGCGCTGCACCCGTCCGTGGACCCGGTGGAGTTCGGGCACGAGATCTGCACCCGGTACCAGGGCCTGTGGCAGGAGCTGACCCGCACCTCGGTGTACCCGGCGGGCAAGTACCACTACATCGAACGCCGGATCCGCCGGCTGAACGACCTCGGTTTCGACGTGGCCGAGATGCAGATCGAGCACTCCTCGAACGGCGACACGGTCACCTTCGTGCCGAAGGTCGTCGACGCCGGACACCACCAACGGCAGCTGTTGCGGCTGACCGGCCTGGACACGGAGGAGAACCAGGCGCGGCGGCTGCTGAACGACCTGGAGAGCTGGATGGCCACCCAGGACGACTACGCCCCGGGCGACCCCCTCGCCGCCCGCCCGGAGGTGCTGGCCCACCGCTGGGTGCGGGACGTGTTCCGGCCCACCGTGCGGGCCGTACCGCTTCAGCTGCGTGGCTCGATGGACCCGGCCGAGATCTACCACGAACTCCTCGAACACCGCTGGTACCTGTCCGAGCGCGCCCAGCACGACATAGGCCTCGACACGGCCGTCAAGGACTACATCGAGAACGTCCTGCCCACGGCGCGGGCCGGCCTGGAGCCGACCGAGGCCGAGTAGCTCACTCGTGCGGGACCACGGCGACCGGGCACTCGGCGTGGTGCAGCATCCCGTGCGCGACCGAGCCGATCCGGGCGCCCACGGCCGTACGGTGCGCCCGGCGCCCGACGACCATCAGCTGGGCCCGGCCGGCCACCGACAGCAGCACTTGGCCCGCGCTGCCCATCTCGACCTGCTCGGCCACGGGCACCTCGGGGAACCGCTCCCGCCACGGCCCGAGCGCCTCCGTCAGGGCCTGCTTCTCGTAGGGTTCGAGGCCGCCCGCGTCGTCGAGGAGCTTGAGCGAGCCGGGGCTGTAGGCGAAGACCGGTGGCAGGGTCCACGCCCGGACGGCCCGGACGGCCGCGCCGCGGGCCGCCGCCGTCTCGAACGCGAACCGCAGGGTGGCCGCGCTGTCCTCCGGGTTGCCGTGCTGGCCGACGACGACGTCCCGCCCGGCGGCCTCGGCCGCCGGCCGGTCCCCGGCGCGCACCAGGACCACCGGCCGGGTCGCCTCGGCGATCACCTGCTGGCCGACCGAGCCCAGCAGGAAACCGAGGACGGGCCCCTGCCCGCGCGAGCCCAGCACCAGCATCTGCGCGTCCGCCGCGGCACGGGCCAGCGCGTGCACGGGCTCGCCCTCTACCACGTCGACGCTCACGTCCAGCTCCGGATGCCGCTCGGCGACGGCCCGCACGGCCTCCGCCACCCCTTCCGACACCCATCCGTGCTGGGTGTTCCGGTCGGCGGTGGCGAGCGACTCGGCATACCGCCAGGCGTGCACCACGCGCAGCGGCAGCCCACGGCGTACGGCCTCCCGGCCCGCCCAGTCCAGCGCGGCCAGGCTCTCCTCGGTGCCGTCCACCCCTGCCGTGATCGGGCGTGTCATGCGTGGGCCTCCTCGTCGTCGCCGCTCTCGTGGTGCTGATGCCCACTATCGGTCACGGTCGCGCACGCGCACGACGACCTCCTCCACGAGCCGTCGGCGATCCCCCGGGCCGGTCTGCGCGCACTGCCCGACGTATCCCAGGGCGAGCGGGCGGGATCGAACATACGATGGCTGCGAACCGGTGCGGTGGTCCCCACGACGCCGTGCCGTGGAACCGACGCCCGGGGTGGGGAGACGTATGGCACAGGCCGCCGACGCAGCGCGGACCGTCATCCTGACCGTGGACGACGACCCGGGGGTCTCCCGTGCCGTCGCCCGCGATCTGCGGCGGCGCTACGGCGAGTCGTACCGGATCGTGCGCGCGGAGTCCGGCGAGTCCGCGCTCCAGGCCCTGCGCGAGCTGAAGCTGCGCGGCGACCTGGTGGCGGTGATCCTGGCCGACTACCGCATGCCGCAGATGAACGGCATCGAGTTCCTGGAACTGGCGCTGGACGTGTACCCGGGTGCGCGCCGGGTGCTGCTGACCGCGTACGCGGACACCAACGCGGCGATCGACGCGATCAACGTGGTCGATCTGGACCACTATCTGCTCAAGCCCTGGGACCCGCCGGAGGAGAAGCTCTACCCGGTCCTGGACGACCTGCTGCAGGCCTGGCGCACCAGCGCCTACCGGCCCGTGCCCAGCACCAAGGTCGTCGGGCACCGCTGGTCGGCGCGGTCGTCGGACGTGCGCGAGTTCCTCGCCCGCAACCAGGTGCCGTACCGCTGGTACTCGGTGGAGGAACCCGAGGGGCAGCGGCTGCTCGCGGCCGCCGGGCAGGACGGGCGGCGGCTGCCGCTGGTGATCACGCCGGACGGCACCACGCTGGTCGAGCCGGAGGCGCCGGAACTGGCCGCGCGGGTGGGACTGGCGACCATGCCGACGGCCGACTTCTACGACCTGATCGTGATCGGCGGCGGGCCGGCCGGGCTCGGTGCGGCCGTGTACGGAGCCTCCGAGGGGCTCAGGACCGTGCTGGTGGAGCGGTCGGCGACCGGCGGGCAGGCCGGGCAGAGCTCCCGGATCGAGAACTACCTGGGGTTCCCCGACGGTGTCTCCGGCGCCCAGCTCACCGACCGGGCGCGCCGGCAGGCGGCCAAGTTCGGCGCGGAGATCCTCACCACCCGCGAGGTGACCGGACTGGAGGTCAACGGCGCCGCCCGGGTCGTACGGTTCGCGGACGGCACGGCGATCGCCGCGCACAGCGTGATCCTCGCGACCGGCGTCCAGTACCGGCAGCTGGAGGCCGTCGGCTGCGTGGACCTGACCGGCTGCGGGGTGTTCTACGGTTCGGCGCTGACCGAGGCCGCCTCCTGCCAGGGGCAGGACATCTACATCGTCGGCGGCGCCAACTCGGCGGGCCAGGCCGCGATGTATCTCTCCCGGGGCGCGAAGTCGGTGACGCTGCTGGTGCGCGGACCCGACCTGTCGGCCTCCATGTCGCACTACCTGATCCAGCAGATCAACGAGGCGCCGAACATCTCGGTGCGCCCGCACACCGTGGTGGACGCGGCGCACGGCGCGGACCGCCTGGAGCAGCTGACGCTGCGTGACACCGTGACCGGGGAGACCGAACGGGTCGACGCGCACTGGATGTTCGTGTTCATCGGCGCCGCCCCGCTGACCGACTGGCTGGGCGACGCGGTGCTGCGCGACGAGCGCGGGTTCATCCTGGCCGGGCCCGATCTGACCGCCGACGGGCGGCCGCCGGCCGGCTGGGAGCTGGACCGGCCGCCGTACCACCTGGAGACCAGTGTGCCCGGCGTCTTCGTGGCGGGTGACGCCCGTGCCGAGTCCGCCAAGCGGGTCGCGTCCGCCGTCGGCGAGGGGGCCATGGCCGTGATGCTCGTCCACCGGTATCTGGAACAGTCATGAACGATCTGGAGCAGTCATGAGCGGGCAGATCATGCCGTGCAATCCCAAGGAGATCGGCTCGCTGTTCCTCTTCGAGAAGCTGAGTCCCGAACAGTTGGGCCGGTTGTGCGCCGAGGGGCGGATCGAGCTGTTCCAGCCCGGTCCGGTGTACACCGAAGGCGACCCGGCCACCTGCTTCTTCGTGATGATCGAGGGCACGGCGGTGCTCTCCCGCCGGGTCGGTGGCGACGATGTGGAGGTCAGCCGCACCTCGCAGCGCGGGGTGTACGCGGGCGCGATGCAGGCCTATCTCGGCGACCGGGTGCGGCAGGCCTACACCAACTCGATGCGGGTGACGGAACCGTCGCGGTTCTTCGTGCTGCCGGCGGACATCTTCGCGGACGTCATGACCGAGTGGTTCCCGATGGCCGTGCATCTGCTGGAGGGCCTGTTCTTCGGGGCGAAGCGCACCCAGGCGGCGGTCGGGCAGCAGGAGCGGCTGCTGGCGCTGGGTTCGCTGTCGGCGGGGCTCACGCACGAGCTGAACAACCCCGCCGCGGCGGCCGTACGGGCGACGGCCACGCTCCGCGAACGGGTGGCGAAGATGCGCCGCAAGCTCGCCGTGATCGCCGAAGGCCCCTTCTCCCGTGACGTGTTGGCGAGCCTGATCGAGATCCAGGAGCGCACCGCCGAACGGGTCGCCAAGGCCCCCGTGCTCGGTCCGATGGAGACCGCCGACCGGGAGGACCTGCTCAGCGACTGGCTGGACGACCACGGCATCGACTCCGGCTGGCAGGTGGCGCCCACCTTCGTGCAGGCCGGCCTCGACGTCGACTGGCTGGAGCAGGTAGCGGCGGCCGTGGACGAAGAAATCCTGGCCGGTGCGATCGGCTGGCTCAACTACACCATCGAGACCGAACTGTTGATGAACGAGATCGAGGACTCCACCACCCGGATCTCGCATCTCGTCGACGCGGCCAAGCAGTACTCGCAGCTGGACCGGGCGCCCTACCGCGTGGTGGACGTGCACGAACTCCTCGACAGCACCCTGCTGATGCTGTCCGGCAAGATCGGCCCCGGTGTCGAGGTCGTGAAGGAGTACGACCGCACGCTCCCGCCGGTGCCCGCCTATCCGGCGGAGCTGAACCAGGTGTGGACCAACCTGATCGACAACGCGGTGTCGGCCATCAACAGCGCGGGCGGCACGGGCAGGTTGACCGTGCGGACCGCGCTCGACCACGAGCGGCTGCTGGTGGAGTTCCAGGACACCGGGCCCGGTGTCCCGCCCGAGATCAAGGACCGGATCTTCGACCCGTTCTTCACCACCAAACCGGTCGGCGAGGGAACCGGGCTGGGCCTGGACATCTCCTGGCGGATCGTCGTCAACAAGCACCACGGCAGCCTGCGCGTGGAGTCGGTGCCCGGCGACACCCGCTTCCAGGTGCTGCTGCCGCTGACCGCCGAGACGCCGGCGGAGGAAGTGGAGGAAATCGCATGACCACTGTCGACGGAGTCGACCCGGGCGTCCCGCCCAGCGGTCCGGGATGCGTGGAGTGCGAGGAGGCCGGCGGCTGGTGGTTCCATCTGCGCCGGTGCGCGCAGTGCGGGCACATCGGCTGCTGCGACGACTCCCCCGCGAAGCATGCCACCGCGCATTACCACGCCACGGGGCATCCGGTGATCCGGAGCTTCGAGCCGGGCGAGGAGTGGTTCTGGGACTACGCGACGGACGAGATGTACGCCTCGGGTCCGCAGCTGGCCCCGCCCGTCAGTCACCCCGCCGAACAGCCGGTGCCGGGTCCTGCCGGGCGGGTGCCGGAGAACTGGGCGGAGATACTGCGGGGTTGAGTGCCCCCGCCCCCTCGGGGCGTTCCAGTCGGGCGCGATGAGCCGGCCGGAGCGCCGGTGAGCGGGGGCAGTCGAGGCTGCCGGGGTCGACGGCGTCGGCCAGCGCCCGCATGCCGTTGTCGTCGGGGTGGAGGTGGTCACCGCCGTCGAGGAACGGCAGCAGCCGTGCGGAGTCGTGGGGGCCGCGCAGGGCGCGGTCGAAGTCGCTGACCGCGTCGAACACCCCGCTGGTGCGGATGAACCGGTTCACCTCCCGGCGTACGGCCTCGGCGGCCGGGTCCCATTCGGGCCAGCCTTCGAAGGGGCCGATGGTCGCGGTGACCACGCACTTCCCCGCCGCGTGCACCCGCTCGGCGATCTTCCGGTACCCGGCGATCAGGTCCTGCGCGGTGACGCCGGTGTGCGCCTTGAGGTCGTTCACGCCCTCGAAGAGGAAGACGGTGCGCACTCCGGGCAGGGACAGCACGTCCCGGTCCAGCCGGTGCAGCGCGCTCTGCCCGGCGCCGTCGGCGAGCACCTGGTTGCCCGAGACGCCTTCGTCGGCGACGCCCCGGACGGCCGCGCGGGCGGTGTTCAGGCGCCGCGCCAGGTAGTCGGGCCAGCGGCGGTCCAGGTCCACGGTGGAGTGCCAGCCGTCGGTGAGGGAGTCGCCGAGCGCGACCACGGCCGCGCCGGCACCGCGGGACGGACGTACGGACACGGCGTCGAGGTACCACCAGGATCCGGTGGTCTGCGTCCAGTCGGTCGCGCTCTCCTCGGCGGTGTGGTCGCCCTGGCCGGTGTAGGAGGTCTGCATCGCCAGCCAGTGGCCGGTCGCCGGTCCTGCCGCGGCCGGGGTGTGCAGGCTGACCACCAGATCGGTGCCGGGGCGCAGCCGGCCTGGCCGCGGATCGCTCCAGGCGGTGGCACCGGCCGGGACGACGACCGTACGGGCGCCGCCGAAGGTCAGCCGGCGGTTGCTGCCCGGCCGCAGGGCGGCTCCCTCGCCGCGCACTCCGGCGTAGACGCCGTCCACGGTCAGCGCCCGGTCACCGAAGGCGTTGCTCAGGCGGACGCGCAGATCGTCGCCGCCGACGCTGGTGCGCACGATCATCCGGTAGTCCTGTCCGGCGGTGCCCTCGCCCAGGCGGTCGGCGCTCGCCGCCCAGGTGACGACCCCTGAGGCATGCTCGGCGGACGCGGGCAGAGCGGCCGCCCGGCCGGGCGCGGACTGGCAGACGACGGCCATGAGCAGGACGGCGGCGACGCGGCGGACGCGTCCGAACCGGCCGGTCATCGCGCGAGGTCCCGGAGTGCGACGGACCCGCCGGGTCGCATACGGACCGTCCGGGACGGGCCTGCGTATCCCACGCAGGTCATGGTCCCGCCGCCGCCGCGGATGCGCACCTCGGTGGGTTTCCGGTCCGGCCGGTGCAGGTCGGCGACGGTGGGCGGTCTCGCCGGAGCTGGGTGGCCGGGGACATCGGGGGCATGCGCGCCTCCGGCGGGAGGCGGTTCGCGAGCACCCCGGACATGCGGATGCCCCGCGCGAGGCGGGGCATCCGGTGGTGCTGCGGCCGCGTCAGTGACGGGCGGCCGGCGTGTTGGCGGCGGTGACGTCGACCGCGGCCCACGCCTTGTCCACCGTCTTGTACTCGGTGCTGTTCGCGCCGTACAGGTCCTTGGCCGCCTTCAGCGTCGCGACGCGCGCGTCGTGGAAGGAGGTCGTGGAGACCATGTAGCGGGTGAGCGCACGGTAGAAGATCGCGGTGGCCTTGGTGCGGCCGATGCCCGTGACCGTGGAGTTGTCGTAGGTCGGCGAGTAGTACTTGACCCCGTTGATCGTCTTGCTGCCGCTGCCCTCCGCCAGGAGGTAGTAGGCGTGCGAGGAGACACCGGAACCGGCGTGCACCTCGGTGTAGTAGGTGTCCGGCGACCAGTAGTCGATCGTGCCCTCGAGCTTGTCGAGCGACGGGTGGTCGAGACGGCGCAGGAACTTCTGCGCGAGGCCCAGCTTCTCGCCGATCAGGTAGTCCGGCGTGTCGTTCTTGTTGTTGCTGAAGAACTCGACGTTGGAGCCGAAGATATCCGCGAGCGACTCGTTCAGCGCGCCGGGCTCACCGTACTGGTTGCCGTCGGAGTCGACGTACGTCGGCGCCAGCTTCGCGGTCGCGTCCACCACACCGTGGGTCAGCTCGTGGCCGGTGACGTCGAGGACGACGAGCGGCTTCTTGAAGGTCTGGCCGTCGCCGTCGCCGTACAGCATGCAGTTGCAGGTCGGGTCCCAGAAGGCGTTGGCGACCTTCTTGCCCCAGTGGACCATGCCCTGGGCGGCCTTGCTGTTGTTGGCTATGCCCTTGCGGCCGAAGGTCTTCTTGTAGAAGTCCAGTGTCTGGGTGATGCCGTACTGGGCGTCGGCGGCGGCGCTGGCACGGTTGCTGGTCGTGCCGTTGCCCCACACGTTGGTCGTGCTGGTGAACTTCGCGCCGGCGCTGAACTTCTCCGTGTACGAGCCCTTGGCGTCCCGCGTCTCGGTGCCGTACCGGCTCGGGTCCTTGAGCTGGTAGTGGCCGCGCGAGGTCGCCGTGGTGGTCAGGCCGACGCTGCCCACGAAGAGGGTCTTGCCGGTGCCCATGGCGGCCGACGGGTAGGTCGTGGCGCCCGAGGAGACGGAACCGAGCAGGCCGGCCTCCGGGGAGGCGGAGCCGTTGCCGGCGGCCGGGTCGATGGTCTCGCCGTGCTTGCGCAGGCTCTCCAGCAGCTTCGGCGAGAGGAACTCGTCGCTGTCGGGCGTGTTGCTGCGCACCTTGCCGGTGACGGCGTCGATGACGACGGTGTTGGTGCCGTTCTGGTCGGTGACGGTCACCTGGTAGGCGAGGGCGGAGGAGCCGCCGCGCGCGTCGACGACCAGTTGGGCGGTGCCCGCGTCGCCCTTGGCCGCCTGGGCGGCCTTGGCGGCGGCCTGGTCCGCGGTGAGCTTGGCCTCGGTGGTGGCCGGCTCGACGGCGTGACCGGCGGCGCGGGTCACGCCGGTGTACGCCAGCTTGTGGTCGAGGTGGACGATGAGGTCGCCGCCGAGCACGGGCATGCCGTCGTGCGTGCGGACGAACCGGACGTGCCGGGCGCCCTCGGGGTCGATCATCACGTCCTGCGCGTGCAGTTCGTCGCCCTGGGAGACGCCGGTCGCCGTGGCGTGGGCGAAGGCCGCGGTGCGCGCCGCCTCAACCACCGCCGTGGCGTTCGTGGTGGCGGACGCCGAGGACCGCTCCACCCCCGTGGAGGGACCCGCGAAAGCCGTACCGGCCAGGCCCGTGGCAGCGGTCGTCACCGCGATGGCGACGGCAACGCTGCGTATGTGCGGTCTACGCAAGGATCAGGGTTCCTTCGTTCGAAGGCAGCGGGGATCACCAACCGCCTTGAGACATGACGCCGTTCGCGTCACGGGGGCTGGTCGGGCCCCAAGGCGTAACCCTTACGGATCAGTCATGTCCACGTAAAGGCGGAATGATCGATTTCGCGACCTTCTATGGCAATCCTTTACGAATGCGCGCCATAGAGTGATCACTGCCTGACCAACTGTGTGTCGGCTGTGGAGACGTGCGCTGAATCCCCTAGGTTCCGAAGCCGGAATGTGACCGATGTCGCATCACGCCTCGTACCGGTTCGTATCGCTGAAAGCGGGTGACGGATGGTCACGGCAACGGTGGGGCGAGGCGCGGTCCTCGGAGCCGTCGCGCTGTCGCTCCTCGCGCTCCCGGCGCGGGCCGCGACGGGAGAGCCGGCCGCCCGGGCGGCCGCGAGGCCTCGGGCGGCCCTGCCGGCACCCGACACCGCCGGCCTCACCGCGGTGGTGCGGTCCGCGGTGGGCCGGGGCGCGCCGGGCGCCCTGGCCCGCATCGACGACCACGGCCGGACGTACGAGGCGACGAGCGGAGTCGCCGACCGGAGCACGCGACGGGCCATCAGCACCGCCGACCGCTTCCGTGTCGGCAGCGTCACCAAAACCTTCTCGGCCGTCGTCCTGCTCCAGCTCGCCGACGAACACCGGCTGGACCTCGACGCGCCGGTCAACCGCTATCTGCCCAAGCTGCTGCCGGACGACCGCATCACGGTCCGCCAGCTGCTCGGTCATCGCAGCGGCCTGTACGACTACACCGACGACCTGTTCGCCGACAGCGTGTCCGGCTTCGAGGCGGTGCGGAACAAGGTCTTCACCTACCGTCAGCTGGTCGGCCTCGCCCTGAAGAAGCCCCGCACCAACGCACCGGGCGCCGCGTACTCCTACTCCAACACCAATTTCGTGGTGGCGGGCATGCTCATCGAGAAGCTCACCCGGCACTCGGTGCGGACCGAGTACGAGGACCGCGTCTTCAAGCCGCTGCGGCTGCGGGACACCTTCTACGTGCATCCCGCGACGGGCATCCCGGGCCGGTACGCCCGCGGATACCTCACCCCGGACAAGGTCGGCGACCCGCTGGTGGACTCCACCGAGCAGACGGTGTCATGGGCGCAGAGCGCGGGAGCGATCATCTCCAGTGCGCGGGATCTGGACGCGTTCTACAGCGCGCTGCTCGGGGGCAGGCTGCTGTCCTCGGCACGGCTGGCGGAGATGGAACGCTTCACTCCGGTCAACGGCACGACGGCGTACGGGCTGGGGCTGCGGCGGCGTGATCTGCCGTGCGGGATCTCCGTGTACGGGCACACGGGGGTGGTGCAGGGGTACTCCACGTACGCCTTCGCCACAAAGGACGGCAGGCGGAGTCTCACGGCCGTCGCCAACACGTCCAACAACGGGAAAGTTTCGGATGCGTTGGCCGGGGCGTTGGATTCGGCGTTCTGCGGGAGGAAGGCGGCGAAGGGGTAGGAACCGGCGTCCGCTCACCGTTCGGGCGGCTGCGACAGGGCGCGCTTGGCGTGTCTGGTCCACTCGTCGGTGAGGACCTCGATCCGGTCGTTCACCAGGGCTTCCATGGTCTGCTCCGCCACGTCGGCCGCGCTGGTCTTCGGCGCGTCGGTGAAGTCGCTGAGCCGTCAACGACCACTGGGCTGCCTTGCAGGCGGCATACCCGGGGCAGTCCGGCCGCGAGCCCGGGAGACGGCCGACCAGGTGTTGACCGGGGCACCACCACCGTTGCGTGCCTCGTGCCTCCTCCCGGCCGGCTACCCGGAGTTCTTCAGCACTTGGAGGAGCTCCTCGGTCGTGGTGATGCGGTGCGCGTAGGTCGGCCCGTTGAGTTCATGGGCGGCGTGCATCATCTCGGGCTTGAAGGCCGCGGTGGCGTCACGGACCAGTGTCACGTGGTAGCCCAGCTCCATGGCGAAGCGGGCGGTGGCCTCGATGCAGGTGTTGGCCAGCAGGCCGACGACCACCACGTGGGTGATGCCGTGCTGCTTGAGCAGCAGGTCCAGGTCGGTGTTGGCGAACCCGCTCGACCCCCAGTGCTCGTGGGCGATGACGTCACCCGGTTGCGGCTGGAAGTCGAGGTGGAACTCCCCGCCCCAGGAACCCCTGGCGAAGTGGTGCGCCTCCTGGATCTTGCGCTGCGTGGGGTTCGGGTGGTCCCAGCCGTCGTAGTCGCCCGGCTCCCAGCGCCGGTGCGGTACGAAGAAGATCCGCAGGTCGCTCTCCCGGCCGGCGGCGACGACGGCGCGCAGATGGTCGAGGAGCCCGACCTCAAGAGCCACGTGCCGTACCGCGGGCTAGACCTTCCCGTTCTCGGAGAGGAAGTCGTTGTAGGGGTCGACCAGGAGGATCGCGGTGCGGGCGAGGTCATAGGTTCCGGGCATGATGGTCCTCACCGGTTGCGGAGGGATTCCTGAGGCGGGGTCATGTCGCCGGGCCGGCCTCCGCCCGTGCAGCCCATGCTCCGCCGCGCCATCAGACCCCGCAAATCGGGCCTCGGCCGTGCGGTCGCGCCCCGTCGTTCGCGTGGTGGAGCACGCACTTTCCGTGATCTTGGCGGAACGACACCCTCCGGGACACCATGCCCCGCATGAAGGGTGATCTCTTTTCCAGTGCGCATGTGGTGCAGCCGGCCGTGGAGCCGGGCATGTCCGTCGAGAACGCCAAGTGCATCAGGTACGCGGTGAACGGTGAGATGTACGCCCGCCAGGGCGCCATGGTCGCTTATCGCGGCAGCCTCAAGTTCGAGCGCAAGGGCCAGGGCGTCGGCGGCATGCTGAAGCGTGCCGTCACCGGTGAGGGGCTGCCTCTCATGGCGGTGCGCGGACAGGGCGAGGCCTGGTTCGCGCACGAGGCGCAGAACTGTTTCATCGTCGAGGTCGAGCCCGGCGACCGGTTCACGGTCAACGGCCGCAACGTGCTGTGTTTCGAGGCCTCGCTGTCCTACGACATCAGGACGGTGAAGGGGTCGGGCATCGCCGGCGGCGGCCTGTTCAACAGCGTGTTCAGCGGGCAGGGCCGGCTCGGTCTGGTGTGCGAGGGCAACCCGCTGGTCATCCCGGTCTCCGCGCAGTCCCCGGTGTACGTCGACACGGACGCTGCGGTCGGCTGGACCGCGCATCTGGAGACCTCGCTGCACCGCTCCCAGTCCATCGGCTCGATGCTGCGCGGCGGTTCCGGTGAAGCCGTACAGCTGATGCTCCAGGGCGAGGGCTTCGTCGTGGTGCGCCCGAGCGAGCTGACCCCGCAGAAGGCCCAGCAGCACTGAACCTTCACAGGGTGATCCACATCGCACGGGCAACCCCCGTCGCCGTACCCGCGTCTTGATCGGCAACAGACCGACATGCCCCGGTCCCCTCGGCCGGGGCGATTTTCCCAGACCCTATACACGCGATGTATACATGTCGTGTATAGAAAGGTACGCATGTACGGCAAGGCATTCGCCCCGGAGTACCAGGGCGCCCTGACCACCCTGTCCGTGAACTCCTCGCTCGTCGATGTGCTGGCGGAGGGCACCGAGAAGCTGCGCGAGGCCGAGCGGTCCGGGTGCCCCGCCGAGGCGGCCCGCTGCGGGCTCGCCGTCGCCGAGGCGCGCCGGCGGCTCGGCCACACGGCGGAGGCGGACCGGGCCTGGAAGGCGAGTTACCGCGCCGCCCGCGCGGCCGGCGACACCGCCGCGATGGCGTGGGCGCTGTGGAGCGGCGGCACCCTCGCCCGGCAGCGTGGGGCCTTCCCGCTGGCCTGGCGGCTGCTGGGGCTCGCGGCCGAACTCGGCGAGCGGGGCGGCGATATCGTTGTCCGCGGCTACTCGCTGGCCGGTCTCGCGGAGACCGGGCGCATCCAGGGCGACTACGCGGCTGTCGGCCGGCTGCACGAGCAGCTGCTGGCCGAGGCGCGCCGGCGCGGGGAGGCCCGGCACACGGTGTGGGCGCTGGAGGGCATCGCACAGATGCACCGCAACACCGGCGACCTCGACCGGGCGTACGCGCTGTTCGAGGAGGCCGCGCAGATAGCCGAGCGGGCGGAGGACCGGCGGGGGCACGCCTGGGCGCTGCGCGGACTCGCCGACATCCTCTCGGTGCGCGACAAGGACACCGAAAGGGCACTGGAGCTGCTGTCCCGCGCCGAGGCCTCCTGCCGGGCGATGAACCTGTCCAGTGCGCTCGCCTACAACCACAAGATGCGTGGCAACGTCCTGTACCGGGCCGGGCGATACGGCGAGGCGCGGGATCTGTACGAGCTGGCGCTGGCAGAGTTCCGTGCGATGAGCGAGCCGCGCGGCGAGGCGCTGGCCCGGCTGGGCCTGGTCAAGTCGCTGGCGCAGCTGGGCCGGGACCGGTCCCTGACGGCGGCGGAACTCGCCGATCTGGCAGCGACGTTGGAGCGGAGCGGGCTGAAACACGCCCGGGAGATGGTGGCCCGGGCCCAGGAGGAGTTCGGTCTCGACGCGGAGGGTGCCCGGTGACCGCCGTACAGGCTCCGCCTTCGGCTCCAGAAGTCCTCGGTCGTTGCCGGGGGTTGGTGCAGCCGGCGCTTCGGGAGGCGGTCGGGCGGCTACATCCGTGGGTGGCCGAGATGGCCGGGTACTCCTTCGGCTGGTGCGAGGTCGGTGGGGCGCCCGCCGCCGCTCCGGGCGGCAAGGGTGTACGGCAGGCGCTCTCGGTGCTCGGCGCCGAGGCGGCCGGCGCCGACGGAGCTGCCGGCGTGCCGGCCGCGGTCGCGGTGGAGCTGGTGCACACCTTCTCGCTGCTGCACGACGACATCATGGACGGCGACGCGACCCGGCGCCGCCGCCCCGCCGTGTGGAAGGCGTACGGCACCGGCCCGGCGGTACTGGCCGGGGACGCCCTGTTCGCGCTGGCGGTGGAGACCCTCGCGACCGCGCCGCAGGGCGCCGGCACCGTACGGCTGCTGTCGGCGGCCCTCGCCGACCTGGTGCGTGGGCAGGCCGACGACCTGCTGTTCGCCACCCGGCCCTGGACCGGGCCGGAGCGGGTCACGGCCGATGAGTACCGGTCGATGGCGGAGGGGAAGACCGGCGCCCTGCTGGGCTGCGCCGCCGCGCTGGGCGCCGTGCTCGGCGGGGCGGGCGAGGGCACGGCCGACGCGCTGGACCGGGCCGGACGGCATCTCGGCATCGCCTTCCAGCTGGTCGACGACGTGCTGGGCATCTGGGGCGACCCGGCCGTCACCGGCAAGCCCGTGGGCGGCGATCTGCGGCAGCGCAAGAAGACGTACCCGGTGCTGGCCGCACTCGATTCCCCGGCGGCCCGCGGGTTGCCCGAGCTCCTCGACGCACCGGGGCGGGAGGCGGAGGCCGCCGCACTGATCGACGCGGCGGGCGGCCGGACGGCGGCACTCACCCAGGCCCGTGCACACACGGCCACCGCCCGGGCACTCCTCTCGGCCGCACCACTGGCCACCGAAGCGGCCGGACAACTCGTCCAGCTCCTCGATCACCTGGCGGGCCGTCAGCTGTGATCACGGACGGCCGGTGAATCCGTGTTGACCTCGACGGTCCAGGCGGGTCAGGGTGCGATCGGCGCGGCCCTCACCCCCGCGCCGGAAGGGTGAAGCACCTTGATCGGCATCACGGAGATCGAAGCCGCTGCGGAGCGGATCGCCGGACACGTCGTGCGGACGCCGACCGTGCCGAGTCCGGGTCTGACCGAGCTGCTCGGCGTCCCGGTCACCGCCAAGCTCGAACTGCTGCAGCGCACCGGCTCGTTCAAGGCGCGCGGGGCGACGGCGAAGCTGCTGTCGCTGAGCGCGGCCGAGCGGGCGGCGGGCGTGGTCGCCGTCAGCGGCGGCAACCACGGGATCGCCCTCGCGGTGATGGCCGCGGCCCTCGATGTGAAGGCGACCGTGGTCATGCCCCGTACCGCGCCCGAGCGTTCCGTCGCCCTCGCCGGGCAGGCGGGCGCCCAGGTGCGGCTGACCGACGGCATGGACAGCGCCTTCGCGCTGGTGACACGGCTCAGGGACGAGGGGCTGACCCTGGTCCACCCGTTCGACGACCCGGTGGTGATCGCCGGGCAGGGCACGGTCGGGCTGGAGTTGGCCGAGGACGCGGCGGACGGCCCGACGGACGTCCTGGTCAGCATCGGCGGCGGTGGGCTGATCGCCGGGGTCGCCGCGGCACTCGCCGCCAGGCGCCCCGGGGTCCGCGTCTGGGGTGTGGAGACCGAGGGCGCCGAGGCCATGTCGGGCGCGCTGAAGGCCGGCGGACCGGTGCCGGTGCCCCTGTCGTCGCTGGTCACCACGCTCAGCGCGCCCTCTGTGTCCCAGCTGACGTACGAGCATGTGTCGGCGCTGGTGGAGGAGGTGCTGGTGGTGCCGGACCGGGACGCGGTGCGGGGCTCGCTGGACCTGGTCGAGCACGCCAAGGTGTGGGCCGAGCCGGCGGCGGGCTGTCTGCTGCCGGCGGTCCGCCAGGTCGTGGCCCGGGTCGGCGACGGCGCCCGGATCGGACTCGTGGTGTGCGGCGGAAATTCGACACCACGGGAACTGACCGGCTGGGCCGAGCGGTTCGGGCTGCTGTGAGCCAGGGGCGCACCCGGGTATTTACCCTCGGTTACCCGCAGGTCGAACGCACCCCGGGTGCGACCATCCCAAACTCGCAAGCCCTTTCGAAGAATTGAATGAAAGGCAGGAACGGCACCGGACTCGCGGATTCTTTGAACACACCCCCGCACGCCCCGCGTACCTCTGTGAGACACGCAACAGGGTTTCAGCGAGGGATGACCATGACCAAGGCGCACGTCTCCGCACACCAGTTGGTCGCCGGACGGTACCGGCTCCTGGAGGTCTTCGCCCGCGAGACGAACCGCCTGTGGTGGTACGCCGAGGACGTGTCGGCGGAGCAGCTCCGGCTGGTGGCCCAGACCACCCTGCCGGAACCCTCCGCCGACGACACCGCGCGCCGGGTCACGGCCCGGGTCGTCCGGACCTCCGAGACCATGCGGCTGCTGTGCCCCGGCCAGGTCGCCACGGTCGTGGACGCCGTGGTGGAGGCCGGCATCCTGTGGACGGTCACCGAGTGGATCGACGGCACGTCTCTCGTCGAACTCCTCGATCGCGAGGGCGCGTTCCATGTCGCGCGGGCGGCCCGGATCGGCGTGGAACTGCTCGATGTGCTGCAGGCCGCGCACGAGGAGGGCATCACCCACGGCGAGTTGAGTCCCGGCCAGGTCTTCGTGCGCGACAGCGGGCCGGTCGTCGTCACCGGGTTCGGGCTGGCCGGCGCGACGCTGGTGCCACGGCTCACGGCACCGTCGTACGCCTCGCCCGAGCAGGCCCGCGACGAGCGGATCGGACCGGCCGCCGACCTGTGGGCGCTGGGGGCGCTGCTGTACACGATGGCGGAGGGCCGGCCGCCGTTCCGCGACCGCGGCCGGCCCGACGCCACCCTGAAGGCCGTGGACCGGCTGCCGCTGCGCACCCCGCTGCGCACGGGCCCGCTCACCCAGGCCGTGCAGGGGCTGCTGCGGAAGAACTCGCGGGAGCGGCTGACCCGGCCGGTGGTCCGGGAGGCCCTGGTCCGGACCCTGGACGAGGACGCCGACGCCGACCGGGAGCCGGCCCCCATGCCCCGGCTGCGCGCCGCGTACGCGGGTGTCCGCCTCGCCGGGCGGGAGCGGGGCAGAGGGCTGCTGGCGGCCGGTACCGCGCTGGCCGTGGTCACCGTGGCGGCCGCCGTCCTGGCCGCGACCCACGAGTCGCCGGGCGTCGGCAACGCGCAGGCACCGGCCCAGCCCACCATCTCGGCCGGCCGGCGCACCGCGGGCACCGCGCCCTCCTCACCGGCCCCGGCGCCGAGCGCCTCGCCCGCCCTGCCGTCCGGCTTCCACCGCTACACCGCCCCGGAGGGCTTCTCCGTCGCCCTGCCGGACGGCTGGCAGCGGCTGACCACCACCCGCGTCACCGGCGCCTACCGCGTCATCTTCGGCCGGGGCGGCACCTCCCCCACCCTCGCCGTCACGCACGGCGAACACGTCGGCCCGGATCCCGTGGCCGTCTGGCGGGACGACGTCGAGCCCGGACTTGAGCGGCTCCCCGGTTACCAGGGCGTCGGCACCGTCCGGGCCACCACGTACCAGGGGTACCGGGCCGCCGATCTGGAGTGGCTGGCGGGGACAGGGGACGCACGGGTGCACACCTTCGGGCGGGGCTTTCTGACGGGCGGCGGCGACAGCTTCTCGCTGCGCTTCACGACCCCCGCCGCGACCTGGGGCGACGCCGCGAACCGGCTGGCGCTGAGGACGTTCCTGCAGACGTTCCGGGTGCCACAGCGATCGTGGCGCAGCAGGCGGCCACCGTGCAGTTGCTGTCCCAGGGCAGGTTCCGGCTCGGGCTGGGCGCCGGCGAGAACCTGAACGAGCATGTGGTGGGCGGCGGCTGGCCCCCGGTGGACGTGCGCCACGAGATGCTCGAGGAGGCCGTGGGGATCATTCGCGCCCTGTTCGAGGGCGGCCACGTCACCCACCACGGGCCGCACTACGACGTGGAGTCGGCCCGGCTGTGGGATCTGCCGGACCAGCCCCCGCCGATCGGCATCGCCGTCTCCGGCGACCAGTCCTGCGCACTCGCCGGGCACCTCGCCGACCTGGTCATCGCGACCGAACCGAAACCGGGACTGCTGGAGGCCTTCGACCGGCACGGCGGCAGCGGCAAACCCCGGGTCGGCCAGCTGCCGGTGTGCTACGACCCCGACCGGGACACGGCGGTCAAGCGCGCCCACTCCCAGTTCCGCTGGTTCGGGCTCGGCTGGAAGGTGAACGCCGAACTGCCGCACCCCGACTCCTTCGAGTCCGCGACGCAGTTCGTGGACGAGGACGACGTCGCCGCCTCCATCCCGTGCGGCGACGACCCGGACGCCTTCGTGGCGGCCGTACGGCCGTACGCCGAGGCCGGGTTCGGGGAGATCGCGCTCGTGCAGATCGGCGGCGACGCGCAGGCGGAGTATCTGGACTGGTCGGCGAAGACGCTGCTGCCCGCGCTGCGGGAGGCCTTCGGCTGACGCGCGCGGACGGCGCCGTAACGGGTCCGCCCAACATGGCCAATGCGTCCATATAGGCTTTCCTGGCTGCGCCCGCTCCCGGGCGCGGTCCCTTGAGCATTCTTGCAGGAGAGTCATCCGTGACCCTGGTCATCGACCCGTCCGAGGCATCCGCCCCGGCCGAGACGTCCGCTGCGGCCGCGGTGCCGCTGTCCGACCTGGTGGCGCGCGACGCCCGTGAGTTCGGCGGCTACGCGCGCACCGGGAGCTGGGCGTTCGCGCTGATGGTGGCCCGCAGCGTGCGGCCGGGCGGACAGGCCGCCGGTGAGACGCCGAAGGTGTCCGCGAAGGAGTTCGCGCAGCTGGCCGGCTG
Organism: Streptomyces sp. NPDC007856; assembly: GCF_042868225.1. Lineage (NCBI taxonomy): Bacteria > Bacillati > Actinomycetota > Actinomycetes > Kitasatosporales > Streptomycetaceae > Streptomyces > Streptomyces sp. NPDC007856. The sequence continues at coordinate 143,500 of NZ_JBIAEC010000018.1, read as the reverse complement.
TTCCCCGGAGCGGGTCATGCGCTACTACAGGGCCTGGGACCGGGCCGCTGACGACGGGCTCGTGCCGCACTTCGAGGCCCTGCGGCCGGGCCAGGAGGTCGAGTTGCCGGACGCGGACGTGTGGCTGAGCTACTACGTCTCCCGCAACAGCGCGACCTCCGAGCGCGGCACCGCGATCGCCGAGGCGGCCGAGGCCGAGGGCATCCGTCCCACCAAGGCGCTGGAGGTCGCCGAGAACCCGACCGCACTGCGCGCCGCGATCCTCGCCGACCCCGCCACCGCCCGCACGGCCCGCGCCGCACTGCTGGACCGGCTGCGCGAGGACCCCGAGCTGCAGGCGGAACTGGCGCGTGACGTCGTACGGACCGACGACCTGAAGAAGGCCGTCGCGACCGAGAGCCGGGCGGCCGACCGGATCGGGTACGTCCGGCAGATCGCGGAGTCCGGGCGGATCAAGACGCCGGCCGGGCAGACCGTCGACGCCCCGGCGGAGCTGCGCGAGGAGGCCGAGCGCCATCTGTCGCTGATCGACGAGCTGGAGGGCGGCGAGGGCGGCGGCGAGTGGGCCGCCGAGGCCTACGACACCATGAAGTCGCTCGTCGCCGAGGCGGTCGAGGCCGATCCCGGACTGCGCGTCCAGGAACGGCGGACGAAGTTCTACAACAGCCTGCAGAAGGCGACGAGGGCGTTCGAGGAGCTGACCTTCGACGACGCCCAGGACTTCTACGAGGACGACATGGTCCGGCGCCTGGAGGAACTCCAGCAGGCCATCGGCAGCTGCCTGGCCGCGCTGCGCGGAGCCGGCGGGAATCCGTCTGTCCCGTAACCGCGTTGGCTCGCCGCGGAGATTCCGTGCTGCTGCTCAGCGGTGTCCACGGCCGTCAGCTCCGGGCGCTGGAGGAGACGGCCCCGGCCCGAGGTGGTCGGTGGCCGGTCCGGTCGTGTGCCGGTGCCGGGCCCACAGCGGCAGGCCGAACCAGCAGACCAGGTACCAGAGGACGACGGCCGCCAGCAGATACGGCACATAGCCGCCCCGCGTGGCCACCCGGAGGATCAGCAGCAGGGCGGACGTCATCGTCGCGAGGAGCAGGACCAGGCCCACCAAGGTCATCCGGGCCGCCAGCCGCACGGTCTGCGGCTTGATCCGGCGGCCCGACACCAGCCGGTGCAGGGACACCGGGCCGACGAGGGCGCCGGTCGCGCAGGCGCCCAGGACGACGGTCACGATGTAGATGACCTGGTCGGCGTGGGGCAGCGTCGCGTACTTCGGCTGGAAGACGACGGTCAGCAGGAAGCCGAACAGGATCTGCACGCCCGTCTGGGCGACGCGGACCTCCTGGATGAGCTCGACCCACATCCGGTCGGCCCGCTCCTCCTCGGTCTCGTGCCGCCCCCTGCGCGGTTCTTCCTCCTTCATGCGCTTGCGGGTAACCGCCCGGACGTCCGTTCAAACGGCGGGTGACACGGCGACTACCAGCGGTGCTCGACCTGGTCCTTGATCCGTCGGTCGTACAGCTCGCGGATCGCGGTGAACGTCTCCTCGGGCAGCGGCGGCAGCTTGGCGGCGGCCGCGTTCGCCCGGGCCTGCTCCGGGTTGCGGGCGCCCGGGATGACCGTGGTCACGCCGTCCTGCTCGGTGATCCAGCGCAGCGCCAGCTGGGCCGGCGTGTACCCCTCGGGGGCCAGCGCGGCGAACTCTGCGGCGGCCTCGACACCGGTCTCGTAGTCGACGCCGGAGAAGGTCTCGCCCTGGTCGAAGGCCTCGCCGTGCCGGTTGAAGGTGCGGTGGTCGTTGGCGGCGAACACCGTGTCCTTCGTGTATTTGCCGGACAGCAGGCCGGAGGCGAGGGGCACCCGCGCGATGACGCCGACGCCGGCCTCACGGGCGGCGGGGAGCACCTCCTGCAGGGGCTTCATGCGGAACGGGTTCAGGATGATCTGCACGCTCGCCACGTTCGGCCGGGCGATCGCGGTCAGCGCCTCGGCGCAGGTCTCCACGCTCACCCCGTACGCCGCGACGCGCTCCTCCTCGACCAGCGTGTCCAGGGCGTCGAACACCGCGTCGGAGGAGTACACGGGCGTCGGCGGACAGTGCAGCTGGACCAGGTCGATGCGGTCGACGCCGAGGTTGCGGCGGGAGCGGTCGTTCCAGGCGCGGAAGTTGTCCAGGACGTAGTTCTCGGGGATCTGCTCGACCCGGCGGCCCATCTTGGTCGCCACCAGGACGTGCAGATCGGGCCGGCCGCGCAGGAACGAGGCGATGGTCTCCTCGCTGCGTCCGTCGCCGTACACGTCGGCCGTGTCGAAGAAGGTGACACCCGCCTCGGCCGCGGCCTCGAGGACGGACAGCGCCTCCTTGTCGTCCACGTCGCCCCAGTCGGCACCCAGTTGCCATGTGCCGAGACCGATCACCGACGCCCACTGACCCGACCTGCCCATTACGCGTTCGTCCATGGCGCCAGTGTGTCATCCGGCACCGGGACGCGCGGAACGAGCCGCTCCGACGGGCGGGCTGTGCGCTGAGGCAGTGGTCCTCGGCCAGGTCCGCGAGCAGTCCCGTCTCGCGCGGCTCCCAGTACGAGCCGCGCGTCGGCGTCCTTCCCGTCCACGCGTTCTGGCGCATCGACCCGTGCCCCGACGGGTGCCCGGCTCGCGACGGCCGGTACGTCAACGACTTCGAGGACAAGTGCGAACGCCGTCAGGCCGGGGCGGAGAGGCTGCAAGTGGGCACAGGCCCTGCTCGGGGCCCTCAGTCGAGGTTCTTCTCCAGGGCCGTCAGATAGTTGTGCATGAAGTGGTCGCGGATGCCGTCGGAGGCGGGCGCGAAGGCGTCGGCGGTCAGTCCGGTCGCGCGGTCGGTGAGCGCCGACAGCATGGGCATGCTCTCGCGCAGCCGGCCGTGGGAGTCGATGTAGCGCAGGGCGCGGACATGGGTGAAGACGGGCTCGGGCGGCAACTGGGGGACGATGTCGTTGTTGTTGACGAAGCGGTACATACGGCCGCCGAACCCCTTGTGGAACGCCTCGGCGAGCAGCCGGTCGCAGGTGCGCGGCTGGCCGTAGGTGTACACGCCGTCGGCGGCCAGGTGCGGGTCCTCCAGATACATCCGGGCGCCGGCCAGCATCGCGAGGGCGCCGCCCAGGCTGTGCCCGGTGAAGTACACGGTCTGGCCGTCGGTGCGCAGCTCGGCGAGGGTGTGGTGGACGGCCGGATAGACCGATTCCAGGGCCTCGGCGAATCCGTGGTGGACGTAGCCGTTGCCCCCGGGTCCCGGCCTCGGCGGGGTGGTGGCGTCGGTGAGCCAGTCCTTGATCTGGTCGGGTTCGGTGCCGCGGAACGCGGTGACGATCATCCGGTCGCTGGCCACGGTGTACGCCTGCGTGTCCTGCAGCGGGAACGGCGGGGTGAAGCGGGTCTCGTGGTGGCGCACATGGTCGAAGCCCCACTGGGCGGCCTGGTCCTCGATGACGGCGCGGTCCTTGTAGGCCAGGTCGGCGGCGCGGGCCAGCCAGTAGGCGCGTTGCAGGCTGTAGCCGGTGGACGTCTGATCGAACGAGACGGGTACGGCCATGGACGGAACTCCTCGGTGTGGGGGGATGGGAGAAACCGGAGTCGGGTGCGGGAAGCCGGTGTGGCCCGGCGGCGCCGGGAACGGGCGGGGACGCGGCCGCGGTGGTCCGACGACCGGCGTGCCGGGCGCGGGCGAGGCACGTGGCGTCTTCCAGGGCGAGGGTGGTGCCGGCGCCGACGGAGCAGTGGGTGGTGTGGGCGGCGTCGCCGAGCAGTACCAGGTTGCCCGTGGTGCCAGGTTGGGGAGGTGCGGAAGTTCGGCCGGCCGCCGCCAGGACGGCCGATGAGCGGGTGGCCGTCGAGGACGCCCGCGAAGAGCCGCTCCAGCAGCACGAGGCTGTCCGCCTCGGTCGCCCGGTCCATGCCGAGCCCGGTGACGCCGAGCGTGCGGGCCCGGTCGGCGAGCAGGTCGAGCAGCCGGTGCCGAAGCCCTCGTCGCCTTGGTGACGGGTCGTCAGGACGGGTACGTGCGCGACGCCGTCGCTCCTACGGAGGGAGGCGCCCTCGATCACCCGCGCCGAGGCGGGATCGTGCTCGTGCAGCCGGTCGAGAAGGCAGTGCCGGTACGTCACGCCCCGGCCGTAGGCCGAGCCCTCGGGGTCGCGCTCGTGCGGGATGGCGAGGTGCGGGCCGGCGGGCCCGCCTCCGACACAGACGACCTTCACGTGCACGCCCCAGACAGTCACCGGATGCGGTCGGCCGGATACACAGGGTAGCAGGGCGGTCGGGTCGCCTGATCGCGCCAGTTTGACGTGGTGAGCCGGGCCACTCGGACGGACGGCAGCCGAGAAGGATCACCGGAAACGGGGCGAGCGGGGCAAGGAATTCCCTGTTCGGGGCCGCGTCAACCGCCACCCACAGCAAGATCATCTTGGTTCAACGCTTTACGACATGTGGCCAATTGTCCTGATCGTAGCCAACCGGTTCCGGGAGATTTCCGCCCGCCCCACAGCCCCCGATAGGCATACGTCGTCACCACCCGAACAGCCTCCAGGAGGACCCGTATGCCCGACATCACCCGGCGCCGCGCGCTCACCGCGACCGCGGCGCTCGCCGCGACGGCCGCCGTGACCACCCTCGCTGCCCCCACCGCCTCGGCCGCCGGCCACGACCACCCCATGCCGATGCCGCAGACCTTCGACGAGGTCTACAAGGGCCGCCGGATACAGGGCCGGCCGATGACGCCGGGCTCCGGCGGTCACCACCACGAACACGGCGGCGGCTACGAGGTGTTGATCGACGGCGTGCAGCTGCATGTGATGCGCAACGCAGACGGCAGCTGGATCAGCGTCGTCAGCCACTACGCCCCGGTGTCCACCCCGCGCGCCGCCGCCCGGGCCGCGGTGGACGAACTGCAGGGCGCCCCGCTGCTGCCCTTCCCCGCCAACTGACCGCCCCCGCAAGGACCTTCCGGAGCATCGCGCACCATGACCGTACGCAAGAACCAGGCCACCCTGACCGCCGACGAGAAGAAGCGGTTCGTGTCCGCCGTCCTCGAACTCAAGCGCAACGGGCGCTACGACGAGTTCGTCCGCACGCACAACGCGTTCATCATGTCGGACACCGACACCGGCGAGCGGACCGGCCACCGCTCACCGTCGTTCCTGCCCTGGCACCGCAGATTTCTGCTCGACTTCGAGCAGGCGCTGCAGTCGGTGGACTCCTCCGTCGCGCTGCCGTACTGGGACTGGAGCACCGACCGCACGGTGCGTGCCTCGCTGTGGGCACCGGACTTCCTCGGCGGCACCGGGCGCAGCACGGACGGCCGGGTGATGGACGGGCCGTTCGCCGCGTCGGCCGGCAACTGGCCGATGAACATACGGGTGGACGGCCGTACGTTCCTGCGCCGCTCGCTCGGCACGGCCGTGCGCGAGCTGCCGACACGCGCGGAGGTGGAGTCGGTGCTGTCGATACCCACGTACGACATGGCGCCGTACAACAGCGCCTCGGACGGCTTCCGCAACAACCTGGAGGGATGGCGCGGGGTCAATCTGCACAACCGGGTCCATGTCTGGGTCGGCGGGCAGATGGGCACCGGGGTCTCCCCCAACGACCCGGTGTTCTGGCTGCACCACGCCTTCGTGGACAAGCTGTGGGCGGAGTGGCAGCGGCGGCATCCGGACGCGGGCTACCTGCCCACGGACGGCACGCCCGACGTCGTCGACCTGAACGAGACGATGAAGCCGTGGAACGACGTGCGTCCGACCGACCTGCTGGACCACACGCGGTACTACACCTTCGACAGCTGATCGGACCTGCCGCGCTCAGGCCTCGGCGGTGCGGCACTCCGGGTGGCCCCAGCCCTGCGCGTTCTTGGCGATGGACTCGCCGGCCGCGTAGGCGCGGCCGCACAGGCAGCGGCCGGGGAACTTCGCCTTGATGGTGCGGGAGGAGGTCGCGCCGCCGGTGCGGCGGGGCGCCTTCCCGCGCGGGGCGGCCGCCTTCGGGGTGCCGGGCGAGGGCGGCGGCTCCGGGGAGCCGAGCGCGCTGCCGGCCGCTTCCTGGACGGAGGCGGCCTGGCTGGCGGCGCGGTCGGCGAAGTCGTTCAGCGGGTCGCCGTCGACCTGGTGGGCCGGGACGTAGCGGAACTCCACCGTGCGGCCGTCGAGAAGTGCGTCGATGCGGACGACCAGCTCCTGGTTGGCGACGGGCTTGCCGGCCGCGGTCTTCCAGCCGTTGCGCTTCCAGCCGGGCAGCCAGGTGGTGACGGCCTTCATCGCGTACTGGGAGTCCATGCGGATCTCCAGCGGCACATCCGGCTCGACGGCCGTGAGCAGCCGCTCCAGGGCGGTGAGTTCCGCGACGTTGTTGGTGGCCCGGCCGAGCGGGCCCGCCTCCCAGCGGGCGGGGGTCCGCTCGTCGCCGTCCGAGACCACCCACGCCCATCCGGCCGGTCCGGGGTTTCCCTTCGAAGCCCCGTCGCACGCGGCCACCACACGTTCACGCATACGCACGATCATGCCACGGCGGCGCGGGACGCCGTGACGGGCCGGTCAGACCGCCTTGACCTTGGGCATCTCCCCCTCCGTGGTCGTGATGTCGATCACGGAGAAGTTCGCGCCCTGCGGGTCGCTGAGCGCCGCGAACCGGCCGAAGGGGCTGCTCATCGGCCCGAAGCGGAGGACACCGCCGAGCTTGGTGGCGCGGGCCACGGCCTCGTCGCAGTCGTCGACGGTGAAGTAGACGTTGATGTACGAGGGCACCTCGGGCGGGAAGTCGTCGGTCATCCGCATCCGGCCGAGGACGGTGTCCTCGCCGATGTCGAACATCCGGAAGTCCACCGCGTCGTCCACGATGTCCTTCATCCGGTACGGGAAGACGGCGGAGAGGAAGGCGTCGGCCTTCTCGGGCTCACGGGTGAAGACCTCGGCCCAGCAGTACGCGCCCGGGGTCGCCGTCGCCTCGAAGCCCTCGTGGCGGCCGGCCTGCCAGACGCCGAAGACGGCCCCGCTGGGCTCGCGGGCCAGGCACATCGTGCCGAAGTCCCCGACCTGCATCGGCTCCATCAGCACCTCGCCGCCGTTCTCCCGGATCTTCTCGGCGGTGGCGGCGGCGTCCGGCGAGGCGAAGTACAGGCACCACTGCGACTGGCCCTCCTGGCCGGGCATGGGCGGGACCACGGCCGCGACCGCCTTGCCCTCCGCGTAGGCCTGCGTGTAGTTGCCGTACTCCGACGACGACTCGCCGAAGGTCCAGCCGAGGACGTCGCCGTAGAACCGCTTGGCTCCCTCGACGTCGCTGAACATCGCATCGGCCCAACAGGGCGTTCCCTCGGGTTGCACGGCCATGCTCGCGGCCCTCCTGGTCTTCGGTCCCGTACGGATGGTCCCCCGCCTGTGAGGCTTGCGTCCCGAAGCTCACGCTAGCCATCCGGCCGTCGGCCCGCGCGCCGAACCGGGGAACCGCCCGGACAATGGGAATGGAGGCGACGGTGCGATGACGACGAGCACGATGCGGGCGTGGTCGGTGGTGCTGCCGGGGCCGGTCGACGACCATCCGCTGCGGCTGGTGGAGCGGCCCGTGCCGGTGCCGGGGGCGGACGAACTGCTGGTGCGGGTGCGGGCCTGCGGGGTGTGCCGGACCGATCTGCATGTCACCGAGGGCGATCTGCCGGTGCACCGGCAAGGGGTCACCCCTGGCCACGAGGTGGTCGGCGAGGTGGCGGCGGCCGGGGCCGCGGTGCGGGACTTCGCGCCGGGCGACCGGGTCGGCGTGGCCTGGCTGCGGCGCACCGACGGGGTGTGCGCGTACTGCGCGCGGGGCGCCGAGAACCTGTGCCCGTACTCGGAGTACACCGGCTGGGACGCCGACGGCGGATACGCCGAGTACACGACCGTGCCGGCCGGCTTCGCCTACCCGCTGCCCGGCGCGCTGGACGATGTGGCGGCGGCGCCGCTGCTGTGCGCGGGGATCATCGGTTTCCGTGCGCTGCGCCGGACCGGGCTGCCCAAGGGCGGCCGGCTCGGCCTGTACGGGTTCGGGGGCAGCGCCCATCTGTGCGCGCAGGTGGCGCTCGCCGAGGGTGCCACCGTGCATGTGATCACCCGGGAGCCCGCCGCCCGCAGGCTGGCCCTGAAGCTGGGCGCCGCCTCCGCGCGGGACCTGCACGAGGCGCCGCCGGAGCCGCTGGACGCGGCGATCCTGTTCGCCCCGGTCGGCGACCTGGTCCCGGTGGCGCTCCGCGCCCTCGACCGGGGCGGCGTGCTGGCCCTCGCCGGCATCCACCTGACCGACGTACCCCCGCTGCACTACGCGACCGAGCTGTTCTACGAGAAGGAACTGCGCAGCGTCACCTCCAACACCCGTGCGGACGGCCGGGAGTTTCTCGCCCTGGCCGCCCGGCACGGCGTGCGCGCAACCACGCACGCCTATCCGCTGTCCCGCGCCCCGCAGGCGCTCGCCGACCTCAAGGCCGGCCGGTTCGACGGGGCGGCCGTCCTGGTCGACGACCTGACCTGAGCCTGTCCCGCGCCCTGGTCGACGGCCTCTCCCGAGCGCCCGGGGCGCACCACACCGGCGCGCGCAGACGCCGGCCGGGGCGCAGCGCACCGGCGCCCGATCACACCGTTTGCCGGTCGTGCCCCGATCGGAAGGTTTACACACCCCAGTGTCATGATCAGCCCCCTTCGCGCTGTATCGGGCACCTCACGAGGACTGTTTGGCTTGGCCAGGGTGCTGGATCACCACGCTCACCACCCGGCGATCCGGCCACCCCTGTTCGCACGCAGCTCCGCTGGAGGGAATGTGACCACACCGGACAGCGCCACCGGTTCCGCCGTCGACGAACCCGCCCCCGACCCCGCGGCCGACGGGCAGCTCACCAGCCTGAGCACCCGGGCGGCACGCCAGCTCACCACGACCACCAAGTCCGAACCGCAGATGCAGGCCATCACCTCGCGATGGCTGCTGAAGACACTGCCGTGGGTGGACGTCCGGGGTGGCACCTACCGGGTCAACCGCCGCCTGACCCTGCGCACGGGCCGCGGCCGGGTGCACTTCGAGCAGAACGGCGCCGACGACATCCGGGTCATCCCTCGGACGCTGACCGAGCTGCCGATCCTGCGCGGCTACCCCGACGGCGAGGTGCTGCGGGAGATCGCCGGCCGCTTCCACTCCCGGGAGGTGCGCGCCGGGCAGGTACTGTTCGAGGCGGGTCAGCCCGTGACGGAGGCCTATCTGGTCGTCCATGGCCGGTTCACCCGCTACACCGCCGGCAAGTACGGCGACGAGGAGATCACAGGGGTCGTCACCGACGGCGACCAGATGGGCGACGAGGCGGTCGGGCAGTCCGATCCGCTGTGGCTGACCTCGGTGCGGGCCGAGACCGCGGGGGTGGTGCTCGCGCTGCCCTGGGCCGTCGTGCAGGAGTTCACCGAGCGCGTCCCGTCCCTCGCCGCCCATCTCCGGGCCTATGTGGAGCGGCAGCAGCGGCCGATGAACCGCAAGGGCGAGGCAGAGGTGCCGGTGCAGGCCGGCCATGTCGGCGAGCCCACCCTGCAGGGCGGCTTCGTGGACTACGAACTCGCCCCCCGCGAATACGAGTTGTCCCTCACCCAGACCGTGCTGCGGGTGCACACCCGGGTCGCCGACCTCTACAACCACCCCATGGACCAGACCCAGCAGCAGCTGAGGCTCACGGTCGAGGAGATCCGCGAGCGCCAGGAGTGGGAGCTGGTCAACAACCGGGAGTTCGGGCTGCTGCACAACGTCGACCACGGCCAGCGGATCAGCACCTTCACCGGCCCGCCGGTGCCGGACGACCTGGACGAGCTGCTGTCGATGCGGCGCAAGACCAAGGTGTTCCTCGCCCATCCCAAGGCGATCGCGGCGTTCTTCCGGCAGTGCAACCGGCGTGGTCTGGTGCCCGGCACGGCGAGCGTCGACGGACACGAGGTGCCGGCGTGGCGCGGGGTGCCGATCTTCCCGTGCAGCAAGATCCCGATCAGCGAGGACCACACCACCAGCATCATCGCGCTGCGCACCGGCGAGGCGGACCAGGGGGTGGTCGGCCTCTACCAGACCGGCATCCCGGAGGAGTTCCAGCCGGGGCTGAACGTCCGGTTCATGGGCATCGACTCGGCCGCGATCATCAGCTACCTCGTGACCGCCTACTACTCGATGGCCATCCTGGTGCCCGACGCGGCCGGGATCCTGGAGAACGTGCAGATCGGCCGGTTCCCCGAATGACGACCGAGCAGACCACGGGCACGCCCACTCCCTCCTACCCGCTGCCGGGGCCGCCTGACATCGCCGCGAGCCTGCGCAGACCCCGCCGCACCGGGGCCGTCCCCGGACTGCACCACCAGCCGGCCGTGCCCGCCGACCCGGTGAAGGCAGCCGAGGTGGACCGCAGGCTGGAGACCTGGGCCCGTGGCCTGGATCTGTTCCCGGAGGCGTGGAAGGGGGATTTCTCCGGCTTCCAGTTCGGCCGGGCCGTCGTCCTGCAGCATCCGGGCGCGCTGGACCTGGACCGGCTGACGGCCGCCGGGAAGCTGCTGCTCGCCGAGAACATCGTCGACTCCTGCTACTGCGAGGAGGACGAGGGCCGGGGCGCGGCACGCCGCGGCCTCGCCGGCCGGCTGATCCTGGCCCAGTCGGCGCTCGATCCCTACCACGGCATTCCGGAGCTGGAGGAGGAATGGCGCCAGGGCGTACGGGCCGACGGTCCGCTGCGCTCGTACCACTTCGCCCTGGAGGACTTCGCCGGCTTCGCCACGCCCAGCCAGACCGACCGGTTCGTGCACGACATCGCCCGGCTGCACCTGGGCTACCTCGCGGAGGCCGCCTGGGCGGAGACGCGGTACAAGCCGCGGATCTGGGAGTACCTGGTGATGCGGCAGTTCAACAACTTCCGCCCCTGTCTGTCGATCGTCGACGCCGTGGACGGCTACGAGCTGCCCGAGCAGGTGTACGCCCGCCCCGAGATCCAGCGGATCACGGCCCTCGCCTGCAACGCCACCACGATCGTCAACGACCTGTACTCCTTCACCAAGGAACTGGCCGGCGACCCCGAGCATCTGAACCTGCCGCAGGTCGTCGCCGCCAACGAGCGGCGCGGGCTGAAGGCCGCCTATCTGAAGTCCGTCGAGATCCACAACCGGATCATGGCGGCCTTCGAGGAGGAGTCGGCCCTGCTGTCGGCCACCTCGCCGCTGGTGGAGCGCTACGCCCGGGGGCTCGCCGCCTGGGTGTCCGGCAACCACGAGTGGCACGCCACCAACACCCATCGCTACCACCTGCCCGACTACTGGTGACCGCCCTCTCCCGAAACGCCGTCACATGCAAGACGAACACCGCCACATGCGCGAGGAGCCACCTTTGACCACCGCCCCCGTCGCCCGGACCACGCCCGCTGCGATCCCGACCCAGTCCGTCTACCAGAACCGGGTCGCGGACTACTGGAACACCGAGGAGAACCCGGTCAACCTCGAACTCGGCAAGATCGACGACCTGTATCACCATCACTACGGCATCGGAGAGGCCGACCGGTCGGTGCTCGACGAGCCTGATCCGGACCGGCGCCGGGACCGCGTCACCGCCGAACTGCACCGCCTGGAACACGCCCAGGCCGAGCTGCTCGCCGCGCATCTCGGCCCGCTGTCCCCCGCCGACCGGGTCTTCGACGCCGGCTGCGGCCGGGGCGGCGGCAGTGTCGTGGCGCATCTGCGGTACGGCTGCCACGCCGACGGTGTCACCATCTCCGCCAAGCAGGCCGAGTTCGCGAACGAGCAGGCCCGTGCCCGGGCCATCGACGACAAGGTGCGCTACCACCACCGCAACATGCTCGACACCGGCTTCGAGACCGGCGCGTACGCGGCCTCGTGGAACAACGAGTCCACCATGTACGTCGAGCTGGACCTGCTGTTCGCCGAGCACGCCCGGCTGCTGCGCCGTGGCGGACGCTACGTGGTGATCACCGGCTGCTACAACGACACCTACGGGCAGGCCTCGCGCGAGGTGTCGCTCATCAACGCCCACTACATCTGCGACATCCACCCGCGCTCGGAGTACTTCAAGGCGATGGCCCGCAACCGCCTGGTGCCGGTGCACGTCGAGGACCTGACCGAGGCGACGATCCCCTACTGGGAACTGCGCAGGGAGGCCGACCATCTGGTCACGGGCATCGAGGACACGTTCCTGGACGCCTACCGCAACGGCAGCTTCCAGTACCTGCTGATCGCGGCCGACCGGGTCTGAGGAGGACGGAAATCCATTGGACGGCGAGGGCGCCGAGGCGCTGGGATGGGCCCCGATGAGTGCCCACGACAGCCAGACTCCGCCGAGGATGCACGCGGACGAGATCGACCTCGACGCCCCGCTGGTCCAGCGCATGATCGCCCACCGGTTCCCGCGGTGGGCGGCGCTGCCGGTGCGCCGGCTGCCGTCCGCCGGGACCGAGAACGCCATGTTCCGGCTGGGTACCGACCTGCTGGTACGGCTGCCCCGGCGGCCCGGCGCCGTAGGGGACCTGGGGCTGGAGCAGCGCTGGCTGCCCCGGCTCGGGCCGCTGCTGCCGGTCGCCGTGCCCGAACCGGTGGGCATCGGCGAGCCGGACGAGGGTTATCCGTGGCCCTGGTCGGTCTACCGCTGGCTGCAGGGGCACAATCCGGTGGCCGGCGCCGTGCGGGAGCCGGAACGGTTCGCCGAGGATCTCGCGGCGTTCGTGCGCGCGCTGCGCCGGATCGCGCCACAGGACGCACCGCCCGGCTACCGGGGCGGTCCGCTGCGGGACCGGGACGAGCCCACCCGGGCAGCCGTCGCCGAGCTGGGCCCGAGGGTCGACGCCGGCGCGGTCACGGCCCTGTGGGAGGAGTCCCTGCGGGCCCCGGAGCACACGGGACCGCCGGTGTGGGCCCACGGGGACCTCTCCCCCGGGAACGTGCTGGTCGACGAGGGCCGGCTGAGCGCGGTACTCGACTTCGGCTGCGCGGGAGCGGGTGACCCGGCGGTGGATCTGATCGTGGCCTGGAACCTGCTGCCCTCGTCCGTCCGGGACACCTTCCGCAAGGCCGTCGGCGCCGACGACGCTCAGTGGGCGCGGGGCCGGGGCTGGGCGCTGTCGATCTCGCTGATCCAGCTGCCGTACTACTGGCACACGAACCCGGCCCTGGCGGAGAACTCCCGGCATGTGATCACCGAGATCCTCGCCGAGGCCGGGTGACGGTCGCGGACCGACGGGGTCCGCTACTCCCCCGCGTACGCCTTCTCCAGCGCGGCGACGTCCAGCTTGCCCATGCCCATCACCGCCTTCATGGCGCGGTCGACCTTCTCCGGGTCGGGGTCGTGGAGGATCTCGGGGATCCGGTCGTATACGACCTGCCAGGAGACGCCGAACCTGTCCTTCAGCCAGCCGCAGGGGCCGCCCTCGCCACCGTTCTCGGTGAGCTTGGTCCAGTAGTGGTCGATCTCCGCCTGGTCGGCGCACAGGATCTGGAAGGAGATGGCCTCGTTGAACTTGAACTGGGGGCCGCCGTTGAGCGCGACGAACTTCTGGCCGTTGGCCGTGAACTCGACGGTCAGCACGGAGCCGGTCTCACCGGGAGCGGAGTCGGTGTAGCGGCTGACCCGGCCGAGGCTGGAGTTCTTGAAGACCGACACGTAGAACTCGGCGGCCTCCTCGGCCTGGCCGTCGAACCAGAGACAGGTGAGGAATCCGTCGGTGGTCATGAGTACCTCCTTGGCGAGGGAACGCGGTCACCAGTGTCGACCGATCCTCGCGGCAAAACTCATCGGCCGCGCCGCCGAACAATATGGTCCGGTGCTGCGCGCCCGTGCGCCTGGTCAGCCCGTCGTGGGTCAGTGAGAGCAGGTCGCCGAGGGCGTGCGCCGCGGCCACGAAGACCTCCGAGGAGGCCACGTGCGGCCGCGCTCGATCTCGGCCAGGCAGGGCAGAGCAGGGCAGCGAGATCCTGGCCGCGTCGGACACGTCCCTCGGGCTGCGGTCCTGTGCCCGCCGCTCACGGCGCAGCACCCTCGCCGACCAGGTCTCGCCACAGCGGCTCCTTCTCCGCCATGGGCTCGGGCCCGGGCTGCGCCGGCCGGTCCGGCGTCGGCCGATTCCCCGGACCGGCGGCCGCGTGTGCATGCGCGGCGTGACCGGGGGTACTCGCCCCGTCAGCGGCATCAGCTGGTACGTGTGAAACACCGAGTGATGGGTAAACCGGACGAACGATATAGAACGGACACGCTGAGGCCGCCGAGGCAGACACAGGACCAGGACTTTCGTGGGAGAGGCACATGAACACCGCCGGGATCCGGCCGGAAGCAGAGGTCGCCGTGAGGACCGCGCAGGACAGGCCGGGCGAGGTATCGGCAGCACTGCCCGGCATCGCGGACCCGGCGTCCATCGCACCACGTGACGCACGGGAGCTGTCCCGGCAGTTCTTCCGCCGGCTGGCCGAGCTGGAGGAGGGCACGCACGAGTACCAGTACGCACGCAACACCCTCATCGAGATGAACATGTCGCTGGTGCGTTTCGCGGCCGGACGCTTCCGGAACCGCGGCGACGACATGGAGGACATCGTCCAGACCGGCATGATCGGCCTGATCAAGGCCATCGACCGGTTCGAGCTGGCCCGCGAAGTGGAGTTCACCTCCTTCGCGCTGCCGTACATCGTCGGCGAGATCAAGCGGTTCTTCCGGGACACCACCTGGGCGGTGCACGTGCCGCGCCGGCTCCAGGAGCTGCGGGTGGAATTGGCCAAGGCGCGCGAGGAGCTGTCCAGCCGGCTGGACCGGGACCCGACGGTCGCCGAGCTGGCGACCCTGATGAACATCCCCGAGGACCAGGTGGTCGAGGCCCAGCTCGCCTCCAACGGGTACAACTCCGCCTCCCTGGACGCCGCGCTCACCGGTGACGGGACGGAGGACGGCGAGGCGGTGCTCGCCGACTTCATCGGCGTGGAGGAGGAGAGGCTGCGGCTCGTCGAGGACTTCCAGGCGCTCGCGCCGCTGATGGCGGAACTGAGCGAGCGGGACCGGCGGATCATCCATATGCGGTTCGTCGAGGAGGCCACCCAGGCGGAGATCGGGGAACGGCTCGGCTGCTCCCAGATGCATGTGTCCCGGCTGATCAAGCGGATCATCGCCCGGCTGCGCGAGGGGATGCTCGGCGAACTCGACCGCGCCTGAGACGGCGCCCCGGTTCGGTTCAGCGGTTCAGTTCGAAGCGGACGCGCACCCGTTTGCCCACGGGCACGCGCTCCGCGGTGACCTCCGAGGCCAGGGCGTGCACGATCTCCATACCGTGCTGTCCGACGCGTTCGGGGTCCCTCGGGAAGCGGCGGGGAAGGGCGGAGCTGCTGTCGTAGACGCACACCGTGACGGCACTGTCCGTGCCTTCCAGTTCCAGGATGTACGGGCCGTTGCTGTGCCGGTCGGCGTTGGTGACGAGTTCGCTCACGACCAGGAGCAGCTCACCGTTGGCGCGGCGGTCGGCGATGGCGCACCACTCGGTGCGCAGTTGCTCCAGGAACCGGGAGGCGAAGGCGCGTGCCTGGGCGATGCAACCGGGTTCGCCGGTGTAGTGCGCCGCCCGCCACAGCGGCTCCACAGGTACGTCGAAGCCAGTCGCTATGACTGCCTCGTCAAGGTGGTTGGTCATGCTGTCTCTCTCGGAAAGCCCGGCCCGGCCGGTCGCCTGGTGCACCTGTCCTCGTACCCCATGCCGGGCTCGGCAGTCCCCCCGGGCGTTCGCCCACCGCGCACAGTGGCGATGGTCACGCCGCCCGGAGCGGCGACCGCTCACTGCGAAGGCGAGCCCTGCGGTGCCTGCTGCGTGGGCGTGATCGCGCCCGACTCGCCGGGCGTCCCCGGGGTCGGCGGGGCCGGAACGGAATTCTCCGAGGACCGCTGAATGGAGCCGGTCGTCTGCTGCTGCGACGACTTCTCGCCGGCGCTGGAGGTCTGCGCCGAGGGAGAGCCCGCGGACGGCGACGCCGGCCCGGCGGAGGACGGCTGGGTCGAGGACGACTTCGACCCGGACGACTGCGATGCGGACGACTGCGATGCGGACGACTGCGATGCCGACGACTTCGACTCCGACGGTGACTTCGATTCCGACGACTTCGATCCGGACGGCGAGGACGACGACGAAGACGAGGACTTGGAGGACGAAGCGGACGACGACGGGGACGAGGAGGAGGACGACGGCGACGAACTCGACGACGACGAGGACGAGGAAGAGGATGACGAGGGCGAAGAGGACGGGGAGGACTTCGACGGGGACGGCGACGCGCTCGACGAGGACGACGTCGACGGGGACGGCGGCCGGGGCGGGTTCCAGGGGTGCGGGAACGCCGGCGGCCTGGCGTGCTCGTCGTGCCGGCCGTACTGGTCACCGCGCTGACGGTGGATCCAGTCCTGGTGGTGGTTGTCGTAGAGCACGAAGACGTTGACGACCTGCGGCGCGGGCGTCACCACGATCACGTTGGAGGGCCGGTACGAGGGCCAGCGCGGGCCCACCAGCTTCGGCGTGCTCTTCTGGGCGACCGGCGCGTTCAGCGGGTTGCCGCAGGCGCAGCGCACGCGGGGGACGCCGTGGCTGTCCACCAGCACGGCGGTGCCCGCCTGAAGCACCGACTGGTAGCTGGTGGCGGCCCCGTCGCGGTAGCCGTGGTTGGTGACCCGGGTGTCGACGCGCAGCTGAACCGGGGTCAGCGAGCGCAGATAGGCGGGCACGCCGGAGGGCTGGACGCCGACCACGGAGGCGAAGGCCTTCTCCTTGCCCTGGTCGGCCTGGAGGAACTTGACCTGCTTCTCGACGTCGCAGGCTGGTGTGCGGGCGGTGCCGCCGTACAGCCCGGGCGCACCGCCGTCGACTCCCTGGACCGCGTTGGTCGTACCGGAGGGCGCGGCGGAGGGCGGCGGAGGGGCGGAACTCTGCCTCGCGGTGGACTCCGTGAACGGGTCCTGGCCGGTGCTGTTCGCGGACTGCAGGAAGACCTCGCCGCCCTTGGCGGATCCGCCGCCCGGCCGGGTGAAGACCACAGCGAGGACCACGGCGGCGACCACGGCGGCGCTGACGGCTGCCACCCGCGGCACGGACTTCCACCACGGCCCGTGGGGACCCTGGGCTCCGCCACCGCCACCCGGCGGTTGGGAGGGCGGTGGTCCGGACGGGGGCCGCGAGGAGCCCGACAGCGGGCCGGAGGGCGGCCCGGTCGGGCGGCCGGAGGACGGAGGATCGGCGCTCACGAGCACTTCTTCCCGTCGCGATCGTCGCGATACGCGATGCGACACGCGGTGCGATACGCGGCTTTGCTCAGTCAAATTCCTTCTGGTGCATTTGGCTGCACTTTGATCCCATTGTGTGTCGCAGGGCGGTGAGGCTCGCAAGCCGACGCGAACGGCCCACCCGGCGGGCGGGGTGCGCGGCCGCTGCCTAGCGTGTCAACCGTGAGCGTTCCCACCGTTTCCCCGCGGCCCGCCGTCCGTCATGGCTGGGCGCAGGCCGTGGCCGCGGTGCTGACCGGGCTCGCCGTCATGGTGCTGGTGGCGGCGCTGGGCCTGTGGGCGGCCGGCGCGGGTGACCTGCCGGACGACGCCTTCCCGAGAGTGGTGGCCGCGACCCTGGTCACGGCGGTCGGCGGAAGTGTGGAGCTCTCCGGGAACGCGGGCGTGCTGGCGCAGACCCGGGCCGGGGTCACCGTGATCCCGCTGTCGGTGACGCTTGTCGGCGCGCTGGTGATCGGCGGGGGCTTTCTGCGCCCGCTGCGGCACCGGGCGGTCGCCTCGGTCGGCGAACTGGCCGGCTGGGCGGCCCGGATCGCGGTGCTGTGGCTGCTCGCGCTGATCGGCCTGGCCCTCGGCGCCCGGCAGACCTTCGCCGTGGACGTCGGCAGCGGCACCCTCAGCGACCTGACCGGCCTGTTCAATGCCGCGCCCCGCGTCGGCTTCAGCGCGGACGTGCCGCTGACGGTGCTGTTCGGCCTGCTGTGGCTGGCCGGGGTGCTGGCGCTGGCGCTGCTGGTCGCGCGCGGGGCGCCGGTGCCAGGGCGGCTGCTGCGTTTCCAGGAGTCGGTGCGCCCGGCGGCGCAGGCGATGGTGGTGCTGCTCCTCGCGTACGTGGTCGTCGGCCTGGTCGCCGCGCTGATCACGGCGGCCACCCGGGGTCACGCCCCGGCGACCTTCGCGCTGATCCTGCTCGGCCTGCCCAACCTGGCCTGGCTGGCCCTCACCATCGGCCTGGGAGCGACCTGGAACGGCCGGGTGCACGGCCCGTTCGGCCTGCCCATGCCGCATGTCCTGGACGCGATCCTGCGCACCCCGGACGTCTCGTCGCTGAACCTCGGCTCGCTCACCGACTACGACGGCCGGTGGTGGTGGCTGGTGGTCGTGGACGCGGTGCTGCTGCTGGCGGTGGCATTCTGGACGGCAGCGACCTCACCGGCCCGGATCCGCCTGTGGCAGCACGCCGTCCACCTGGCCGTGGCGCTGGCGCTGACGGTGCTGATGATCTGTCTGACGTGCCGTGTCTCCGCGCACTACGGACTCTCCCTGCTCGGCATCGGCAACCTGGGCGGCGGCCTGTCCGGGGAACTGTTCCTCCGGCCCCGGCTGTGGCAGGCGGTGGGCCTGGGTGCGCTGTGGGGACTGGCCGCCGGATTCCTGGGCGGCCTGCTGGCCCGCCGGGTGCACCGGCGGGGCGAGGTGAGCGGGCCCTAGGTGTGTTGGTTTCAGGCGGGGTTTCGCGCGGTTGCGTCGCCCCGGTACACCGGGTCCGCCCAGTGCGGGGGGCTCGGCGGGCCGGTCGCCCTGTGGTGCGTCTCCGTGTCGGGCTCCTGCGCCGGGCGGACGTCGGCCGGGCCGGCGGGGGTCGCCATGGTGGCGCGCAGGGCGGCGACGAAGGCGAGACAGGTGTCGTAGCGGCTGTCGGGGCTCTTGGCCAGGGCCCTGGCGAAGACCGGGTCCAGCGCCGGGTCGAGGCCGGGGCGGGCCTCGCTCGGCGGTGGCGGATCGTCGTACTGGTGGGCCCAGAGCAGCGCCATGTCGTCGTCGCGCAGGAACGGGGGCCGGCCGGCGAGGCTCTCGTAGACGACACAGGCCAGACCGTAGACGTCGCAGCGGCCGTCGACCGGGCGGCCGGAGATCTGCTCGGGGGCCACGTAGTCGAGGGTGCCGACGAACTGGCCGACGCTGGTGAAGCCGGTGAGGGACAGCGACTTCTTGGTGAGCCCGAAGTCGGTGAGGTAGACGTGCTCGGGGTGGTCGGTGTCGATGCCCTCGGCGACCAGGATGTTGCCGGGTTTGACGTCCCGGTGCACCAGGCCGTGCTCGTGGGCGGCGTCGAGGGCGGACGCCACCTGGGCGGCGATCCGCACGGCATCCGGCAGCGGCAGCGGTCCCCGCAGGTCGAGGATGTGACGCAGATCGCTGCCGGAGACGTGCCGCATGGCGATGTAGAGCACCCCGTCGGTCTCGCCGGCCTCGAAGACCGGCACGATGTGCGGGTGGTCGATCGCCGCGGCCACCTGGGACTCATGGGTGAACCGCTTGCGGAAGGTGTCGTTGCGTGCGAGTTCGGGGGCGAGCAGCTTGAGGGCGACCGTCCGGTCCAGGCGCAGGTCGCGGGCGCGGTAGACGACGGCCATGCCGCCACGCCCGATCTCGCTCTCGATGCGGTAGCTCGCGATCTGCCGGCCGATGAGTTCCGAGGGTCGACCGGAGAACAGGCTGGTCTCGCCCGCCATCAGCGCTCACCTTCGGGTGCCACCAGCCGGGTCGGGGCGTGCCCGGCGGCGTCCTCGCCGGCGTCCTCGCCGGTGACCTCCCGGTCGGTGGCGTAGGTGGTCAGCCGCCGTCCGTCGCCGTACACCCAGCTGCCCTCCTCGGGGTCGTACAGCCACATGGCCTCCGCGTCGACGACGATCCCGAGCCTGAGGCCCCGGGTGCGGTCCTCGAAGTCCTCGCCGTCCAGGGTGCCGGCGGCCAGCTCCTCCACCGCGGACCGGTAATCCGCCAGGGCCTGTTCGACGTGGGCCAGCAGGGGCCGCGGATCGGCGGTGCCGGCCGGGCCGTCGGCGGCGGGCGGGTCCTCGGGTACGGCGACGAGCCGGCGGCCGTCGACCCAGGCGCCCCAGCCGTTGGCGCAGCGGATGTACCCCCAGTCGCCGCGCCGCTCCACGAGCTCCACCGGCAGCAGTGGGTCGAGGGGCACGGTGGGCCGGGCCGGGTCGGGGGCCTCCCAGGCGGGCATGCCGTGCCGAGGCACGACGTGCGTGGGCTGGAATCCGGGACTGGCCGCTCTGTTCATCGGGGCGCCTGCTTCCGGGTGTGTGCCATCGCGTTCGCCTACTTCCGCATCACGGCGGGCTCGTGCCGGCGCAGCAGCCGGGCGACCACGAGTCCGTAGAGGACGGAGAGCACCACCAGCATGGCCAGATCGAGCAGCCAGACGCCTGTCGAGTGCCGGAAGAGGGGGTCGGCGGACAGGTTGCCCGGGACGATCCGGGACAGCCCGACCGTGCCGGCCATGGCGCCGAGCGCCCAGCGGGAGGGCACGAGCCAGGACAGCTGCTCCAGGCCGGGCACACCGTTGAGCGGGAGCAGGGCTCCGCAGAACACGACCTGGACGATGGCGAGCAGCACCAGCAGCGGCATCGTCACCTCCTCCTTGCGCACCAGCGCGGAGACCAGCAGGCCGAGCATCATCGCGGTGAACGCGAGCAGGGCGGTGGCCAGAGCGATCTCGGCGAGGGGCGGGAGCAGGACGCCCCGGCCGCCGGGGGTGTTCAGGTCGACGCCGAGGAGGGCGACCAGGGTGAGGACGACGGCCTGGACGACGCTGATCGTGCCGAGTACCACGATCTTGGACATCAGATAGGCCGAACGGGGCAGGCCGACGGCGCGTTCGCGCTGGTAGACGACGCGTTCCTTGACGAGTTCGCGCACCGCGTTGGCGGCGCCGGTCAGCACGGCGCCGACGCACAGGATGAGCAGCGCGTTCATCGCGGTGTCCCGGGCGAGCCGGCCGCCGGCCAGGGCGCGGGCCATGGCGCCCATGACGAACGGCAGGGCGATCATGACGAGCAGGAAGGTGCGGTCGGAGGCGAGGACGGCCGCGTAGCGGCGGATCAGCGTGCCGAGTTGGGCGCCCCAGCCGCGTGGGCGGGGTGGCGGCGCCGGGGAGACGGGGGCCGGGCCCGGGTGGTGGGGCTGGGTGGTGGCCTCGGCGACGTAGTGCCGGTGGAACGGCGACTCGCGGTACTCCCTGGCCCAGTCGCGGTCCGGGTCGCGGTCGAAGGCCTCGAAGGCCTCCGGCCACTGTTCGAAGCCGAAGAATGCGAGGGCGTCGTCGGGCGGCCCGTAGTAGGCCACCTTGCCGCCGGGGGCGAGCACCAGGAGGCGGTCGCAGACGCCGAGGCTGAGGACGCTGTGGGTGACCACGATGACGGTGCGGCCGTCGTCGGCGAGGCCGCGCAGCATGTTCATCACCGACCGGTCCATGCCGGGGTCGAGGCCGGAGGTCGGCTCGTCCAGGAAGAGCAGCGAGGGCTTGGTGAGCAGCTCCAGGGCCACGCTGACCCGCTTGCGCTGCCCGCCGGAGAGGCTGTGCACGGGCTGGTCGGCGCGCTTTTCGAGGCCGAGTTCCCGGATGACCTCGTCCACCCGGGCCCGCCGCTCGGCCGCGGCGGTGTCCTCGGGGAAGCGCAGTTCGGCGGCGTAGGTCAGGGCGGCGCGCACGGTGAGCTGGGGGTGCAGGATGTCGTCCTGCGGGACCAGGCCGATGCGCTGGCGCAGTTCGGCGAAGTCGCGGTAGAGGTCGCGGCCGTCGTACAGGACGGTGCCTCGGTCGGCCGGACGCTGCCCGGTCAGGGCGTTCAGCAGCGTGGACTTGCCGGCGCCGCTCGGTCCGACCACCGCGAGCAGGGACTTCTCGCCCACCGGGAAGGACACGTGGTCGAGGAGCACCTTGCGTCCGCCGTCCACGGCGACGGTGAGGTCCTGCACGTCCAGGGAGATCTCGCCGGTGTCGACGTACTCCTGGAGTTCGTCGCCGACCAGGCAGAACGCGGAGTGGCCGATGCCGACGATGTCGCCGGGCCCCATGGGTGCGCGGGTGACGGGCCGGCCGTTGAGGTAGGTGCCGTTGTGGCTGCCCAGGTCGACGATCTCGTACGTGCCGTCGCTGTGGGCGCGCAGTTCGGCATGGCGCCGGGAGACGACCAGGTCGTTCACCACGAAGTCGTTGTCGGCTGCCCGGCCGATGCGGATCGAGCGCACGGGCAGCGGGCGGACACTGCTGGGCCGGCGGAAGGTGCCGGTCAGCTGGGGCAGGGACACCGCGGAGGGGCGGTCGGGGTCGGGCCGCGGGGCGCCGGCGAGGACCGCGCGGGGGCCGTCGGTGGGGTTGCCGAAGCGGATCACGCTGCCGGGGCGTACGCCCCATTCGCTGATCCTGCGGCCGTCGGCGTAGGTGCCGTTGGTGCTGTGCCGGTCCGTGAGGGTCCAGCGGTCCTGGTCGCAGCGCAGCACGGCGTGGTGCCACGAGACCCGGGCATCGTCGATGACGATGTCGCTCAACGGGTCGCGTCCGACGTGGTAGTCGTGGCCCGGGCTCATGACCGTGGAGCCCGTGTCGGTCTCCAGGACGAGTTCGGGCGCCGTCGGGGCGATCGGCCGCTCGGCCATGGCAAGAATTCTACCGATTCGTCCACATGTGTGCCTGGAGTCGGGGTGCGGCACCGCGACGGACACGTGTCAGGCGACGGGTACGACGAGCGCCGGCAGGGTGCGCTGCATGCGCAGCGCGTCGACGGACTCGGCGAGCAGTTCGTACTCGGTGGTGTCGTCGCTGGCGGCGATCCGCACCAGCCGTCCGCCGGCCAGCTCGTCGGCCACCAGCTCCTGCCGGACGCCGTCGGCGCACCAGGCGCGCAGCAGCGCGGGCACGTCCGCCACCGTGTCCGCGACCGGCACCAGCGCGCCCACCGGGAAGGCGGGGTCCTCCGGGCTCGGGTCCAGGCGCTCGGCGATCCAGGACGCGCGGTCGCGCAGCCACCACAGGGCCAGGGCCAGCGTGGGCGCGCGATAGGTGCCGAGCGGTACCCCGATGCGCCGGCCGTCGCACATGCCGTACGCCGTGACATGGCACAGGAATTCGTCGTGCACGTCTCACTCCCCCGTCGCCTCGCTGGTTGCGCCCGAACCGGCCTCGCTCTCCGTGCGGCTCCTGTGCGGTGAAGTGCCCCTGACGTTCGAGTATCGCCACTCCCGAAACACTGTCACCATGACTTTCCGGCCAGTCTGCTGGCATATTCACCGCCGGTTCTGGCCGGAACGCACCGGCGCGTTCGCACCCCCCGGGCATTACCAGGCAGGTAATCGACCCGCCCCTCGGTGCTCCGGCATGGTGGTCACACCGGATCGGCGAAGCCCCGGATCCGGCTTTGACCAGCACTTACCAGCAGATGCGACCTCGATGGAGGCTGATGCACCATGTCCGTGAACACCGACCGTTACGAGAGCGCCGCCGCCCGTTACTTCGAGGCCTGGAACGCCTCTGAGCCGGAGGCGCTGAAGAAGGCGGTCGCCGCCGCGTGGACCACCGACGGCGGCTACACCGACCCCCTGGCCGACGTCCGCGGCCACGAGGGCATCGCGGCCGTGATCGCGGCGGCGCACGCTCAGTTCCCCGGGTTCGTCTTCCGCCCGCTCGGTGCGGTGGACGGACACCACGACACGGCGCGCTTCGGCTGGGAGCTGGTGAACGAGGCCGACGGCTCGGCGCCGGTGGCTGGGTTCGACGTCGTCACGCTGGACGACGAGGGCCGGATCCGGCAGGTACTGGGCTTTCTGGACCGGGTGCCGGCCGGTGCCTGACACCGCCTGGCCGCGGTGAGTCCGCCGCGCACGGCGGTCCGCCCGCTAAGCGGCGGCCGGACCCATGTGGTCCGGCCGCGCTCGGCACCCGCAGTGCTCGAAAGGTCGCCGAGGGCGCTCTCGGGGCCGGGGCCAGGCGCTCGTCCGCCGGCGCCGGCAGCCGGCCGGGCGGCAGCCCGTCGGCCTCGCTGAGGCAGTACCGCAGCAGATCCCCGCTCCCCCGGCTGAGGTCGATGGGCCCCGAAACGGGGGGAGCTCAGCCCTCCACGATCGCGTCGATCCTTTCCAGTTCCTCGGCGTCGAAGTCCAGGTTGCGGATGGTGCCGACGCTGTCCTCGAGCTGCTGCGGGCTGCTCGCGCCGACCAGCGCGGAGGTGACCCGGCCGCCGCGCAGCACCCAGGCCAGGGCCAGCTGGGCCAGGCTCTGGCCGCGGGACTTGGCGACCTCGTCGAGGGAGCGCAGGCGGGCCACGAGGTCCTCGGTGACCGCGTCCGAGTTCAGGAAGGGACTGTCGCTCGCGGCCCGCGAGTCCTCCGGGATGCCGTCGAGGTAGCGGCCGGTGAGCAGGCCCTGCTCCAGCGGGGAGTAGGCGATGGAGCCGATCCGCAGCTCGTCAAGGGTGGTGAGGAGGTCCTGTTGCTCGGGCCGGCGGTCGAGCATCGAGTAGCGCGGCTGATGGATGAGCAGGGGGGTGCCGAGGTCGGCGAGGATGCGGGCGGCCTCGCGGGTCTGCTCCGGCGAGTAGTTGGAGACGCCGACGTACAGCGCCTTGCCCTGCTGCACCGCCGAGTGCAGGGCACCCATCGTCTCCTCCAGCGGCGTGTCCGGGTCGGGGCGGTGCGAGTAGAAGATGTCGACGTGGTCCAGGCCCATGCGCTTCAGGCTCTGGTCGAGCGAGGACAGCAGGTATTTGCGCGAACCCCATTCGCCGTACGGGCCGGGCCACATCAGATAGCCGGCCTTGGTGGAGATGATCAGCTCGTCGCGGTACGGCCCGAAGTCGGCCTTCAGGGCCTCGCCGAGCGCGGACTCGGCGGCGCCGGGCGGCGGGCCGTAGTTGTTGGCGAGGTCGAAGTGGGTGACGCCCAGGTCGAAGGCGCGGCGCAGGATGGCCCGCTGGGTCTCGGCGGGCCGGTCCGGGCCGAAGTTGTGCCACAGGCCGAGGGACAGCGCGGGGAGCTTCAGCCCGCTGCGTCCGGTGCGCCGGTAGGGCATGTCGGCGTAACGGTCGGGGTGTGCGGTGTACAACGCGACTCCAGAGGGGTTGGCACACGATCTACCGGCTCTACTCTTCCCCGGGGCGCGGGCAGCGGTCCAACAGAAGAATCCGATGGAATTCAGCGGCTAGGCTTCTCAATCATGGAACTGCGCCATCTCCAGCACTTCGTCGCCGTCGCCGAGGACCAGCATTTCACCCGGGCCGCCGAACGCCTGATGGTGTCCCAGTCGGGGTTGTCGGCGTCCATCCGGGCGCTGGAGCGGGAGCTGCGGGCGCCGCTGTTCGTGCGTACCACCAGGCGGGTGACGCTCACCGAGGCGGGGCGGGCGCTGCTGGTGGAGGCCGAACGGATCCTGGCGCAGGTCCGTGCGGCGCACGAGGCGGTCGCGGCGGTGCAGGGCGTGCTGCGCGGCACGCTGGCGCTGGGCACCGAGCAGTGCATCGCCGGGGTGCAGGTGGCACGGCTGCTGGCCGCGTTCCGGGGCCGGCATCCGGACGTGGAGATCCGGCTGCGGCAGGCCGGTTCGGGCGCGCTGGCCGAGGAAGTGGCGGCCGGCCGGCTCGACCTGGCCTTCGCCTACCGCACCCAGGCGGACAGCGACCAGCTGCGTTCGGTGTCGCTGACGAGCGAGCCGATGACCGTGCTGTGTCATCCCGGCCACCGGCTGGCCTCGGCCGGCGCGGTGCTGACCCCCGAGGACCTGACCGGTGAGGTCTTCGTGGACTTCCACCCGGACTGGGGCCCGCGCCGCAGCACCGACGCCGCGTTCGCCGCGGCCGGCGTCCGGCGCACGGTCGCGCTGGAGGTCAACGACGTGCACAGCCTGCTGGACCTGGTGGACGAGAACCTGGGGATCGCGGTCGTACCCCGGCACTTCCGGCACAAGCGGCCCTCGCTCACCGCGCTGCCGCTGAAGGGCACGGGCGAGACGGAGTACGAGACCGTGGCGCTGCTGCCGCCGGACCGTGCCACCAGTCCCGCCGCCCGGGCGCTCGTCACGCTGCTGGAGACCGGCGGCGGAACAGGGGGCCTGGCACCACCCCAGGAGGGGTCCCAGCCCTCCTGATCACGGCCGCCCGCCACCGCAGACTCGGGACCGTCGGCCAAGACGACGACGGTCAGGAGGACATGTCATGGCGGAACACACCCGGCGGACCGTGCTGCGCGCGACGGCCGGACTCGCGGCGGCGGGCGCACTCACCGGTCTCGGCGCGGGCCGGGCGGTGGCATATCCCGCAGGAGGGATGACAGGTCGTCACTGTCCTTTTCCGGAAGGGGCGTTTGCCCCATATGCGCGATCGCGTACGTCCACAACCCGGACCGTGGTGCCGCCGACCTGGTGATCCTCGCCGCTCAGGAGTTCACCGGCGAGCCCGTGGCGCGCGTGCACCTGCCCGGCCGGGTGCCGCTCGGCTTCCACGGAAGCTGGATTCCGGACGCGTGAACGCCCGCTGTTTGGGATGGTGGACGGTATGCATGCAAAGGACATCCTCATCGACGGCTACGGCCGCATCCAGGAAGAAGTCCATGCCGTCCTCGACGGCCTCGGACCGGACGCGCTGCACCACCGCCCGGCGCCCGACGCCAACTCCGTCGCCTGGCTCGTCTGGCATCTGACCCGGGTGCAGGACGACCACATCGCCGACGCCTTCGACCTCGACCAGGTGTGGCTCTCCCAGGACTGGGAGAAGCGCTTCGGCCTCGACCTGCCCCGCCACGACACCGGGTACGGGCACAGCCCGGCCAAGGTCGCGAAGGTGCGGGTCGAGTCCGCCGACCTGCTCACCGGGTACTACGACGCGGTGCACGAGCAGACCCTCGGCGCGCTGCGCGGCCTCGCCGCCAAGGATCTGGAACGGATCGTGGACGAGCGCTGGGATCCCCCGGTCAGCCTGGGTGTCCGCCTGATGAGCGTCCTGTCCGACGACCTTCAGCACATCGGACAGGCCGCCTACCTCAGGGGGCTCGTTCAGAGCGCGGCCGCGTAACCCGGCAGGACCACGTCCTCGATGAGGGCCGTGCGCTCGTCGAACGGGATGAAGGCGCTCTTGAGGGCGTTCACCGTGACCGTGCGCAGGTCCTCGACGGTCCAGCCGGCCTCCTCGACCAGCAGGGACATCTCCCGGGTCATCGTCGTGCCCGACACCAGTCGGTTGTCGGTGTTGAGGGTGACCCGGAAGCCGAGGTCCTTCAGGGCCGTGATCGGGTGCTCGGCGATCGAGGTGGCGCAGCCGGTCTGCAGGTTGGAGGTGGGGCACATCTCCAGCGCGATCCGACGGTCGCGCACCCAGGAGGCGAGCCGGCCGAGCTTGCCGGCCGCGAGGTCGGGGATGTCCTCGGTGAGGCGCACGCCGTGGCCGATGCGCTGGGCGCCGCAGACCTGCAGGGCCTGGTGGATGCTGGGCAGGCCGTGCGCCTCGCCGGCGTGGATGGTGAAGGGCACGCTCTCGCGGCGCAGGTGCTCGAATGCCGCGAGGTGGTCGGCGGGCGGGAAGCCGTCCTCGGCGCCGGCGATGTCGAAGCCGACGACACCGGCGTCGCGGTAGGCCACGGCCAGGTCGGCGGCCTCGCGGACCCGGTCGAACATCCGCATGCCGCACAGCAGGGTGCCGACGCGTACGGGGGTGCCGGCGGCGGCCGCCTTGGCCATACCGGCGGCGAGGCCCTCCTGCACGGTCTCCACGACCTCGCGCATCGACAGCCCGCCCTGGGTGTTCAGCTCGGGGGCGTAGCGCACCTCGGCGTAGACGACACCGTCGGCGGCGAGGTCCAGCACGTACTCCTCGGCGGTGCGCAGCAGGCCCTCGCGGGTCTGCATGACGGCGAGGGTGTGCTCGAAGGTGGCTATGTAGCGGACCAGGTCGCCGGAATTGGCGGCCTCGAAGTACCAGGCGGCCAGCTCGTCGGGGTCGGTGGTGGGCAGGGTGTGACCGATCTCCGCCGCGAGTTCGACGACGGTGGCGGGGCGCAGGCCGCCGTCGAGGTGGTCGTGCAGCACGGCCTTGGGGAGCCGGCGGAGGGTCTCGGTGTCGATGCGGGGCGCGGTCATGGCGTTTTCGTTCCTCGGCAGGTGGTGCGGTGCTGATCAGTGGGTGGCGGGCTGGAGCAGGTCCCAGCGGTTGCCGTACAGGTCCTGGAAGACGGCGACGGTGCCGTAGGGCTCGTGCCGCGGCTCCTCCAGGAAGGTCACGCCGGCCGCGGTCATCCGGGCGTGGTCGCGGGCGAAGTCGTCGGTGTGCAGGAAGAACCCGACGCGTCCGCCGGTCTGGTCGCCGACGCGCGCCCGCTGGGCCTCGCCCTTGGCGCGGGCCAGCAGCAGCCCGGTGCCGGCGCCGCCCGGCTCCACGACGACCCAGCGGGAGCCGTCGGGGCGCGGGGCGTCCTCGGCGAGCCGGAAGCCGAGGGCCTCGGTGTAGAAGCGAATGGCCTCGTCGTAGTCGTCGACGACGAGGGTGACCAGGGCGACGCGTCGCATCGGAACCTTCCGGTGGAGGTGGTTAGCGGGTGAGGTTATACGTAAAACCTTGCTGGCGCCAGTCCTCGTCTACGCGCGTTGCGCCAGGGTTGCCGAAAGGTTGCCGCGGCCGTTCTCGAGTGTGGCGCGTCAGGGCCGTTCGTCGCCCTGGGCGATCTCCACCCGATGGTGGAAGTCGGCCATGCCGGCGACCGAGGCGGCACAGGAGACGGCCGTGCAGGCGATGAGCAGGGCGGCGATCGCATGGCCGGCCCGGGGCACCAGAGGTGCGGCCAGCAGGGCCTGGACGCGCTGCGGGACGGGGCCGGTGGTAGCGGCGGGCGCGAAGTCAGGACGCTCCGAGTGGGCTGAGCCGGCCGCCTGTCCGGCGAGGGCCGCGCGGGCGATGGCCCGGGCGGTCAGGCGCCGGTCGCCGACACTCGCGGCGGCGGCCTCGTCGGCGGCGCGCTCGGCGGCGAGGCGGATGGTCCCGCGGACCGGGCGGAGCGCCGGATGACAGTGCGCGGCCAGTTCCGCGGCGGCCAGGAAGTAGTGGTGGTGGCCGTCGTTGTGCGCCCGTTCGTGTGCGAACAGCGCCTCCCGCTCGGGGCCGTCCAGGCTGCGCAGCATCGCGGTGGTGACGACGATGCGGTGCGGGCGGCCGGGCAGCGCGTAGGCGTCGGGGCGCGGCGAGTCCACCACGCACAGATCGCCCGCCGAGGGGCCGTGCCCGGCCTCCGTGCGGGCCGCACGGAAGGCGCGGGTCTGGTGCAGCACCGAGCGCACGAGGGTCCAGCCGCAGACGGCGAGCGCGCCGACGGAGGTCGCGGCGGCCGGCAGCACGACGAGGTCGGAGGCGGTGCGCAGCGGGTGTATCAGCTCGCCGAGCGCGGCGAAGAGCGGGACCTTGAGCAGCCCGATGAGCACGAACGAGCCGAGCGCGGCCAGCGAACAGCCGGCGAGCACCACCGCACAGCCGGTGACGGCCCACAGCGCGGCGGCCGGGGCCAGCCGGTCCAGGGCCCGGCGGGCCAGGGCCGGCAGGGCGAACGGCAGCAGCAGGGGCAGCAGCAGGAGCGCGGTCATCGTTCGTCGGGTTCTAGCAGGTCCCGCAGGATCCGTTCGTCGTCGGGGCTGAGCTGGGCGACGAAGCGGGCGAGGACGGTCTGGCGGTCGCTGTCCCGGTCGAGTTCGCTGTGCATCCGGCGGGCGGTGAGACCGTGGGCGTCCTGGACGTCCCGGACCGGGAGGTAGGCGTAGCCGCGACCCTGGCGGTGCCGCTCGACGACGCCCTTCTCGTACAGGCGGGTGAGGATCGTGGTCACCGTCGTACGGGCCAGGTCCGCGCCGAGGCTCCGCTGGACCTGGCCGGGCGTCTGCGGTCCGCCCGCGGCCCAGAGTGCGGCCATGACGCTCGCCTCCAGCTCGCCGGCCGGCCGGCGCTCGTCCTTCGCCTCGGTCATGGAACGTCCCTCACCCCGTCTTCGTGTGCGGCCCGGGCGACCGTCTACACGATGGTAGTCAATCGAGTCTTCGTACGGCTGTGCCCCCGCACCCATTATGGGAGGGCCGATCGTACGGGGGCCGCCGTCCGGGCGACAGGGGACCCGGGGCCCGGCGGGCCGCCTTCCAGGAGAAGGCCCCGGGTTGCGGCCGGGAGCGTCAGCTCGCCGGGGTGTGCAGGGCGTCGAGCCGGGCCAGTTCGTCCGCTGTGAGGGGCAGCGCGCCCGCCGCGACGTTCTCGGCGACGTGGTCCGGGTTGCCGGTGCCGGGTATGGCGAGGACATGGGGACCCTGGTGCAGGGTCCAGGCGATGCGGAGCTGCGCGGGGCTCACTCCGTGGGCGCGGGCGATGTCGCGCACGGTGTCGTCATGGGTGTCGGCCGCCGCCCGCGGTCCGGCCTGGCCCGCGACGGCGAAGAAGGGGACGAACGCGATGCCGTGTTCGCCGCACAGGCGCAGCATCTCGTCGTCGAGGGGATCGGGCCGGTCCAGGGCGTACCGGTTCTGCACGCACACCACCGGGGCGATCTCCAGTGCCTCGGCGAGGTGGCGCGGCCCGACACCCGAGATGCCCAGGTGGCGTATCAGGCCGGCCTCGCGCAGTTCGGCGAGCGCGCCGAAGTGCTCGGCGATCGAATCCTGCTCCTGCCGGCGGAAGTTGACGACGTCGAGGTGGTCGCGCCCGAGCTGGCGCAGGTTCTCCTCCACATGGCCGCGCAGCTGGTCGGGGCGCGCCGGGTCGCCCCACTCGCCGTGGTAGTCGCGGAAGGGGCCGACCTTGGTGGTGATGACCAGGTCCTCGGGGTACGGGGCGAGGGCGGTGTTGATCAGTTCGTTGGCCGAGCGGGTGGCGGAGAAGTAGAAGGCTGCCGTGTCGATGTGGTTCACGCCCAGTTCGACGGCCCGGCGCAGCACGGCGATCGAGCGGGCGCGGTCGCTGGGCGTGCCGAGGTGGAACGCGGCGCTGCCCGTCAGCCGCATGGCTCCGAAGCCGATGCGGTGGACGGGCAGGTCGCCGAGTTGGAAGGTGCCGGAGGCGTCCGCAGTGATCGTTTGAACGGTCATTCGGCGGAGTTTCGCACATCCGGCCTGCCGTGCAAGGGAATTCAGCCCAGCGGCTTGTGCAGGACCGCCTTGCGGTGGCTGAACGTCTCGATGGAGTAGCGTCCGTGGTAGCTGCCCGTGCCGCTCTCCCCCACCCCGCCGAACGGCAGGTCGGAAACGGTGAGATGGGCGAGGGGAAGGCCGTGGCCGAGGCCGCCGGAGGAGGTCTCGGCGGCGATGCGCGCGCGGGTCCGCTCGGACTCACTGAAGACGTAGAGGGCGAGCGGCTTGTCCCGGTCGTTGATGAAGGCGATCGCCTCGTCCAGGCCGGACACGGTGACGAGGGGCAGGATCGGGCCGAAGATCTCCTCCTGCATGACGGGCGACGCGGGGTCGACGTCCGCGAGGACGGTCGGCGCGATGTACTTCGCCATGCGGTCGCTCTCGCCGCCGACCGCGATCCGCCCGGAGCCGAGCAGGCCGGAGAGCCGGTCGAAGTGCCGTTCGTTGACGATCCGGCCGTACTCCGGCGACTCGGCCGGGTCGGCGCCGAACAGCGCCTCCACCGCGCGCGCCAGCGCGGCCTCAAGAGCGGCGGCCGTCTCCGGGTCGGTCAGGACGTAGTCCGGCGCGACACAGGTCTGGCCGGCGTTGAGGAACTTGCCGCGGGCCAGCCGGTCCGCGACCACGTCCAGGTCGGTGCCGCGGTCCACGAACACCGGGGACTTGCCGCCCAGTTCGAGGGTGACCGGGGTGAGGTGCTCGGCGGCGGCGCGCAGCACGATCCGGCCGACGGCGCCGTTGCCGGTGTAGAAGATGTGGTCGAAGCGCTCGGCCAGCAGCGCCGTGGTCTCCGGGACCCCGCCCTCGACCACGGCGACCGCGTCGGTGCCCAGGTAGGCCGGGATCAGCTCGGCGAGGGCGGCCGAGGTGGCCGGGGCCAGCTCGCTCGGCTTGGCGACGACCGCGTTGCCGGAGGCCAGGGCGCCCACCATGGGGGCGAGCAGCAGCTGCGCCGGGTAGTTCCAGGGGGCGATGACGAGGACGACGCCGAGGGGGTCGTACTGCGTCCAGGCCGTCGCGTCGGCGCCGAGGTGGGCCGGGACGGGCGCCGGCTCCGGGCGCAGCCAGTCCGCCAGGTGCTCCAAGGTGTGGTCGATCTCGCGGATGGTGAAGTCGATCTCGGTGCGGTAGGCCTCGGTGCTGCTCTTGCCGAGGTCGGCGCGGAGGGCGGCGGCGAGGTCGGCGCCGCGCTCGGTGAGCATCGCGCGCAGTCGGCGCAGCCGGCCGGTGCGCCACTCGACGGGCTTGGTGCGGCCGGTGGCGAAGGTGGCGCGCAGCCGGGCCACGATGTCGGCGGGCTGCTCGATGGCGGGACGGTTCACAGGTGTGCCTCGCTGGTGGTGCACGGGCGGTGCGGCCCGGGCCTGGTCGTTGGGTGTATTTGCCAACCTTTCAGGTCCTCAAGTTCATTCCGACCGGCCATGGTGACGCGGGTCACGTCGCGTCGGGGTGCGTCTCCCGGCGGCGCCGCTCCAGGTAGCCCCGCTCGGCCTCGCTGCCGGCCAGTTCGGCGGCCAGGCCGTACTCCGCGGCGGCCTCGGCGGTGCGGCCCAAGCGGCGCAGCAGGTCGGCACGGACGGCGTGCAGCACGTGATACCGGCCGAGGTCGAGGGAGTCGACGAGGCCGAGCGCCCTGGCCGGCCCCTCGGCCTCGGCCACGGCGACCGCACGGTTCAGGGCGACGACCGGGGACGGCGCCACGGCCATGAGCTGGTCGTACAGGCGCAGGATCTGGTCCCAGGCGGTGGCCTCGGCGGTGGGCGCGTCGCTGTGCACGGCGTTGATCGCGGCCTGGATCTGGTACGGCCCGGGCCTGCCGCGGCGCAGGCAGTGCCGGACCAGGTCCTGGCCCTCGGCGATCAGCTCGCGGTCCCACAGTGTGCGGTCCTGCTCGGGCAACGGGACGAGGACGCCGTCCGCGCCCTGCCGGGCCGGCCGCCGGGACTCGGTCAGCAGCATCAGCGCGAGCAGGCCGGTCGCCTCGGGCTCTTCCGGCATCAGCGAGGCGAGCAGCCGGCCGAGCCGGAGCGCCTCCGCGCCCAGGGCCGGGTCGCCGGTGTAGCCCTCGTTGAAGATCAGGTAGACGACGGCGAGGACGCCGCCGAGCCGTTCGGGCAGATCGGCGTCGCTGGGCACGCGGTACGGGATGCCCGCGTCCCGGATCTTGGTCTTGGCCCTTACCAGCCGCTGGGCCAGGGTCGGCTCCGGCACCAGGAAGGCGCGGGCGATCTGGCCGGTGCTCAGGCCGCCGAGCAGGCGCAGGGTGAGGGCGACCCGGGCCTGGAGGGCGAGCGCGGGGTGGCAGCAGGTGAAGATCAGGCGGAGCCGGTCGTCCCGCACGGGGCCCTCCTCGGCCGGCGCGTCGGGCGCGTACAACCGGGCGGACTCGGCGTGCCGGGCGTCCCGGGAGGACTCGCGGCGGAGCCGGTCGATGGCCCGGTTGCGCGCGGTGGTGATGATCCAGCCGGCCGGGCTCGGCGGCACACCGGACTCCGGCCAGGTCCGTACGGCGGTGGTGAAGGCGTCCTGCACCGCTTCCTCGGCGAGGTCGATGTCGCCGAGGAAGCGGACGAGGACGGAGACCGCGCGCCCGTACTCGGCGCGGAAGACGGCCTCGACATCGACGGTGTCCGCCATGGGCGCTCGTGCCCTTCTGCGATCGTCCGAAGCGTACGGGCTCGATCATGCCGAACAGCGCAGACAGGCGCGGACTTCTCGGCCACCGCGCGTCTGGTGGACCTCGGTCGACTGGGCGAGGGAGTCGACGATGCCGGTGCCGCGGCCGTGCTCGTCCGGCGCCATGTCGTGGCGGACGCGCTCGACCGCCGTTCCGGAGTCACTGACCACGATGTGCAGGGTGCCGCCGTCGAGGGCGAGCAGCAGCGTCATGCGTTCACGGCCGTACTGGGCGGCATTGGCGGCGAGTTCGTCGACGATGAGGACGGCGGAGTCCCGGTCGCTCTCGGGCACGCACCAGCACTCCAGCAGCTCCGCCGCGAGATGACGGGCAGCGGGGACATGCGCCTCCTGCGCGGGCAACGTGAGCGTCGCCTGGTGGCGGCAGGACCGTGCGGGGGGTGAGCCGGCACGGGCGGAATCGGTCACAAACATGGTCTTCCGGCTCTTCTGCGTAGGAACCCGAATGTGAGCACTCATTCAGTTCTACGGACGACGAGCGCATATGGTTCGAGCCGTTCGCCCTTTTTGTCCAACTTCTGTGACTCATCCCCGGATCGGCTCACGCCCGGATCGTGACCAGCTTCTGACCGTTGCCCGCGACGATCTCGAAGTGCTCGATGGCCGCCGGGGACAGGGGGACCGCCCCGGGTACGGTGGTGCCGGGCGGGTACGTCCCCGCACGCCAGGTGGCGGCCTCCGACCTGGTTCCCCCGGGCCCGACCGCCTGCAACCGGCAGGTGATGCCCGCGGGTGCCCCATGGGCGGAGATCTGCAGCACACTGCCCCACGCCGAGGGGGAGACCCGCACCGACGCGGTGACGCCGGTGCCGGGATCGCTTCCAAAGAAGACGCGCGACGGTGCCGGCGTGACCGGTGCGGGTCCTGTCGCCTGACCGGTCACGGTTCCGCCGATCGCCAGCCAGGTGCCGCCGACCGCGGCCCCGGCGACCAGCGTCAGCGACGCGACCGCACCGGCCAGTTGCCGCCGCCGGGTCCTGCGGCGCCCGGCGGCGGCCTGCTGGAGCATCCGGTCGAGCAGTCCCGCCTCGGGGGCCCGAGGCGCCGTTGCGCCGGGCGGCGGCTGGGGTGAGCCCCCGGCGCCCTCCGCCGCCCGCCGCACCAGCCGATCGGCAGGGTCCTCGTCGCCGACGGGCACGGGCCGGCCCTCGGCCTCCGCCGCGGTGACCGTCGCGAGCAGCGCCGGAAGTCCGGCCAGCTCGGCGTGTTCCGCCCGGCACTCGTCGCATTCAGCGAGGTGCGCACGCACCCGTTCCGCCTCCGCCGGGGCCAGCGCGCCCAGGACGTATGCTCCGAGCGCCAGCCGGAGGGCCTCGTGGTCCGCGTTCATGGCCGGCACCTCCTCCATGCCGTGGTCATGGCTCGATGCCCCGTTCCCGCAGCGCCAGCTTCAGGGCGTGCAGGGCGTAGTACGTGCGAGACTTGACGGTGCCCGGCGGGATGCCCAGCACCCGCGCCGCCTCCGCCACGGTCCGGCCCCGGTAGTACGTCTCCAGCAGTACGGCGCGGTGGTCCGCGGACAGCGTCCGGAGGGCGTCGGCCACGGCCCAGCTCTGCAACGCCTGCTCGATCCGGTCCTCGCCCGCCGTCTGCGCGGCCCGCTCCAGGGCCTCGCCGCCCACCTCCACCGGCCTCGCCTGCCGGGCCCGGTGCGTGTCGATGACCAGGTGCCGGGCGACCGTGCACAGCCAGGCGCGGGCCGGGCCGCGTGCCGGGTCGAACGCGGCGGGGTGCTGCCATGCCCGCAGCAGGGTCTCCTGCACGACATCCTCGGCCCACTGCCGGTCTCCTGACGTCAGTCGCAGCACGTAGTGGAACAGAGGGCCTGCGTGCTCGGCATACAGAGCCCGGAGCAGTTCCTCGTCCGTGGTCGAAATGGTCCCGTTACCCGAGACACGGCGCCCGGAGTGATTCGGATCGGCCGCTTCACCACGTTTTCGGGCACGCCATGACATAGGCAGATCATCACGCATATCCGCGTATTTGTCGTGCTATGCCCAGTTACTACCGGGAAGCAGCGATAAGCGCGAAAAAGATGCGTACCGACCGAACCACGCGACACCACCGTCCGTGAAACCAGGCATGAGCCGTCACACACGGCATCACCTGATCAGTGGGGAATGCACATCATGTACGTCAACTTCCGCCCTGTGGGCCGCCGATCGCGCAGTGCGGCCGGGCTGGCCGTCGCCACCGCGGGTGTACTGGGGCTCCTGAGCGCGTGCGGTCACTCGCCCCGCGCCTCGGACCCCGGCTCCCTCACGCCCGGCCCGGGTCAGCATCAACTGGCCGGCACACCCGGCATGACCATGCCCATGTCCTCTCCGAGCAGCGGTACGGCCGCCACACCGGTGTCCGCGAACACCGTGACGATCAAGAACTTCGCGTTCTCCCCGGCCACGCTCAAGGTCAGGGCGGGCACGACGGTGACCTGGACCAATCAGGACACCGACACCCACACCGTCACGAGCGCCGGCTCGGGCGGCCCGCTGCACTCGTCCTCCCTCGCCCAGCACGGCACCTACACCCACACGTTCACCAAGCCCGGCGCCTACGCCTACCTCTGCACCATCCATCCGTTCATGACCGGCACCGTGGAGGTGACCTCATGACCGCATACGACGACCAGCCGAGCGCGGCACCGGTCGGCGGCACCGAAGAAACCCCATCCGAGCACGGCATGACACGGCGTCAACTCATGCGGCACGCCGGATGGTTCGGCGGCGCCGTGGTGCTCACCGTGGCCGGTGGGGAGGTGATCAGCCATGT
Source organism: Streptomyces sp. NPDC007856 (assembly GCF_042868225.1). Classification (NCBI taxonomy): domain Bacteria; kingdom Bacillati; phylum Actinomycetota; class Actinomycetes; order Kitasatosporales; family Streptomycetaceae; genus Streptomyces; species Streptomyces sp. NPDC007856. The sequence continues at coordinate 106,857 of NZ_JBIAEC010000018.1, read as the reverse complement.
CGCCGACTCCGGGGACACCACCGCCCGGGCCGCCGCGGCACCGACCGGTGCACTGCGGTTCGTGCAGGTCTCCGACAGCCACATCGGCTTCCAGGGCCCGGCCAACACGGACGTGGTCGGCTCGTTCACCGAAGCGATCCATCGGGTCAACGGGCTCGGGTACAGGCCCGACTTCGTCATGCACAGCGGCGACCTGACCCACCTGTCCACGGCGGGACAGTTCGACCAGGTAAGGCAGATGCTGGCCGGGCTGCGGACGGATCGTGTCTTCACCGTGCCGGGCGAGCACGACTCCATCGGCGACGCGGGCCGTGCCTACCGGCAGGCCTTCGGCAAGGGCACGCTCGGCGACGGCTGGTACAGCTTCGACACCCACGGTGTGCACTTCGTCGCCCTGGTGAACACCTTGAGCCTGGAGAAGCTGGGTCACCTCGGCACCGAGCAGATCGATTTCGTCCGCAAGGACCTCGCGGGTCTGCCGTCGGACACCCCCGTCGTGGTCTTCAGCCACATCCCGCTGTTCGCCATGTACCCCCGGTGGGGCTGGAGCACGGACGACGCGTTGAAGGTGATCTCGCTGCTGCGCCGCTTCTCCTCGGTCACCTGTCTCAATGGGCACGTCCATCAGCTGTTCACCAAGACGGAGGGCAACATCACCTTCCACTCCGCCACCACCACCGCCTATCCGCTGCCCAAGCCGGGGCAGGCACCCGCCCCCGCTCCCGAGGTCGTGCCCGCCCGACAGCTGAAGGACGCGCTCGGCATCCGCACCGTGGGCTACCGGCGGGGAGACCGGCAGCTGGCGATCAAGGACGAGAGGCTGGCATGAACCAGCCTCCCGAGGTGTTCCGGTCAGCGGCCTAGTGCTGGTCGACGAAGGGCCGTACCTCGATGGGCAGCGTGGTCGCGAGGGCGGCCTTGCGGCCCCACTCCAGCGCCTCGTCGAGATCGGCGGCCCTGATCAGGCAGAGGCCGCCCAGGTACTCCTTGCCCTCGGCATAGGGGCCGTCGGTGATGAGCACCTCGCCGTCCTTGGGGCGCAGCATCGTGGCGGTCTCCGGGCCGTGCAGGCCGCCGGCGAAGACCCAGGCCCCGGCGGCGCGCAACTCGTCGTTGAAGGCCTCGACGTTGCGCATGATCTCGGCGAGGGCCTCGGTGGCCGGCGGGGTACCGCCGGCCGGCTGGACCACGCTGAGCAGGTAGTGCTTCATGACGTCCTCCTCGGTGACTCAAGGGTCTCTCGGGTCTGTGTCACCTCCTACACGAACGGCCCGCCTCCCGATCGACACGGCGCCGGAAGAAATCTTCGAAAGAATCTTCCGTATGACAGCCTCCACCGCGCATCCGCTCCTCGACCGCGCCCACCGGCTCGCCTCGGACCTGCTGATTCCCGAGGCCGAGCGGGTCGACCGGGAAGGCGTGCCCGCGAGCCATATCGAGGCGGTGAAACGGTCGGGGCTGCTCGGAGCGGGCGCTCCGGTCGGGTACGGCGGCTCGGGCGCGCCGCCGGACGTGGTCCGCCGGATCGCGGAGATCCTGTCCGGGGCGTGCTGTGCGACCTGGTTCGTGCAGACCCAGCACCACACACCCGTGCAGACCTTGGCCCAGAGCGACCTGCCCGTGCGCGAGCGGTTGCTGGGACCGCTGGCGCGTGGGGAGCTGCTGTCCGGGGTGGCGTACGCGCATCTGCGGTCATACCCGCGCGTGCCGGTGCGGGTCCGCCGGGAGGGCGACGGCTGGCGGTTCGACGGAACCGTGCCCTGGTACACCGGGTGGGGCCTGAACGACGTGATGCTGCTCGCCGGGGCGACCGAGGCGGGCGAGGTGCTGTTCGCGTTCGCCGAAGCCCGCGACCAGCCGGGGCTGCGGGCCTCGGAGCCGATGCGTCTGGCGGCGCTCACCGCCTCGCACACGGTCTCCCTGGAGCTGGCCGGCCTGTGGTTGCCGGAAGAGGCGGTGGCCCTGCGTACGCCGTACGAGCGGTGGGCGCCCGGGGACCGGGCCAGAACGCTGAACGCCAACCCCGCCGTCTTCGGCGTCGCGGAGGCCGCTCTCTGCCTGCCGGACGAGGACACGGCCGCGCCGCTGCGCGCTCGCCTGGCCGACGTGCGCCGGCGCGCCTACGCCCTGGCCGACCATCCGGCGCCGCTGGAGCGGGTCGCGGAGCGGCTGGCGGTGCGCGCGGAGGCGTACGAGGTGCTGCGTACGGCGACCACGGCGGCGGTGGTCGCCGGGGGCGGCCGGTCGATGGCCCTGACGAGCCGAGCCCAGCGCCTCGCCCGGGAGGCGTTGTTCCTGCTGGTGCAGGGGCAGACGGCGGAGACGCGGTCGGCGCATCTGCGGGCGCTGGGCGGTGCCTGAGCCGGGGCTTCGGCATCACCGCCGGCCGGAAGTACTGCCGTCACCGCCGGCGCAGCACGCCCTGGGCCACTGCGTGGGTGACGACCGTGGCCGCCGCCGCGAAGGCGAGGCCCTCGGCGAGCTGCCGTGCGCGGGTGGGGCGCAGGGCGCCGGAGCGGCGGAGCCGGCCGCGGGCCCACAGGGTGAACGGGAGCACCACGAGGGGCGTGGTCGCGGAGCCCGGGGTGTAGCCGCGCATCGCCGCCGCCTGGGCCAGATGGACCAGACCGTGCAGGCCGAAGGCGTTGAGCGCGGTCTGGTAGACGGCGGACCGGCCCCCGGTCCGGTGGCCGTCGGCACACGCGGCGGCCAGCACCACCGCCATCGCGCCGACCGCGGTGCCGAACTCCCGCGCGTCCACGGCCTCCAGCCGTCGCCACCCGGACTCCGGCACCCCGGGGAACCTCTTGCGCAGCTCCGGCACCTGGGTGCGCACCCACCGCGGCACCATGACCACTTCCTCGGTGTCGTGCACGGCCCATGCGGCCAGCAGACCCCAGGTGACGGCCCCGGTGACCTCGTTCGGTTCTCGTGTCATGAACGGGCAGTCTGCCAGGGCCGGTTGGTCAGCCCGCGAACGGCACCTGGGCCGAGGGAGCGGGCGCGTGACCGTCGGGATGCGTCCACAGGCCCCGAGCGGCGAGCCGGGGCAGCACCCCCTCACCGAACCAGTACGCCTCCTCCAGGTGCGGGTAGCCGGACAGCACGAACTCCTCGATCCCCAGGGCGCGGTACTCCTCGATCCGCTCGGCGACCTCCTCGTGACTGCCCACCAGCGCGGTGCCCGCGCCGCCGCGCACCAGGCCGATCCCGGCCCACAGGTTGGGATGGATCTCCAGGCCCGCCCGGCTGCCGCCGTGCAGGGCGAGCATGCGCTGCTGGCCCTCCGACTCGCTGCGCGCGAGCCCCGCCTGTACGGCCTGGACCGTCTCCGGGTCGAAGCCGTCGAGCAGCCGGTCGGCCTCCGCCCAGGCCTGCGCCGAGCTGTCGCGGGTGATGACGTGCAGCCGGATGCCGAAGCGGAGGGTCCGGCCGTGTGCCGCGGCCAGCGTGCGGATCCAGGCGATCTTCTCGGCGACCTGGGCGGGCGGCTCTCCCCAGGTCAGGTACACGTCGGCGTACCGGGCGGCGACCTCGCCCGCGGCCGACGAGGAGCCACCGAAGTACACCTCCGGCACCGGATCGGGCACCCGGCTCAGCCTGGCGTCCTCGACCCGCAGGTGCTCCCCGTGCAGGTCGACGCTCTTGCCGTCCCACAGCTCCCGCACGACGTGCAGGAATTCTCCGGTACGACGGTAGCGGGCGTCCTTGTCGAGGAAGTCGCCGTAGGCCCGCTGCTCGTGGCTCTCACCACCGGTGACCACGTTCAGCAGCAGCCGTCCGCCGGTCTGCCGCTGGAAGGTGGACGCCATCTGCGCGGCGAGTGTCGGCGAGACGAAGCCGGGCCGGAAGGCGACGAGGAACTTCAGCCGCTCGGAGTTCTGGCTGACCATGGCCGTGGTCAGCCACGCGTCCTCGCACCAGGCGCCGGTCGGGGTGAGCGCGCCGGTGAAGCCGAGGTCCTCGGCGGCCCGGGCGATCTGGCTCAGGTAGGTGACCGTCGGGGGCCGGTCCCGGCCGGAGGCGGTGGCCGGAGTGCCGTGGCCGCCGCCCACGACATGGCGGCTGTCGCCGTTGGTGGGCAGGAACCAGTGGAAGGTGAGGGACACGTGGGTCTCCGTTCGCGAGTGTCCGTCAGAGCAGACCGTGCCGGGGCGGCCGGGTTCCGCTGAGCACGTACCGGCCGATGTGCTGGACCTTCCAGCGGGCCGGATCGTGCAGGGTGTGGGTGCGGGCGTCCCTCCAGTGCCTGTGCAGGTTGAGGGAGTTCAGGGCCGAGCGGGTGCCGGCCACCTCGAACAGGGCGCTCGCCACCTCCACCGCGGCCTCGGCCGCCCGCACCTTGGCGGCGGCCACCGCGATGGACGCCTCGGCCGCCGAGTCGTCGGTGAGGCGGTCGCGGGCCGCGTCGACCGTGCGGGCGGCCTCCTTCAGCAGTGCCTCGGCCGCCCGCACCTGGAGGGCGAGTTCGCCGAAGCGCTGGATCAGGAGCGGGTCCTCGGCGGCGGTCTCGCTCCCGCTCTCGAACCAGGGCCGGCTCCTGGTGCGGACGAACTCCGCCGCCTGGGCGAGCGCTCCCCCGGCGATGCCGGTGTCGATGGCCGCGTGCAGCAACTGGGCGGCGGCCCCGTGCAGTTGGGGTCCTTGGAAGGTGAGGTGGTGCGGCAGGACGCGGTCGGCGGGCACGGACACCGCGTCCAGGCGGACGGTGCCGCTGGCCGTCGTCCGCTGGCCCATGCCGTCCCAGTCGTCGACCACGCTCACGCCGGGGGCGTCCCGGGGGACGTACGCGACGTGCAGGTTGTCGCCCTCGGCGCGGGCCAGCACCGGAATCCAGTCGGCGAACAGCGCTCCGGTGCAGTAGTGCTTGACGCCGGTCAGCAGGTACGACCCGTCGCGGCGCGGCTCCAGGCGGGTACGGATGTCCTGGACGTGCCGGGTGCCGGCCTCGGACTGCGCGTTGCCGAAGCGGCGCCCGGCCAGCAGCTCGGCGAAGAAGAACTTCCGTTGCTCCACGGTTCCCTGACGGCGGATCACATTGGTGTATACGAAGTGACTCTGCGGGATCTGGGCGAGGCTGCCGTCGGCCGAGCCGAGCAGCCGGAAGACCTCCGCCAGGGTCACGGCCCGTACGTCGGCGCCGCCGTGCTCGGCGGGCACGGTCACGGCGAGCAGCCCGGAGGCGGACAGCCGGTCCACCTCGGCCCGGGGCAGCCGCCGCTGTGCGTCCCGCTCGGCGGCCCCGGCGCGGAACCCGGCGGCCAGGACCTCGGCGACGGCGAGCGCCTCGGCGTCGTCGGCGATGACATGTGCGGTCATGACGGTCAGCTCGCCGCCGCCAGCACCGGGGTGCGGTCGAGGGCGGCGGAGAACTGGTCCACCACCTGCCCCAGCGCCTCGTCGGTGGCCGGGGCGATGGTCACCGAGCCGTCCTCGTGCACCGTGATGTCCTTGTCGAGGGTGAACCAGCCCTGAACGATGTGGGCGGCACCCATGGAGTTCAGCACCGGGCGCAGCGCGTAGTCGATGGCGAGGACATGGGCGGTGGAGCCACCGGTGGCCAGCGGCAGCACGGTCTTGCCGGTGAGCGCGTACTGCGGGAGCAGGTCGAGCAGCGCCTTGAGAACCCCGGAGTACGACGCCTTGTAGATGGGTGTGCCGATCAGGACGCCGTCGGCGCGGGCGAACAGCTCGGTGGCCCGGGCGATGGCCGGGTGCCGGAAGTCGGCGCCGAGCAGGGCCTCGGCCGGGATGGTGCGGACGTCCAGCTGGATCACCTCGTGACCCTGGGCGGTCAGCCGCTGATCGAGATGGCGCAGCAGGCGGCCGGTGCGCGAGGAGGCGGAGGGGCTGCCGGAGACGGACAGGACGGTGGCCATGGGTGCCTCGTTTCTGGGGTGCGCCGGGCGCCCGTACGGGGACGGGCGCCCGGGAGGAGATCGGTCAGGAGTACCAGGTGGGTTCGGGCAGTTCGCCTTCGAGGACCCAGCGGCCGACCTCGCGGCGCTTGTAGGCGACGGGGTCGTGCAGGGTGTGCGTGCGCACGTTGCGCCAGAAGCGGTCGAGGCCTTCGGCGGTGGCGGTGGAGCGGGCGCCGGTCACCTCGAAGATGCGGCTGGTGATCTCCAGCGCGACCTCGGTGGCGCGTGCCTTCACCGCGGCCACCCTTACCTCGAACTCGCCGCGCGCCTGCGTGGTCACCGCGTCGGGATCGTCGTGCAGCCTCTGCCCCTCGGCGGCGACCGCGTCGGCGAACGCCTGCACGGCCCAGAGCTTGGCGGTGAGGTCGCCGTAGGTGTCGATGACGTACGGCTCGTCGACCGCGCGCTCATGGCCGCCGTGCAGCCAGGAGCGGGACCTGGTACGGGTGTAGGTGGCCGCCGTCCGAAGCGCGCCGGCCGCGATGCCTAGGTAGAAACTCGCGAAGACGAGCTGGATGGTGGGGACGTTGAGGGTGTTGTAGACCCGAGGCCGGAACTCCTTGTCCACGTATCCGGCGGCGGAGGACCACGGGGTGCGGACGCCGTCGAGGGTGACGCTGCCGCTCTCGGTGAGCCGCTGGCCGATGTTGTCCCAGTCGTCGTGGAAGGTCAGGCCTGCGGAGTCGGAGGGCACGATGGCGAAGACGTGCCGGTCGGTGCCCTCGAAGACGCCTTCCAGGACGGTGACGTCGGAGACCCTGCTGCCGGTGGAGAAGGACTTGCGTCCGGTGAAGACCAGGTCGTCGCCGTCCTCGGTGACGGTCACGTCCTTGTCGCGCGGGTTGACGGCGCCGCCGAAGAACCAGCGGCCGCGGGAGGCCTCGGCCTCCACCTGCTCCCACTGCTCGCGGGTGCCGACCAGACGGGCGGCCCAGAACCACAGGTAGTGGTAGCCGAGGAGCTGTCCGATCGAGCCGTCGGCCTTGGCGATCTCCCGGACGACCCGGTAGGCCGTCGGCCAGTCCTGGCCCGCGCCGCCGTGCTCGACGGGACCGAGCAGGGTGACGAGTCCGGAGTCCTTCAGCAGCCGGACCTCGGCGTGCGGGGTGGCACCGGCCCTGTCCCGGGCGGCGGCGTCGGTGGCAAGGATGGCGGCCACCTCGGTGGCGCGGGCGATCCAGTCCTGGGCGGTGGCGGGGGTGGGACGGGTGGACCAGTCGGTGGGCGTGGCGGTGCTGCTCATACTGAGTGACCTCCGGTGTCAGGCGTGGGCCGGGACGGACTCGGGCTCGCTGTCGGGGAGTCGGGCCTCCAGCTCCCGTACGAGGGGCAGCACGCGCTTGCCGAAGTACTCGACCTCCTCGTGGTAGTGCAGGAAGCCGAGCAGGAGCAGGTCGACGCCGAGCTTCTTGTAGGCGACGACACGTTCGGCGATCTGCTCCGGGGTGCCGATGAGCCCGGTGCGGAAGCCGTCGTTGTACTGGACCAGGTCCTCGAAGGCGGAGTCCTGCCACATGCCCTTGTTGTCGGCCGTGGACTGCCCCGCCTGCTTCACGGCGGCGCCGAACCCCTCCACCGCCTCGGTGTCGGCCTTGGCGACGATCTCGCGCAGCGTCTCGCGGGCCTCGGCCTCGGTGTCCCGGGCGATGAGGAAGCCGTTGAGGCCGAACCTCGGTGACGTGCGGCCCGCTTCGGCGGCGGCCGCGCGGACGTCCGCGATCTGCTCGACGACGCCGTCGAAGTCCTTGCCGTTGGAGAAGTACCAGTCGGAGACCCGGCCGGCCATCCGACGGGCGGCGGTGGAGTTGCCGCCCTGGAAGATCTCCGGGTGCGGCCGTCCGGGTGCGGCGAGGGGCTTGGGCTTGAGGGAGAAGTCCCGCAACCGGTAGAAGTCACCGGCGAGTTCGGCGTGGTCCTCGGTCCAGATCCTTCGCAGGGCGGTGATGAACTCCTCGGAGCGGCGGTAGCGTTCGTCGTGCTCCAGCCAGGGTTCGCCGAGCGCGGTGAACTCGCCCTTGAACCAGCCGGACACGACGTTGACGGCGAAACGGCCGCCCGACAGGTGGTCGGCGGTGGCGCCGAGTTTGGCGAGGACACCGGGGTGCCACAGTCCGGGGTGGACGGCGGCGATGACCTTCAGGCGCTGGGTGGCGAGCAGCAGGGCGAGGCTGAAGCTGGTCGACTCGTGCTGGTACTCGGCGCCGTAGCTGGCCATGTAGCGGACCTGGCTGAGGGCGTACTCGAACCCGTTGTTCTCGGCGAGGACGGCGAGTTCGCGGTTGTAGTCGTATCCCCAGTCGGTGCGTTGTTCGATCGTGCTGGTGACGAGTCCCCCACTGACGTTGGGGACCCAGTAGGCGAATTTCACGGGCGCTGCGGGCATGCGGAACTCCTGGTGCGCAATTGCTCGGTGACGTTTTCCGGGCATGCGGAATTCCGGGCGCGGGAAAGGCCGGGAATTCGGGCGGTGCCGGAGGGGCAGCGGAGAGCGGCGGATCGACGGGAGGAGTCGGGTGATCAGGCCGCGGCGCAACAGGAGGCGCTGGAGACGCGCGCGAGGTCGACATGGCGTCGCCGCGTGAGGTCCAGTCGCATCATCATGCCGTCGATCGTGGCAGCCGCCGGTCAGGACCGTCAAGGAAAACCCGACCGGTCTCGTATCGCGGACCATTGAATTTCACGAAGGTGTGACAGGAAAACCCTTGAACCGGGCCTGTGTGAGCACGCATTGTGCGACGGTGCGGACCGAACAGCTGGAATACATAGCGGCCGTGACCCGGCTCGGCTCACTGCGCCGGGCGGCCGACGAACTGCGCCTGTCCCAGCCCGCCCTGAGCGAGACCGTGCGCAATCTGGAACGCGAACTCGGCGTCGACCTGCTCGAGCGGAAACGGTCGGGGGCCACGATGAGCGCGGCCGGCCGGGAGCTGCTGCCGCACATCGTGAACGTGCTGGAGGCGGTGGACCGGCTGCGGGCGGCGGCCGGCGAGCAGCACCGCATCAGCCGCATGGTGCGCGTCGGCACGGTCAACGCGGCGACCGTGCCGCTGCTGATTCCCGTGCTGCGGGAGTTCCGGTCGGCACACCCGGTCACCCAGGTGGAGGTGGTGGGCGCGCAGCAGACGGAGATCCGGCGCGGGCTCGCCGAGGGCGGGTTCGACCTCGGGCTGGTCAATCACCTGGACGGCGACGACGTGCCCGCCGGCATGGAGTCCACGGAGCTGCTGCGCGGCCGCCCGGTGGTGTGCCTGCGTCCGGACAGCCCGCTAGCCCGGCTCCGGGCGGTCGGCGCGGAGGACCTGCGCGGCGTGCCGCTGATCGCGATGCGGACCGGGTATGTGATGCACCGGTATGTGCACCGGCTGCTGTCCGGCCGTACGCCGGCGTTCTCGTACTCCACCGACGGGGCGGAGATGGGCAAGCTGATGGTCGCCGAGGGGCTCGGGGCGACGGTGCTGCCGGACTTCAGCGTCGTCGGGGATCCGCTGGAGCGGTCCGGCACGATCACCTGCCGGCCGATCGCCGACGACACCACCCGGGTGCTGCTGATGCTGCAGCGCCGGCGCGCGGAGTCGGTGCCGCGGGCGGCCCGCGACCTGCACGCGGCGTTCGTGCGCCGGGCGCGGGAACTGACGGAGGCGGCAGAGGCCTACACATAAAGAAAAAGTAAGAGCAAACTGGGTGATATGCGGTGGTAACCGCACAGCGCACCAGACGCAGTCTGGCCTGCACGGTCAAAGGAGACGAGTCATGGCCAACCTGCACAGGGGTGATCTGTCGACTCACCCCGATGTCTCCGAAATGCGGGAACGCTACGCCCGCATGCTCGGTGGTCGTGATGTGGCACTCGTGGACGGCCCGGTCTTCCTGCTCGGGCTCTACTGCGCCGCATCGCCGTGGATAGTGCACTACACGACGAGCCAGCCCGCGCTGATGACCCACAACCTGATCATGGGCATCGCGATAGGTCTGCTGGCACTGGGATTCACCCGGGCCCCCGAGCGGATGTACGGCCTCAGCTGGGCCATGTGCGCCATGGGCATCTGGCTGATCATCGCTCCCTGGATCGTGGGCAGCGGCCCGGACAAGGGAGTGATCATCAACAACGTCATCATCGGCGCCCTGGCGCTCGTACTCGGCCTGGTCTGTGCCGGTACGGCGGCGCGGAGCACCCCCAGGCCGTAAAGGAGACGCGGGGAAAGGACACGAAAGAGAACCGGTGGCAGGGAGGCCGGTCCGCAGGGCGGGCCGGCCTCCCTCCCCGTCCGCTCAGCGTCCCGGCACCAGCCAGGGCTCCAGCCGGGTGGGCGGCTCGCTCTCCACCACCTTGCCGGCCACGTCCTCGATGCCCGAGCCGTCGGTGCGCACGTGCGGCCAGCGGGAGCCGGGCCGCCGGTCGGACTCGTTGCGGTGACCCCAGTAGGCGACCGTGAGGTCGGCGTCGGTCAGCGCCTCCCAGACCTGCTTCCTCGGCTCATGGAGCGGTACGGGGTCGAGGTAGTGCAGCTGCCTGCCCGTAGAGCCGACGCACCGGCATACGCACCGATCGGTGCCAGGTCAGCGCATCGTGTGGTGGCCGGGCCCGGCCGCCCCGACGTGGAAGGACAGCCATACGTCCGGGGGCAGTTCGGGCCGCTCCGGAACCGGCCGGAGTTCCCGCGTCCAGGCGTCACCGGCGACGTCCGCGGCGACCTGGGGCCAGAACGCCACGGCGGCCGGGTTGTCGTGCTGATGGGCGACCTGCCACGGCCCGGGATGCCGGGTGAGCACCGCGCGCACGGCCCGCAGCCCGACGCGCCTGCGCCGGGCGCCGCGGACCACGAAGAAGCTGTTCAGCACCCGCACCGGGCCGTCGAGTCCGCGCACGAACGCGAAGCCGGCCGGATGGGCGCCGCACTCGAACAGGTAGGCCGTCCAGCCGGGGCGGGTGAAGGCGCTCTCGACCCGCTCGCTGCGAAAGGTGCCGTCGGGGGCGGGCAGCTCGCCCCGGAAGGCGGACAGGTCATGGCGGAACATCAGCCACAGCCGCTCCACGGTGGGCCGGTCCTCGGCGGTCGCGGGGCGGACGGTGACATCGGGAAGGAGGATTTCGGTCATGAAACGAAAGCCTCCCCGGCGGACTCGGGTCCGGGCCGGGGAGGCTTGCTGAGACTGCCGTGATCATAGCCCGTCACAGGCCCGTCGGTCAGCCCACGGGGGCCACGTCCGGGTCCGTACCGGCCAGGTACTCCTCGCTGATCTCCTTCTCCCCGAACGGCCAGACCTTCTCCAGCCGGGCCCAGACGGCGAAGGCCACACAGCCGAGGGCCAGCCAGGCCAGGGACCATTCGATGGGGTGGCGGCCCGGGGAGTTCTTGTCCGCGTACCCGTAGATCACGCACCAGCCGGCGAAGGCGACGAGGCTGGGCAGGGGGTAGAGCCACATCCGGTACGGGCGGCGCAGGCCCGGCTGGCGTTTGCGCAGCACGGTCAGGGCGACGATCTGGGCGAGCGCCTGCACGATCACCATGACCGTCGTGAGCAACTGGATCAGAGTCGCAAGGTCGGTGTGCCGGCCGATCAGGAAGCCGACGGCGGTGATCACGCCCATGGTCGCCAGGCCCAGCGTGGGAAAGCGGTGCTTCGGGTGGAGCCTCTCGTACGGCCGGAAGAAGACGCGGTCGCGGGCGGCGTCGTAGGGCACCCGGGAACCGCCCAGCAGCCCGGTGAAGACCGAGGCGAACGCGGTGACCAGGATCAGCACGGTCACCGTGTCGGCGGCGCCCTTGCCCCAGGTCTTCTCCAGCACAGCCGAGGCGACCGAGGTGGAGGCGATGTCGTGCGGGTCGGCCATCCTCCGCCAGTCGATCACACCGAGGGTGCCGATCTGCAGGAGCAGGTAGATCGCCATGATGCCGAGGATGGACAAGAGGATCGAGCGCGGGAGGATGCGGCCCGGGTCCTTGATCTCGGCACCCATGTACGCGGTGGTGTTGTAGCCGAGGTAGTCGTAGATGCCGATGGTCAGGCCCGCGGCGAAGCCGAGCCAGAAGTGGTTGCCGGTCAGGTCGAAGGCGCCCGACGGGTAGGTGAAGGCCAGGTGGGGGCTGAAGTCGGAGGCCGCGGCGACGATCACCAGCAGCACCGAGGCGATCATCACCGCCCACATCACGGCGGTGATCCGGGCGATGTGCTCGATACCGCGCCAGAGCAGGAGCACGACCAGGGCGATGATGCCGAGGCCGATCAGATCGCCCGCCGTCTGCCCGAGGTCGGGGGCCAGATAGCCGAGGTACTGGACGAAGCCGACGACTCCCGTGGACATGATCAGCGGGATGAAGAGCATCGCCGTCCACACGAACAGGAACGGCATCAGCCGGCCCGTGCGGTACTGGAAGGCCTGGCGCAGATAGACGTAACTGCCGCCGGAGCCGGGCATCGAGGCGCCCAGCTCGGCCCAGATCAGTCCGTCGCACAGCGCGAGCACGGCGCCCGCGACGAAGCCGATGACCGCCTGCGGGCCGCCGAAGGCGGTGACCATGAGCGGAATCGTCACGAACGGCCCGATGCCGCACATCTGGCTCATATTGATGGCCGTGGCCTGGAACAGGCCTACACGGCGGACGAAACCACCCGAGGGTGGCGGACTACCGGACATGGGGACTCCTGACGCCACGGGCGCACCCGGCGGGCTGACTGGGCGATAAAGTTAAGGAGCCTTACTAGAAGCGTCAAGTGTGCGCCGGGAATACATGAGAATGGTCCGATGACCGTCAGCGACGCCGAAGAGCAGCAGGGACAGCCCTGGAGCCGCCGCCGGCTGCGCAGCACCAACGAGCGGCTGCTGCTGGACCGGCTACGCACCCTCGGCGCGGCGTCGCGCGCCCAACTGGCCCGGGAGACCGGCCTGTCGAAGCCGACGGTCTCCAGTGCGCTGGCCTCCCTGGAGGCGGCGGGCCTGGTGCACGAGGTCGGCACCCAGGCCCCGGAGCGCGGGCGCACCGCCGTGCTCTACGCCCCCGACCCGGCCGCGGGGTACGCGCTCGGCGTGGACATCGGCCGCGGCTGGCTGCGGGTGGCGGTGGTCGACCTGGACGGCACGGTCGTCGCCCGCGCCGACGTACGCAACCGGACCCGCGCCTCCGCCGCACTGGCCGATCTGGTCGTGGGCACCGCCCGGCAGGTGATCGCGGGCTCGGGGGTGGACCCGGCCGAGGTGGTGCACGGGGTGGTGGGCACGCCGGGCGTCTACGACGAGAAGCAGCGGCGGGTCCGGTACGCGATGCATCTGCCGGGCTGGGGGCGCGCCGGGCTCGTCGACCGGATGCGCGAGGAGTTGGGCGTACCGCTGGAGGTGCACAATGACGCCAACCTGGCCGCGCTCGGCGAGTACACGTACGGAGCGGGAACGGGCAGCCGGCTCTTCGCGTACATCCTGATCGGCACCGGCCTCGGCATGGGCGTCGTCGGCGAGGGACGGCTGTTCACAGGTGCGCACGGACTGGCGGGCGAGATCGGCTTCCTGCCCTGGCCGGGCCGGCAGAAGCCGGAGCGACTGGAGGACGCGGTGTCCGGGGTGGCCGTGGTGGAGGCCGCCCGGGAGTTCGGGATGCGCGGGCAGCTCACGGCGAAGGCCGTGTTCGACGCGGCCCGGCAGGGCGATCCGGCCGCTGTGCGGGCGGTGGAGCTGGAGGCCGAGCGGATCGCGCACACCGTGGCGGCGGCCGCCGCCGTGCTCGACCCGGATCTGGTGGTGCTCGGCGGCGGTGTCGGGCACAGCGTCGATCTGCTGCTGCGCCCGGTCCAGGAGCAGGTGCGTGCCCTCACCCCGCTGCGGCCGCGGATCGCCCCGAGCCGGCTCGGTGAGGACGCTGTGCTGCTCGGTGCGGTGGCGACGGCCCTGGACACGGCGCGGGACCTTGTGTTCGAGCGCAGGACGGCCGGAACCTGACCGGCCTGACGGCGCCGCCCGTCATGGTCATTGACACGACCCGTGCGGCCGCCTAGCTTGAACCAAGTCAGTAAAGTTTCCTAACTTTACGAGCCCGGAGCCTCTGCCATGTTCCCTCGCGCCGCCCTCGGACGCCGGTACGCCGAGGTCACCGGACGCATCGGCGCGACCACCTTCACCCGGCAGGTCCCGCTCGCCGTCCACGAGACGAAGACCGTCCGCAGGGGCTGCTGACGGACGTCCGCCTCGTGGACGCGCAGGGAAAGCCGGTGCTGCCGTTGCGCTGGCCGGACACCGAGGTGAGCCTGTGGCCGGGCGAGTCGGTGACGCTGACCGCCACCTTCCGGACGGGCGATCTGCACGCTCGGCGCCGGGGGTGAGGATCTCCGGCTGGAACACTCCTGAGCGGACGGTGCCGGCGCCCTGACGGAACGGGGGTGGACAGGTGCGGCCCACCCCCGGCCGGTTCAGCTGACGTTGAGCGCGGTGTCGTCCACGACGAACGACGTCTGGTACTGGGAGCCCTCGGTGCCGGTGAACTTCAGCGTGACGGTCTGCCCGGCGTAGCTGCTGAGGTCGAAGCTGCGCTGGGTGTAACCGGAGGCGGCGTTGAGGTTCGAGTACGTCGCCAGGGTGCCGAGGACCGTGCCCGAGCTGTTCAGGACCTGGACCTTGAGGGTGTCGTAGGCCGTGCTGGTCGAGGTCTCGGCCGTGTCGATGTGCAGATAGAAGCTGAGCGTGGCCGTCGAGCAGCCGGACGGGATGGTCACCGACTGGGACAGCGTGTCGGTGGTGGCGGTGCCGTAGCCGTCGAGCCAGGCGTAGTAGGAGCCGGAATGAGCCGACTCACCGGTCGCGTTGGTGATGACCCCGCTGGACGCGCTCCACGTGGTGTTGCCGGACTCGAAGCCGCTGTTGCCGAGGAGCTGGGCGGCGGTGCAGGTGCCGGTGCCGCCACCGCCGCCTCCCCCGCCGCTGCTGGTGCCCGAACCGGCCAGCCAGGCGGTGGCGTTGAGGGCGAGGGCGGCGTTGGTGGCGCTGGTGTCGTTCCAGCCGTCGTACAGGGTGTTGCCCGGCTGGCCGGTGCCGTCGTCGATCGGGGAGCTGTCGCCCCAGAAGGCGACGCGGCCGCTGCCGAAGGCGCTGGTGAGGAAGAAGGCGCCGGTGTTGCCGGAGTAACCGGTGCGGTAGAGCAGGCCCTTGACGGCGGAGTTGTCGGCGGGCTTGAGGGTGGCGGTGGTGCCGTTGGCGATCAGGCTCTTGGTGACGGTGCCGAAGGAACCGCGCAGCACCGGGTCGGTGCTGTCGCTGATCGCCGCCGGGTGGTCGGAGCTGATGTTGAGCGAGTCGACCGAGAAGCCGAACGGGTCGGTGGAGTCGACGCTGTTGTTCGTCATCAGGTCGTTGAGGATCTTGACCGCGTCGTAGCCGTCGTTGTTGCGGTCGGCTCCGGTGTGGTCGGAGATCATGAACAGACCGCCGCCGTTCTTCACGAAGTTCATGATCGCTGTCTTCTCGGCGCTCGTGAACAGCGTGTTGGGTTCCGGCAGGACCAGCGTGTCGAAGTTCGACAGGTCGGTCGACGACGAGCCGCCGTAGCTGAGGCTGGAGCCCGAGGGCAGCGTCTTCAGGCTGTAGTCGCCGGTCTTCTGCAGCGCCACGCCCCAGGAGGACAGGGCGCCGGTCCAGTCGGTCTCGGCGGACGGGGAGGGGTTCTCGCCGAGCGGGTCGGGCTGACTGGTGGAGATGATCCAGTCGGCGTTGCCGGCCGTCTCGGCGTGAGCGTTGTCGAACAGGATGCGGTGCGTGGTCGCCGCGTGGGCGGCGGTGCCGCTGCCGATCTGGACGGCGGCTCCGGTGAGGAGCAGCCCGAAACCGGCCAGGGCGGTGGTGAGTCTGCGGCGGGATCTCCTGGATCCAAGCATCCGGCGAACCTCCATGAGGGGTGGGGAGAGGCGGTGCGGCGCCAAGTCTGCGCGCGTAGAGCCCGCTTGAGAGTTCTACACGCGTCGAGTGGTTGAAAGGTACATGGCATGAAGGCCCGATGAACAGAAAGTCCCGGCAATGACCGGAGCGGACTACCGCCGCTCTCAGCGGGCAGACGGTGAGCGGGAGGCTCGACCAAAAGGGGTGGCCATGCATATCTCGGGCATCATCAGCGCCATTGTCATCGGACTCGTCATCGGCGCCCTGGGGCGCCTGGTCGTCCCCGGACGACAGCACATCGGCATCCTGTGGACCATCGTCGTCGGCATCGTGGCCGCCCTGCTGGGCTCGGCGATCGCCGCCGGCTTCGGGGTCGCGGACACCAAGGGGCCCGACTGGATCGAGTGGTTCATCCAGATCGCCCTGGCCGCGGCCGGGATCGCGGCACTGGACCGGGCCCTCGTCCGTCGCTGACGCGAAGTCAGCGCCCGTACAGATACGGGGTGGTGGTGCTCAGCGCATGAAAGCCGAGGCGCTCCAGGATCGGGCGGCTCATGGGCGAGGCGTCGACCTGGAGGTAGCGGTAGCCGCGGGCGGCGGCGACGCGGGCGCGGTGCGCGACCAGGGCGCGGTAGACACCCCGGCCCCGCCAGGCCTCGACGGTGCCGCCGCCCCACAGCCCGGCGAACCGGGTGCCGGGCACCAGCTCCATCCGGGCGGCGCTCACGGCTTCGTCCCCGGCCAGCGCGACCACGGCCACGACCGTGCCGGGATCGGCGGCCAGGCCGGCGAGCAGCCGGTGCCGCAGCCGGCCGCCGTCGGTGCCGAACGCCTTTTCGTGGACCTCCACCACGAGGTCGACGCCGGCCGGGTCGGTGGCCTGCACGAGACGGATGCCCTCGGGAGGTTCGGCGTCCATGGCGAGCCGGCCGGTCTCGGCGGCCATCAGCGTCTCCTCGGGCTCGGCCCGGAATCCGGCGGCGAGGAGCCGGGCGCCGAGGTCGTCCGGCCGGTCGTGGCCGTAGTGCTTCCACTCGAAGTCGCGGCCGAGACCGGTGAAGTATGCGATCTGGTCGTGGATCGCCCGGTCCGCGCCGGCCGCGTCCAGACCGGACCAGAGCACACCGTTCCATCCCTGCGCGTCCGCGACGTGACGCACCACCGCGCCGGTCCGTTCGATGCGGGCACCGGGGCCGTCGGGAGTCGCGTTCTCGCGCATGTCCCGGTCGTAGAGGGCGAGCACCGCCGAGTGATCCATGCCCCGACTCGACCATGCCGGACCGGCCCGGGGCAACGGGATTTCCGCACCGGCCTCCGGGCATACGGCGGCCAGGTGGGCGGCCGCAGCAGCCCACGGATCCTCAGTGCCGGCCGAGCCGGTGCCGGTGGCCGTAGCGTGCCCCTGCCGGAGATCATGCCGCGAGGAGGTCGGTGGATGGCGAAGGCGTGCGGCGGCCACCGTCTGCACCTCCGGCGAGCACTGCCCGATGTACGCGGCCGCGCACGCCTAGGTGGGGCTCGGCCGCATTGTGTACGTCGCCTCGTCGGATCAACTGTCCGGCCAGGCTGGACGAGTGTGTGATGGGCGCAACAGGCGTGAGTCTCAACCGAGTTCGAGCGTGGTGACGCCGAACACGCGGTGCCGGGCGTATGCACGCACCGGCCCGGTGTACATGCGGGCGGTCTCGAACGAGGCCTGGAATCCAGCCGCTTCGGCGAGTGCGACACCGGCCGCGTTCGGCTCGGGCACGTCGATGGCGACCTGGCCTCCCGCGGCCTCGGCCGTGAGGGCTGCGAACAGGGCGCGGGCGTCGTCGGCGGTGTCCGCGAAGAGGGGGCCGACGCGCAGGGTGTCGTGTCCGGGGCGGAGCACGCCGTAGCCGGTGAGCCGGGATCCGTCGTGGCGGACGAAGGCCCGGTGTCCGGGGCCGGTGAGCCACTCGGCGAGGAAGCGCGGCCGGTCGGCCGGGTGGCAGGAGCTGTCGTAGGCGGTGATCGCGGCGAGGTCGGCGGGGCCCGCCGGACGGACCCCGGCGGGTGTCCCGCCCTGCGGGGCCGTCCCGGTGAACCGGATGGTGCGGTAGGCCAGTTCGAACCCCGACTGGCGGTAGTTGTCCTGCTGGGCGACGACGCCGTCCAGGCCGACGGTGCGGTTGCCGGCATGGGCGAGGGCGGTCTTCCAGGTGGTGAGGCCGTGGCCGTGGCCGCGCAGGTCGGGGCGGACCAGATAGCAGCCCAGGAAGGCGTACTCCGGGCCGTGGTTCACCACGGAGATGGCCGACACCGGCTCACCGTCGATACGGCCGAGGAAGAACCCGTCCGGATCCTGCGCGAAGAACGCGGGCCCGTCGGACAGTCCCGGGTTCCAGCCCTCGGCCGCCGCCCATCCGGCGATCACCGGCCAGTCGTCGAGGGTGGCCTGGGTGACGACGAGGTCGTGGGGGGCCGCAGGGGTCATCGATGCGCTCCAATTCCGTCGGGACCGGACTGCCGTGCCGCATCCTTCCGGATCAACGGGGGCCGCGCCACGGGAAGATCAGCCGTTGCGCAGGACCCGGCCACCGGCCAGGGCGCGCAGCAGGGGAAGCAGCGACGCGAGGACGAACGCCCCGAAGAGGGTGATGGGCAGCAGTCCCACGGGCCGCAGCAGGCCTGCCGGATCCTCCTTCACCCAGGGCCAGTTGACGTACCAGTTGGCGAGTACGTCCAGCGGCATCACGACACCCGCCAGCCAGATGCCCAGGGGCCGCGCCCGCAGCGCCAGGACGGCGACCAGGGGGTCGAGGACCACCAGGGCGACGAAGAACACCTGCAGCGGAAGGGGGCCGAAGTCGGTATAGGCGTGAAGTCCGCCGCGCACCAGGTCGAGGACATGGGCGCAGGTCCCCTCCAGGAAGCCGCCCGCGTACACCACGAGGGTCCAGCGCGCCCGGCGCGGCAGCGCTCGTAATCGCTCTCGTATGCCGTCCGTCACCCGATCAAGCTACTGCACCGTGCGGCACCGCCCGGTCTCACCCGAACGAGGCCCCACCGGGCCGACGTACGGTGGGGCCATGGGAGGGGGTGGGTCAGTCGGTGTGCCCGGGGCGGAAGCGGCGGTAGAGGACGGCGCCGGTGAGGAGCAGCGCGGCGCTGCCGGCGACGGCGGGCGCGGTGCCGTCCGCGCCGGTGTGGGCCAGCGCGGACGTCGTCGGCGGGGTGTGCGGGCGAGGCTGGTGCCTGGTGGGGGCGGGAGGCTTCGGGGCCGGGCTCCGAGGGGCACGGGGATGGTCACCGGGGCCGTTGACCGACCGGTTGCCCTCGGCCGGGTTGCCCACCCCGACCACGCCGACGCTGTTGCCGCTGACGTTCACCGGCAGGTCGACGGGGAGCTGGACGTCGTTGCCGGAGAGCAGGCCGGGCGAGCCCTGCCCACCGCCGTGGGCAGAGGCACCGCCGGACGTCGCCGACCCGCCTGTTGCGGCGCCCTGGCCGGAGCGGTTCGCGCAGGCGTTGCCGGTGGCCGGGTTGAGCAGCCCCACCACGTTCACGGTGTTGCCGCACACGTTCACCGGCACATGCACCGGGAGCTGGATGCCGTTGCCGGAGAACAGCCCGGGCGAGCCGGCCGCGGAGCCGTCGGCGGCGAAAGCGGCGGACACCGGCATTGTCACGGCCATCGCTCCGGAGGCGGCGACGACGGCGATCACACCGTTACGGGTAGCCCGTCTCATAGGTTCCCTGCCTTCCAGACTTCGTCGCGGGCACTCACCCGCACCCCGTAAAACGCAGGTCAACCATCCGAGTTATGGCTTATCGGCCTTTCACCCCGTCGAGCGACAGTGTTATCGAACTGCGCGCGAAGACGCTCAGTGATCGATAAAGGGCACGGAGGGGCGGAGAATACGGCACGGGGCGCCGCCCCGCTCGTCGGGAGGCGGGCCGTCCGCGGCCCGCTTATGGTGATCCGAGGGCGCCGTCCCGGTCCGCGACAGGCGTCCCGGGAGGCTGTCGATGCTGGTCAAGCTGTCCACACGGCCCACCGTGCGGCGCTGCGCGGGTACCGGAGCCCTCGCCCTGGCGCTGCTCGGCGCCGGACTGCCCGCGACCGACCGGACACAGCCCGACCTGTCCCGCTTCTACCGGCAGAAGGTGACCTGGGCGGCCTGCAAGGGCCCCGACATGCCGAAGGACCTCCAGTGCGGGAAGGTCACCGTCCCGATCGACTACGCACGGCCCCGCGCGGGCACGCTCGACCTGGCCCTCGCCCGCTACCAGGCGACCGGGAAGAAACAGGGCTCGGTGCTGCTGAACTTCGGCGGCCCGGGCGGTGCGGGCATCCCTGAACTCGCCGCCGACGGCAAGCAGTTCATGGACCTGACCAACGGCTACGACGTGGTCGGCTTCGACCCGCGGGGCGTCGGCCGCTCCTCCCCCGTCAGCTGCGGCGACGGCAGCGACGAGGCCGCGTCCGCGCTGGACGACGAGACCGGCCTCGACCATCCGCGGACGCTGCTCACGAAGTTGCGCAAGGCCGCCGGCGAATGCGCCCGGAACTCCGGCCCGGTGCTGCCCCACATAGGCACCGTGAACGCCTCCCGCGACCTGGACGTCATCCGCCAGGCCCTCGGCGACAAGAAGCTCAACTACCTCGGCTTCTCCTATGGAACGCGGCTCGGCGCGGTGTACGCGGCACAGTTCCCGCACAAGGTGCGCCGGCTCGCCCTCGACGGCGTGGACACCCTGACCGAGCCGCTGTCCGAGCAGGGGGTGGCCGGCGCCGAGGGACAGCAGACCGCGCTGGACGATTTCCTGGACTGGTGTATGACGGACGTCGCCTGTCCGTTCGGGCAGGACCGGCGCGCGGCCGGGGGCCAGGTGGTCACCCTCGTGCGCTCGCTCGACCAGAACCCGGTCCCGTCGGACTTCGGCGGCTCGTTCTCCGGACAGGACCTGGTCGGCGCCATCGGGCAGGCCCTCTACAGCAAGAAGCTGTGGCCCTCCCTGGAGCGCGCCCTGGCCTCGCTCGTCCAGGACGGCGACACCCGGGGCGTGCAGAACTTCGCCACCTCGGGCTCCGGACTGCCCGTGGGCGGCCACCGCAACGACGGTCTGGTCGATCCGCAGAACGTGCCGGCGGACAACCTGCAGGCCGCGCTGATGGCGATCAACTGCGCCGACGACCCCGACCGGCCCGACGCGGCGCAGATCGGCAAGGACCTGAAGCAGCTGCGGGCCGAGTACGAGCAGGCCTCGCCGGTCTTCGGCCGCTACCGGCTGACCGAACTGCTCATGTGCTACGGCCGCCCCAAGGGCACCGACTTCATCCGCGACCGGGTGAAGGACGTCCACTCGGCGAGGATGCTGCTCGTGGGCACGCGCGGCGACCCGGCGACGCCGTACCGGTGGACGGTGGAGACGGCCGCACGGCTCGGTTCGTCGGCGGTGGTGCTCGACAACAAGGGGGACGGCCACACCGGTTACACCTCCTCCAAGTGCGTGCACCAGAAGATCGACGACTACCTGCTGTACGGCTCCCTGCCGCCGAACGGCAGCTCCTGCCCGGCGGACGGCAATGACTGGAGCGCCACCACGAGCGCCACCAACTGGTGACAGCCCCTCCCGGCCGTCACACTGGCTGGGCGTGTTTCGGCAGCCGCCGCATCCCGTACCTGAGCGACTGGGGGACACCGTCATGCGCATCCGCGCCACCATCGCCGTACCCGCCGCCTCGGCCGCCGTGGCGGGCCTGCTGCTGACCGCGCCGCAGAGCCAGGCCGCCACGGCGGACCACGCCCGGCCCGTCCGCTGCACGGAGAAGTCGCTGACGGTCCGGGCCAAGGCCGCGTCCGCCGATCCGACCGTGCTGCGGGTCGGCGTCACCCACCACGGCGCCCGCGCGTGCGTCGTCGACCGGGTGCCCACGGTGACCTTCGGGGACCTGGACGGCGCCGCGCTGCCGACGCCCGAGGGCGGCACCGGCAGCTTCCGTCTCGCGGCCGGGCAGACCGCCTACGCCGACATCCGCACCATCGGCGACCCGGCGGACCCCGAGGCCCGCCGGGTGGGCACCGTGACCGTGGCCGCCTCGGCCGCCCACTCGGGCCGCTCCTTCACCGCAGCCCAGCTCGGCACCGGCGAGCACGTCCTGGTGTGGGAGCCGGTGACGACGTTGTGGCAGCCCACGCGGGCGGCCGCGGACCGGGCCATCGGCCTCAGCCGGTGATCACCTCGGGCGTGTAGACCTCCAGCCATCGCGCGAGGTCCAGGGCGCGCTCCAGACCGCGCCGGGCCGCCTGGGTGCTCACCGGCGCCTCGCGCTCGGCTGCCCGGCGGAGCCGGTCGCGGTCGACGAGGTCGAAGACCTGGTGCGAGGGCCGGGAGAGCAGCTCCTTGGCCTGCTCCTGGAGGGCGCGGGCGTACTGCGGATCCTGCGTGGACGGGTACGGGCTCTTGACCCGCTCGTACACCGAGCGCGGCAGGACGTCCGCGGCCGCCTCCCGCAGCAGGCTCTTCTCCCGGCCGTCGAAGGACTTCAGCGCCCACGGGGCGTTGTAGACGTACTCGACGAGGCGGTGGTCGCAGAACGGCACCCGGACCTCCAGGCCGACGGCCATGCTCATCCGGTCCTTGCGGTCGAGCAGGGCGCGCACGAAGCGGGTCAGGTGCAGATGGCTCATCTGCCGCATCCGGTACTCGAAGTCGCTCTCGCCGTCGAGCCGTTCGATGCCGGCGACGGCCGTGCGGTAGCCGTCGGAGACGTAACTCTCCAGGTCCAGGCACTTGGTGAGGTCGGCGCGCAGCACGTCGGCGTCCTCGCCGAAGTGGCGCCCCATGGTCGTCAGCCACGGGAAGGTGTCGGCACGGCGCGCCTCCTCGTCGAAGAACTGCAGGTAGCCGCCGAAGACTTCGTCGGCGGACTCGCCGGACAGGGCCACCGTGGACTTCTCGCGGACGGCGCGGAAGAGCAGCAGGAGCGAGGCGTCCATGTCGCCGAAGCCGGCCGGCAGATCGCGGGCGCGGATCACCTGTTCGCGCACGGCGGGGTCGGCGAGGGACTGCGCGTCGAGCACGATGTCCTGGTGGTCGGTGCCCGCGAGCTCGGCCACCTCGTGCACGAACGGCGTGTCGGGGGTGCCGCGCAGCTCGTCGGCGACGAAGTTGTCGGTCTGGCCGACGAAGTCGACGGCGAAGCTGCGCACCTTCTCGCCCTGCCGGGCGAGTTGCCGGGCGGCGATCGCGGTCATCGCGGAGGAGTCGAGGCCGCCGGAGAGCAGGGTGCAGCGGGGGACGTCGGCGACCAGCTGGCGGCGCACGATGTCGTCGAGCAGCGAGCGCACGGTCGTGATGGTGGTGTCGCGGTCGTCGGTGTGCGGCCGGGTCTGAAGGTGCCAGTAGACACGGGTGGACAGGCCGGAGCGGTCGACGGTGACGACCGTGCCGGGTTCCACCTCGCGCATGCCGTCCCAGATCGCGTGGCCGGGCGTCTTGACCATGACGAACAGCTCCCGCAGCCCGTCCAGCGTCACCCGGCGGCGGGCCAGCGGGTTGGCGAGGATCGCCTTGGGCTCGGAGCCGAACAGGACGCCGTCGGAGGTGGGGTGGTAGTAGAACGGCTTGATGCCCATGCGGTCGCGGATCATCACGAGCTTGTCGTGGCGGCCGTCCCAGACCGCGAAGGCGTACATCCCGTTGAGCCGTTCGGCGACCCCGTCACCCCATTCGAGGTAGCCGTGCAGGACGACCTCGGTGTCGGAGTCGGTGGTGAACCGGTGGCCGCGGCCTTCCAGTTCACGGCGCAGTTCGGTGAAGTTGTAGGCCTCCCCGGAGTACACCATGGCGACGGTTCCCTGCTGGGTCGCCACGGACATCGGCTGACGGCCGCCGGGGAGGTCGATGATCGCGAGCCGGCGGTGGCCCAGGGCGGCCGGGCCCTCGGTCCAGACACCGCGGTCGTCCGGGCCGCGGCAGGCCATCGTCTCGGTCATCGCATGCAATGTGGTGGCCTCGGCGGTCAGGTCGCGGTCGAAGGAAACCCATCCTGTGATGCCGCACATGCGCTGCCTCCTGCCTCCGGCTCGCACCAGGAGCAAACCAGTTGTATCGAACACCTATATGACGAGCCTCCGTCAGGTGTTCGACGCGGTCAACGCGGTCGTCACACGAATGACCCACCCTCCCCCCTTGTTTCGGCCGGGTTTTGCCTTCGCGAAATCTCCAGATCGCGGGGACTGCGGGCCGACAGGACAGCGAACCGGCCACGGGCAAAAACTTGGCCAAACAAGCTCGGGCGTTACCCCTTCACGGTCAGAAACGCGTCGAGCGCCTCGGTCAGCTCGGCAGGCTTCTCCAGCGGCAGCTCATGGCCCGCGTCGAGGATGCGGACGACCGCGTCCGGATAGGCCTTGGCCATCCGCAGCATCTGCCGCACCGGCAGCTGGACGTCGTGATAGCCGTGCACCATCAGCGTGGGCGTGCGGATCTCCCCGGCCCGGTCGAGGACGTCGAAGGCGCGCATCGCGCCGTACAGCGTCATCACGACCTCGCGCGGGGTCGCGGCGGAGGCGCGGATGTGCGCGCGGATCTCCTCGCGCGGATAGCCGGGCGCGAAGGCGCGCTGGATGTTGGCCGCCACGAACAGCCGGTACGGCACCAGGGTGGAGGCGGCCATGAGCAGGCCCCGCCCACGGCTGTACGTCATCCGGCCGATCGAGCCCACCAGCACCATCCGCTCCACCCGCTCGGGGTGGGTCAGGGCTATGGTCTGCGCGATCATGCCGCCCATCGAGTGGCCGACCAGCGCGAACCGTTCGATCTGAAGGTGGTCCAGGAGAGCCAGGACGTCGCGCGCCAGCTCCGCGATCGTGCGCACGCCGGCGCCGGTGCTCTCCCCGTGACCGCGCAGGTCCAGCCGGATCACCCGGCGTCCTGCGGAGAAGTGCGCGATCTGGTGGTCCCAGCGGCGCCGGTTCGCGGTCCAGCCGTGCACGAACACCAGCGGCACCTCCGGTGCGTCACGGGGGCCCTCGTCGTCGTACGTCAGGGCCGCTCCGTCGACTTCGAGCTGCGGCATGTCAGGCCTCCTGGGGTGCGCTGCGGTCCGGTTACTGGCCGGTACGGTAACCGCCCGCGGGGCACCGCGTCACCGGTTCAACGGGGGAATTCACTGCGGAAACCGAGGCTGGGACACCCCGAATGCCGTACGGGTGAATCCGCCCTATCGTGCTGTCATGGAGCACGCACTGAGTCCCGCAATGCTGGCCGAACTGCGGCGCCCGCGCCCTTACCCTGCGGTGTCCGTGCTGACCCCGACACACCGCCGGGAACCGGACAACGAGCAGGATCCCGTCCGGCTGCGCAATGTCGTCACCGAGGCACGAAAACGCCTGGAGTCCGACCCCGCCGTCACCCGTGAGCGGCGCAACGACGTCGTGGCGCAGCTCGACCGGGCGCTGCGGGAGGTGGACCTGGCACACGCCGAGGACGGCCTGGTGATCTTCGCCGCCCCGGGCGAGCACCAGGTGTGGTCCCTGGCCCGCACCGTCCCCGAGCGGGTGGTGCTCTCGGACACCTTCCTCACCCGCAACCTGGTCGCCGCGCAGGCCGCCGAACGGCCCTTCTGGGCGCTGGCGGTCTCCGCGGACCGCGTCACCCTGTGGAGCGGCGGCGAGGGCCGTGTCGTGGCGGAGTCGTCCGGCGGCTTCCCGCTGGAGCGCCGGCAGGAGAACTTCGACGCGGAGCGTCAGATGCAGATCGGCGACCAGCCGAGCGCCTTCCGCGACGAAGGCACGCGTCACTTCCTGCGCGAGGCGGACACCGCCATGGCCGCGCTCCTGCGCGACCAGCCCCGGCCGCTGTACATCACCGGCGAGCAGGCGGCGCTGTCCCTGCTGGAGGAGGTCGGCAGCACGGCCAAGGAGGCCACCCTGGTCCCGCGCGGCGGCCTCGCGCACGCCGGTCCCGAGGCGGTGTGGCAGGCGCTGCGGCCGGTGCTGGAGGAGGAGACCCGAAAGGACACCACGGCCGTGGTCCGTGAGCTGACCTCGGCGCGCGGCCACAAGACCTACGCGGCCGGTCTGGACGAGCTGTGGCAGAGTGCCCGCGACGGCCGGATCCGGCTGCTCGCCGTGGAGGAGAACTTCCGGGCGACCGTCAGTGACCTGGGCGAGCACCTGGTGCCGGCCGAGCCCGGCGACCTGGACGCCCGCGAGGACATCGTGGACGAGATCGTCGAGCAGTGTCTGGAGACCGGCGCCGAGGTCCGCTTCGTGCCGGACGGCACGCTGGGCGACGCGAACGGGATCGCCGGCGTGCTGCGGTACTGAGGCACCCCCGGGTCTGGGACGCCCCCAGGTCCGAGGCCCCCGGCAGCGCTCCCTGCCCGGCGTACGCTACGGCGTGATCGTCGGCGTAAGGGAGCGCGCACATGGGTGACCTGCTGGGAGTGGCCGTACTGGGTGCCGGACACATGGGGGCCGACCACATACGACGCCTCGACCAAGTGGTCAGCGGAGCCAGGGTCGCGGCGGTGGCCGACCCCGAGGTCGAGCGGGCCGGGAAAGCCGCGGCCGGCCTCGACGGCGTGACCGTGCACAAGGACCCCGTGGCCGCGCTCGACGCTCCCGGCGTGTCGGCCGTGCTGATCGCCTCCCCCGGGCCCGCCCACGAGGAGGCCCTCCTCGCCGCCTTCGCCCGCGGGCTGCCAGTGCTGTGCGAGAAGCCCATGGTGCCCGACTCCACGGGTGCGCTGCGGGTGGTGGAGGCGGAGGCAGGACTGGGCCGCCGGCTGGCCCAGATCGGCTTCATGCGCCGCTACGACACCGAGTACGGCCGGCTCAAGTCGCTGCTGGACGGCGGCGGTCTGGGCCGCCCCCTGATGCTGCACTGCACCCACCGCAACGTCTCCTCCCCCGGCCACTTCACCAGCGCCATGCTGATCAACAGCTCCGTCTCGCACGAGATCGACGCGGCCCGCTGGCTGCTCGGGCAGGAGCTGACGGCGGTGACCGTGCTGCGTCCCAGGCCGTCCGCGGACGCCCCCGAGGGGCTGCTGGACCCGCAGTTCCTGCTGTTCGAGACGGACGGGGGCGCGCTGGTCGACGTGGAGGTCTTCGTCAACTGCGGCTTCGGCTACCAGGTGCGCTGCGAGGCCGTGTGC
This sequence comes from Streptomyces sp. NPDC007856, assembly GCF_042868225.1. NCBI lineage: Bacteria > Bacillati > Actinomycetota > Actinomycetes > Kitasatosporales > Streptomycetaceae > Streptomyces > Streptomyces sp. NPDC007856. The sequence goes on along the minus strand of NZ_JBIAEC010000018.1, from coordinate 79,943 downwards.
GAGCGGGGCAGCGCGCGGATCGGCGACGAGCACACCATGGTGGTCACCACGGCTGGCGGCGCCCGCGAGGAGGTCGCGCAGGACTACCTCGTCCGGTTCGCCGACGCGTACGACCGCGAGGTGCAGGCCTGGGTGGATGCCACTCGGCGCGGCGAGGTCACCGGTCCGAGCGCCTGGGACGGTTACGCCGCGTCCGTCGTCGCCGAGGCGGGGGTCCGGGCGCTGGAGACCGGCGGCCGTACGACCGTCGACCTCGCCCCGCGCCCGGACCTGTACGGCCCCTGCGCCGGGGTCAGCCGCTGACGCTCGCCGCGCCCGTCTCCAGGTGCCCGGTGAACCGGCGCGACCAGGTCGCGTCGGAGTCGACGGTCACCGTGAAGTCGTACCAGCCGTTCTGGTAGGCGACGGCGTTGAAGTAGTCCTCCGTCGAGGCGCCCGCGGCGACGGTGTAGGGCCAGGGGCCGTCACTGCGGTAGTGGTTGGAGGTGATGGTGAACTTCACGGATGAGGAACCCGAGTTGGCCATCTTGAAGTAGATCGCGAGCTTGCCCGTGCCCGGCTCGACCCCGTAACGGGTGCTCACCTCCGCCGACTTGCCCGCCTTGGTCGCGTCGCCCTGGAAGCGGCGCAGGAAGCGGTTGGGGCCGATCATGGTGAAGTCGTACATGCCGCCGCCGAAGCCGGTGCCGACGTTGAAGTAGTCGGAGGCAGTGCCGCCCGCGTCGACCGTGTACTGCCAGGGCGTGGTGTCGCGGTACGCGTTCGGGTGGATGGAGAAGTGGGCCGCGCGGGACGCCGGGGCACCCTGGTTGGTCATCGTGAACCAGGCAAGGATCTTGCCGGCCGCGTCGAACTCCAGGTGGTCCAGGTAGCCGTTCGGCTGGTACGGCAGGGCGCGGGCCGGGCGGGTGCCGGACTCCTGCGTGGGCAAGGCGTTGTCGGTCGGCACCGGGTTGGGCAGCGGGCCGCAGGTGTCGATGCCGATGACGCTGGTGGCGGGCAGGGAGACCGTGCCGTAGACCGGGTTGGCGAAGTCGAAGACACCGGTGAGATCCCCGCTGACCTTGCGCCGCCAGTCGCTGATGTTGGGGCACTTGGCGGGCTTGCCCAGGGCGGACGTCCAGGTCTCCAGGAAGCGCAGCACCGAGGTGTGCTCGAAGACCTCGGAGGAGACCCAGCCGCCGCGCGTCCAGGGCGAGACGACGAGCATCGGGACGCGGAAGCCGAAGCCGTACGGCACCCCGTTGAGGAACTCCCCGGCCGTTCCGGCGGGCGGTGCCGGCGGGGGCACGTGGTCGAAGTAGCCGTCGTTCTCGTCGTAGTTCAGAAACAGGACGGTGGAGTCGAAGACGTCCTGGTCGGCCGCGAGGGCCTGGTAGACGAGGTTGACGAAGTGGGCGCCGTCGCCGGGCGGGGCGTAGGGGTGCTCGGAGAAGGCCTGGTTGGGAACGACCCAGGAGACCTGCGGGAGGGTGCCCGCGAGCACGTCGGCCTTGATGGCGGCGGCGATGTCGTCGGGGGTGGAGCCGGTCACCTTGGGCACCGAGGACATGCCGCGGTCGTACAAGGGGTCGCCCGGCTTGGCGTTCGCGAAGTTCTTGAAGTAGGCGCAGCCGTTGTCGCCGTAGTTGTCCGCGGCGTTCTGGTAGACCTTCCACGTCACTCCGGCGGCCTGCAGCGCCTCGGCGTAGTTCTGCCAGGTCAGGCCGGACTCGTCGCCGCCGTCGTAGCTGGAGGAGTCGACCTTGCCGCTCCACAGATAGGTGCGGTTGGGGCCGGTGGCGCTGAGCGTGGAGCAGAAGTAGGCGTCGCAGATGGTGTAGTTGTCGGCGAGCGCGTAGTGGAAGGGGATGTCGGAGCGGTCCAGGTAGCCGAGCGAGCGGACATTGCCGACGCCCGCGACCCAGTTGTCCATGCGGCCCTTGTTCCAGGCGGAGTGCTGCGAGGACCAGGAGTGGGGCAGGTCGCCGTTGCACTGGGCCAGGGTCTCGCCGTCCTTGCCGCCGGCGGACGGGGTGGCGCTGAGCTTCCACGGGTACTGACGGCCCGTTCCGTTCGGCTGGTCGAAGGCCGGGTGGCCGCCGCTGAGGGTGATGCCGCTGCGGTCGCCGAAACCGCGCACGCCCTTCAGCCGGCCGAAGTAGTGGTCGAAGCTGCGGTTCTCCTGCATGAGGATCACCACGTGCTGGAGGTCCTTGATCGTGCCGGTCGCCGTGGTGGCCGCCGCTGCCGTGCGCACGCCTGCGCCGCCCAGCGCCACACCCGCCGCCACGGATGCGCCGAGCCCCACGAAGCCTCTTCGGCTGATCGGTGTCATTCGCCTCGTCCTTGTCGCCGTCGGTGCCCCTGCGGCACGCCGCGCGCCAGGGTGCCCGCGGCGATCGTCAGGCTCCATACCGGGGCGGTGAGGCAAAGGTGAACAGAAGTCAAAGTCGCCCAGGGGGCCGTCTCACACCCCGCCGAACAGGGCGCCCAGCCCCCGCTCCACGACTCCGGCCAGGTCCTCCTGCCCGGCCGCCACCACCCCGTATGTGCGCAGCAGGAAGCGGCGCAGGGCCGAAGCGGGGAACTGCAGCAGGGCCAGACCGTGGGGCGAGTGGAACTCCAGTACCGTCCGGGTGCGGCCGTACGGCCAGATCTGGACGTCCCCGTGGCCGGCCGGGGCCCGCAGCCCCTCGTCGAGCAGGGAGCGCGCGAAGATCCAGGTGACTTCCTCGCCGTCCAGCGCGGCCTCGGCCGGGAAGTCCACGAAGACGGCCAATGGGTCGTCCGTTGTATAGCGCAGCGTGGCGGACACTGGGATCTCCTGGTCCTCGGCGGTGATGAGCCGGGCCTGGGCGGGCTGTTCGACAGTGATGGCGTCCATGCCTTAATGGAGTCTGCGAAGGCCTCTCGCATGCCGCGAAATCCGGTCAGAGTTCGACAGGTACAGGACGCTTCCCGCACACTGGAACGCGGATGCGACGAACACTCGCGTGAGCGCCGGGGGGAGTGCGGTCCGGACGGGACAACACACGTAGTTTTCCTACGACTTGGGCCACACCGCGCGTACGTCATTCGTGCGCGCGGATCACTCCGGGAAGACTCTGGCATATGCCGGAAGCACCACCGTATCGTGTGTTGCCAAATCCCTTACGGGGCGTCGCGGGCTGTGCGAGAGTCGTAACGGTCCCCCCGTCCTCCCCGGCCGTCTCGTCCCCCAACGGAGTGCGTCATGCCGTCCCAAGTCTCCGCGGACCGCCCAGCCGCCCAGCCACCCGGACCCGGCTCGGTGGAGGCGTTGATAAAGCAGACGCGGCGGCTCAAGGGCGAAGTGGACGCGGTACGGCGGGACACCCGGAGCGACGGTGCGGACCCGGAGGAACGCTGGCAGCGCGCCCTGTACGACCTCGCACTGCACCAACTTGAAGACGTGGACGCCCACTTGGCCCAGCTCCGGGACGGACCGGCGGCCGAGCCGGCCGGACCGGCCGAGGCGCCCGCCCTTCGGCCCTCGCCCGCCGCCGCCCCGAGCGGCTCGCTGCTCAGCCGTGTCGGCAGCGCGGAGTGGAACCTGCTGACGGACGAGGCCACCTGGTCCGGGGAGCTTTACCACATCCTCGGCCTGGACCCGGACGCCCCCGCCCTCACCCTGGACGAGCTGCCCTCGCTGGTCGTGGAGGAGGACCGGCCGAAACTGACCGCGATGGTGACGGACTGCCTGGTCGACGGCAAACCCATCGACGGCGAGTTCCGCGTCCTGCGGCCCGAGGGCTCCGTGCGGGCGGTGCACATGATGGGCGAACCCGTGCTCGGCGCCGACGGCGGCACGGCCTCGATGTGGGCCGTGCTGCGCGACGTCAGCGAACTGCGCCGCTGCCGGACGACGGAGCGCGAGACCCGTGACTCGTTGCGGCGTCACCGCCGGGAGGAGCAGACCGAGCACCGGATCGCGGCCGAGCTGCAGGAAGCCGTGCTACCGCCCTGGCGCGGCTCCCTGCGGCTCCCGCACCAGGGGCCACGCACCCTCGACCTCGCCGCCCGCCGCCTCCCCGCGGCGACGAGCACACCGCTGGGCGGCGACTGGTACGACGCGCTGGAACTGTCCGACGGCGAGACCCTGCTCAGCGTCGGCGACCTCACCGGGCACGGTGTGGCCGTCGCCTCCGGGATGGCGATGCTGCTCGGTGCCGTACGCGGTATGGCGCTGGCGGGCAGCCGGCCCGGTGAACTGCTCGGCATGCTCAACCAGTTACTGGACGCCACCGTGCAGCCCGCCCTGGGCAGCGCCGTCTGCTGCCGCTACCGGCCCGAGACCCGCACCCTGGTCTGGGCGCAGGCAGGACACCCCGCCCCGCTGCTGTACCGCGACGGGACGGGGCGCATGCTGAACGCACCGGACGGCGTCCTGCTCGGCGCCACCTCGGGCGCCGTCTACGGACAGGCCGAGGAGACCCTCCGGCCGGGCGACCTCCTGCTGCTGCACACCGACGGACTGGTGCCGGGGCACAGCCCGAGCTCGGCCGTGGACCGCCTGCTCGACCTCGCCCCGCGGTTCGGCGCGGCGCGCACCGCGCAGGACTGCGTGCGCACGCTGGTCGAGGAGTTCGACGGAGCCGGACGCGAGGACGACGCCTGTGTGCTCGTCGCCAGGGTCACCGCATGAGTTGACGTCGCCGATGAGTTGAGATCACCGACTGAGTTGAGATCACCGGCGGAATCCGGCGCACAGGCCCTGTGCCTGTGCGCTCACGCCTGTGCGCTGCCGGAGCCCTTGGCCCTCGGCTTGGGCAGGGCGAGCCGGATCTCCTCCCGAAGTTCCTGGATCTTCGGATAGCCGGAGTACTCCGCGGTCAGCCGGTACATCTGCCGCAGCCGGTCCCAGGTGCGACGGGAGGAGTTCGAGCCCATCGACATCAGGGCCAGCCGGGCGTAGCGGTCGGCCTGTTCGGGGTCGTCGGCGATGAAGCAGGCCGACGCCATGGACAGATGGTCGAAGATCTTCGAGCGCTCCCGTCCGTCGACGCGCAGGGACAGGGCCTTCTCCGCGTAGTGCTGGGCGTGCGCGGCCGCGCTCGGGTCGAACTCGGCCAGCGTGCGGTAGGCCAGGGCCTGCATGCCGTACAGATCCTCGTCCTTGAAGGTCTGCATCCAGTCCAGTGGTTCCCCGTCGCCCCGGTCGGCGACGAACATGTCCTCCGCCTGACCCAGCGTGCGGCGCATCGCCCGGCCCTTGCCCATCGAGGCCTGCGCCCAGGCCTCGATGGTGTGGAACATCGCCTTCGTACGCGGCTGCAGGCGGTCGCCGGCGCCGGACTGGGCGAGTTTCATCAGGTCCAGTGCGTCGTCGGGCCGGCCCAGGTGCACCATCTGCCGGGCCGCCCGGGACAGGGCCTCACCGGCGCGCGGCCGGTCTCCGCCCTCGCGGGCGGCATGGGCGGCGATGACGAAGTACTTCTGCGCCGTGGGCTCCAGGCCGACGTCGTGCGACATCCAGCCCGCGAGGACGGCGAGGTTGGCGGCGACGCCCCACAGGCGCCGCTGGAGATGGGGTGGATGGTGGTAGGCGAGCATGCCGCCCACCTCGTTGAGCTGGCCCACGACCGCCTTGCGCTGAAGCCCGCCGCCACGGGCCGCGTCCCAGGCTCGGAACACCTCGACCGAGCGCTCCAGTTCCTCGATCTCCTGCGACCCGATGGGGGCGGCCTCATAGCGGTCGAACCCAGCGGGGTCGGCGTGCAGGGGGTCGTCGAGGACGGGGGCGTCGGCCTTCAGGGCCGGGTCGATGTGCAGCCAGTCGTACATGGCGCTGCTGAGTGCGGATCCCGCGGCGAGCGCGGCACCCGCGCCCACCAAGCCGCGTCGGTTGAGCATGAGGTCCATTCCCGTGAATTCGGTGAGGACCGCGGCGGTACGTTCGGGCGCCCACGGCACGCCGTCGGGACGTTCCTCGATCCCGTCGCCCTGCCGTTTCCCCGCACGCCCGTGCCGTACCAGACCGAGGTCCTCGATGGTCACGACACGGCCGAGACGCTCGGTGAACAGGGCCGCCAGCACCCGCGGTACCGGATCGCGCGGGATCTCTCCCGTGTCGATCCACCGACGGACCCGGGAGGTGTCGGTCGACAGCTGGGGGTGGCCCATGGCCGCCGCCTGCTTGTTGACCAGCCTCGCGAGTTCCCCCTTGGACCAGCCGGCCAGGCCGAACAGGTCCGCAAGGCGGGTGTTGGGTTGTCCGCTCACGTAAGCCCCCAGGTTCTCGGCTGAGTTGACAGTAGCCCGGTGCGGGTTGCCGGGCGACTATTCGCCAGGGTTCGCCAGGGTCCGCCAGATGGTGTGCCACTGGGCATCGGGTGTCGAGTAGGAACGCGCCACCCCGACCCGGTCGCCGCTCGGCTCGCCGAGCTGACGGGTGCATTCCCCAGGGTGCACCCGGGCGACCGGGCCGGGCAGGCGCTCGCTCGCAGTGCATGCGAACGGAGTACGGGCTCCCCCGCGCTCCGGCGCCGCGCATGTGCCCCGAGCACGCACCACAGGCAGGCACCGCAGGCACACGAAGGGATCTGTATCTCCCATGTACGCAGCATCGTCCTCCGTGTCCGCCCCGCCCCGGCCGCTGCGCTCCCGCCCCGCGGGTGGCGGGCCGTACCTGGACCCGGCGGCGCGTCCGGGCGGCCCCGTGCCGGTCGCGGGCCGGCTCCGGCGGGTGCCGGGCCAGGCCGGTACCCAACCGCTCAGCGGGAGACTCGACTTGTCCGGCCCCCAGGGCGCGCAACTACGCACCGCGATCGCATCGGTGCACCGGATCTGCCCGGAGTTCACTCCGGTGCAGGTGCTGCGGCGCAGCGGACGGTCCGTCCTCCTCGTCGGGACGGCGGGGCGCGGCACGGCCGTGGCCAAGTGTCTGCTGGACCACTCGCCCGCCTGGGCCGAGCGGATCCGCCACGAAATAGCCGCATACCGCTCGTTCGTCCGGCACCGGCCACCGGTCCGCGTGCCCCGGCTGATCGCGGCGGACCCGGACAACTGCACCCTGGTCATCGAGCGGGCGCCGGGCCGGGTGGCGGCGCTGCAGCGCCATCCGGTGGAGGTGCCGCCCCGCCCGGACATCCGGGCCGCGCTGGGCGCGATCTGCCGGCTCAACGCCTGGCGGCCACCGGCGGGCACCTTCGACATGCCGCTGGACTACGGCGCCCGGATCTCCCGGTACCACGAGCTGGGCCTGCTCACCGACCGGGACCTCGGCGACCTCCAGAAACTGCTGCACGGCATCGCCCACCAGGTGGGCCGGCAGGGCATGCTCCAGTTCAACCACGGCGACGCCCAGCTGTCGAACATCCTGCTGTCACCGGCCGGTCCAGTGCTGGTGGACTGGGAGCACGCCGGCTGGTATCTGCCGGGGTACGACCTGGCGACGCTGTGGCTGGTGCTCGGGGACGCGCCGGTGGCCCGGCGGCAGATCAGCCAGATCGCCCAGACGGCGGGCCCGGCCTCTAGGGACGCCTTCCTGGTGAACCTGATGCTGGTGCTGACCCGGGAGATCCGTACCTACGAGACCGCCGTGCAGCGTTCGATGCACGAGGTGGCCCCGGCGGCACCGGGCATGGCCCACCCGGGTGCTGCGCCGTCCGGCGAGGAACAGCGGCTGCTGCTCAGGCGGCTGCACGACGACTGCCAGATGGCCCGCAAGGCCGTCCGAGCGGCGGTCGGTACTCGCTGACGGGGACGACGGTTCCGCGGTGCGCCAGAGCGGCGGCGCACCGCGGGCCTTCGTGTGTCCGGGCTCCCATGGACACTGGTGTACGCCAGTGACGCCCCGCAGGCCCGCGCGCCGCCGCGGCGAAACTCGCCGAAAACCTCCGTGACGTGGGAAATCGCCACGGTGAAGGCATGATTGACGGATCGTCGGCAAGCCGGTACCACTGACCCAGCTCCGCGCCGCACGCCCCGCCACGCCCACCCGTCACAGGAGGCCGCATTGCGAGGTTCCGCCACCGATTCCACGTCCACACCCGGCCACAGACATCTGCGCAGGGCCGCCGTCCCGCTGGCGTCGGCGGCCCTGCTGCTGCCGCTGCTCGGCGCGGCCCCCGCCCAGAGCAGCACCGACACCTCCGCCGGCCGGCTGCAGCACGCGTTCGCCACCGCGGCTACCGAGTACCACGTGCCGCAGAGCGTCCTGCTGGCCGTCTCCTACCTCCAGTCCCGCTGGGACTGGCACGCCGGCGCGCCCAGCGTGTCCGGCGGTTACGGTCCGATGCACCTCACGGACGCCCGCACCGCCATCGCCACCACGGAGCACTACGCCGAGGGCGCCGAGGACGCCCGCGGCGACGCCGCCCGCGCGGCCGTGCACCCGGACATCAAGGTGCCGGCCGATTCCGCGCTACCGGCCCGCCTGAAGACGCTGCCGAAGGCGGCACAGCTGACCGGGCTGCCGGCCGAGGAGCTGCGCACCGACCCGGCGGCGAACGTGGCCGGCGGCGCCGCCCTGCTCGCCGCCGCGCAGAAGGAGCTCGGCGAGCCGCTGAGCGCCGACCCGGCCGACTGGTACGGCGCGGTGGCCCGCTTCTCCGGCGCCGACGACACGGCGACCGCGGCCGCGTACGCCGACGACGTGTACGACGTCCTGCACACCGGCGAGGAACGCGTCACGGACGACGGCCAGCTCGTCGCGCTCGCCGCACAGCCCGGGCTGACCGCGGACACCGCGCAGCTGGGGCGGACCGGGCTGGGCACACTGCCCACGGACGGCGTCGAGTGCCCGAAGTCGGTGTCCTGCGAGGCGGTCTGGGCGCCGTACGCGCAGTTCGGGAACGATGACTACGGCAACCACGATCTCGGCGACCGTCCGGTGTCGCAGAGCATCAAGTACATCGTCATCCATGACACGGAGGGCGCCTGGGACGGGGTGCTGAACCTGATCCAGGACCCGACCTATGTGTCGTGGAACTACACGATCCGCTCCACGGACGGGCTGATCGCCCAGCACGTCAAGGCGAAGGACGTGGCCTGGCACGCCGGCAACTGGTACGTCAACGCCAAGTCCATCGGCATCGAGCACGAAGGTTTCCTCGCCAATCCGGACGCCTGGTACACGGAGGCGATGTACCGCTCCTCGGCCCGGCTGGTGAGGTACCTGGCCGCCAAGTACGCCATCCCGCTGGACCGGCAGCACATCCTGGGCCACGACAACGTGCCCGGCCCGACCACGTCCACGATTCCCGGTATGCACACGGACCCGGGTCCGTACTGGGACTGGCGGCACTACTTCCAGCTGCTGGGCCACCCCTTCAAGCGCGCGGGCGGCAAGCACAACGGGCTGGTCACCATCCTGCCGGACTACTCCGCGAACCAGCCGGCCTACACGGGCTGCACCACCAGCGGCGAGGCGTGCACGGCGCACGGCTCCAGCGAGGTGCGGCTGTACTCGGACCACGACGTGAACGCGCCGCTGATCAAGGACATCGGGCTGAAGCAGGACCCGACCGAGGACGTGAACGACCTGTCCTCCCGGGTCTCCACCGGACAGCAGTACGCGGTCGCGGACCGCTGGGGCGGCTGGACCGCGATCTGGTACCTGGGCCAGAAGGCCTGGTTCCAGAACCCGGTCAAGGCTCCGACGGCGGTGCCCGCCAAGGGACTGGTGATCACCCCGAAGGACGGCCTGGCGAGCATTCCGGTGTACGGCAGGGCCTACCCGGAGAAGGACGCGTACCCGGCGGGTGTCCCGGCGCAGTCGGTCGTCCCGCTGCCGTACACGATCCCGGCCGGACAGAAGTACGTGGTCGGTGACGAGGTGCCGGGCGAGTACTACTACTCGGTCACCTTCACCACCGACTCGCACCGGGTCGTGCTGGGCAAGGACCTGTACTACGAGATCCAGTACGGCCACCGGGTCGAATTCGTCCGCGCCGCGGACGTGACCCTGGAAGGCTCGGCCGGCTAGGCACGGCGGCGCGGCCTCAGCCCTGCTGGAAAAGCTCCGCCGGGAGCGGCTTCAGCAGGGCGTACAGGTCGTCGGTGATGGGGCGGTCCCAGGCCGCGATGGTGACGAGGACGCCGTCGCTGCGGTCGAACTGGACGCAGGAGATCCGGGACTCGGACAGCTTCAACCGCCGCACGATGAGCAGGTTGTCGCCCTGGAGGACCGGGGTGTCCTCGACGCCGACGACCGTGACCTCCTCGTCGTTCTCCAGCGCGAGCAGCAGCTGGCCCACCTCGAAGGGGATCTCGCCCTCGGCGACATCGCGGGCCGGGGAGCCCTCGGGGAGGTTGCCGATGATCATGGCGGGGCCGCGGCCGCCGAAGAGGTCGTAGCGCAGGAAGACACCCTGGCAGGTGCCGTCGGGCGCGGGCAGCAGGCCCGCGCCGAGGTTGCCCGGCCAGTCGCCCGGGTCCATGGCCAGCACGTCGAAATCGGGTCCGGCGGGAGTGGCGCTGCGGCGGCGGAGGAACGACATGCGGCCATGGTACGTGGGGTGCGCCGGAAGTGCGGAGCGGCTCCGCCTACAGTGCCGTTGGCTCCGGAGTGCCGTGATGGGGCCGTCGATCGGCTGCGGGTTCGTTGTGGCTGGTCGCGCAGGTCCTCGCGCCCCTTTGGGGCGCCGCCTCGGGGCGCCCTCGGGGCTCCGCCGGTCAGCTCAGGGGGCAGCTGGTGAGCAGGGTGGATGCGGGGGCGCCTGGCGGGCGTGGGACCGTGTGGTCGGTGGGCGGGAGGGCCCTGCCGGTGATCCAGGCCTCCAGGGCCTCGAAGGCCGAGTGGTGGCAGGGGACCATCGGGCGGAGTCGGTCGGGGAAGGCGTCGACCAGGGAGTCGGTGTGGGTGCCGTCCTCGATGCGGTAGTAGCGCAGCAGGGCGCCGCGCCCGGCCGCGTGGACCATGCGCGCGTAGACGTCGGAGTCCTGGCTGATCGGCAGCAGCACGTCGAGGGTGTCCTGGATGGTGATCAGCGGTTTGCCGATGCGTCCGGTGAGGGCGATCCGGTCGACGGTGCGGTGGACGGCCGCGGGCCGGGCCGCGTAGTCGTAGTCGGCGTCGCAGCCCGGTGTGCCGGAGGCGCAGAACGGGGTGCCGGCCTCGGTGGCGCCGTCGTAGCCGGGGTCGAGTTCCTCCCGGTAGATGCGCTGGGTCAGGTCCCAGTAGACCCGGTAGTGGTACGGCCACAGGAACTCCGAGCCGGCCGGGAAGCCGGCCCGGTGCAGCGCGTCCTCGGCCTCGGCGGCGCCGGGGCCGCCGGCGGCGTACGCGGGGTAGTGGCGCAGGGCCTGCGGCAGGAAGGTGAGCAGGTTGGGGCCGTCGGTGCGCCAGAGGGTGCCTTCCCAGTCGACTCCGCCGTCGTAGAGCTCGGGGTGGTTCTCCAGCTGCCAGCGGACGAGGTAGCCGCCGTTGGACAGGCCGGTGGCGATGGTGCGGGCGGGGGGCCGGTGGTAGCGCTGGGCGACCACGGCGCGGGCCGCGCGGGTGAGCTGGGTGAGGCGGGTGTTCCATTCGGCGATGGCGTCTCCGGGCCGCAGGCCGTCGCGGTAGAAGGCGGTGCCGGTGTTGCCCTTGTCGGTGGCGGCGTAGGCGTAGCCACGGGCGAGCACCCAGTCGGAGATGGCCTTGTCGTTCGCGTACTGCTCGCGGTTGCCGGGCGTCCCGGCGACGACCAGGCCGCCGTTCCAGTGGTCGGGCAGGCGCATGACGAACTGGGAGTCGTGGTTCCAGCCGTGGTTCGTGTCGGTGGTGGAGCTGTCGGGGAAGTAGCCGTCGATCTGGATGCCGGGCACGCCGCTGGGCGTGGGCAGGTCCTTGGGGGTGAGTCCGGCGTAGTCGGCCGGGTCGGTGTGGGCGGAGGCCACGGTGCCGGCGGTGGTCAGCTCGTCCAGGCAGTCGGCCTGCTGGTACGCGGCGCCGGGCACCTGGAGGTGGATGCGGCCGGCACAGTGTCCGTCCGGTGTGCCGGTGGGTGCCGCGGTGGCCGGGGTGGTCAGGAGCAGACAGGCCGCGGTGAGCGAGAGGGCGGGGAGAACGGCTCGGCGGGTGGGCCGTCTGTGCGGTGCGATCGGCATACGGGTACCTCCGGCTGTGGGTGGACGCGCTGGAGGCTAGGGGCGGGGTGGGTGCGCCCGACATGTGTGGGGCCGCCATGAAGACGGCCCCGGTAGCGTCGTCGGCCACCATGACCGACCGTGACCGACCTGGCTGACTCGATGTCAGGGGCAGCCGTTGTCGGCGATGGTGTAGTAACCCGTGGGTGACTCCTTCAGGGTGTGGGTGACGAACGTGTTGTAGAGGCCCATGTTCTGCTGGGATCCCTTGGCATAGGTGTAGCCGCCGCTGGTGGTGGCCCGTCCCGCCTGCACCTGGGCGTAGTTGCTCGCCGTCCAGCAGGCGGCCTCGCTGCCGCCACCGCCCGTGCCGCCACCACCGCCGCCGGGATCGGAGGTGTCCAGGCCGAAGAACCGGGCGATCCAGTAGCTGGAGCAGATGGAGGCGGCGAAGTAGGGCGCGCCGGTGCTGCCGCACTGCTGGGTGCCGGTGCCCGGGTCGACCGGGGTGCCGTGGCCGATGCCGGGGACCTCGTCGACCTCGACGGCGACCGTGCCGTCGGCGGCCAGGTACTGGTCCTGCCGGGTGGCGTCGGGCCCGATGGTCGTGGTGCGGCTCGGGGTCTGGGAGAGGCCGTGCAGGGCCGTCCACTGGTCGCGCAGTTCCGCGGCGTTGCGCGGGACGACCGTGGTGTCCTGGTCGCCGTACCAGACGGCCGTGCGCGGCCATGGCCCGGTGTACGACGGATAGGCGTCCCGCACCCGCTGGGCCCATTCGTCCGGGCTCAGGTCGACCCCCGGGTTCATGCAGGTGTACGGGCTGTTGTCCTTGGTGCAGTCGTAGGGCAGGCCCGCGACGACCGCTCCGGCGGAGAAGACGTCGGGGTAGGTGGCGAGCATGACGGCGGTCATGGCGCCGCCGGCGGACAGGCCGGTGACGTAGACGCGCCGGGGGTCGGCGCCGTAGGCGGTCTCGGCCTGGCTCACCATCTGCCGGATGGAGAGCGCCTCGCCCTGTCCGCGCCGGTTGTCCGAGGTCTGGAACCAGTTGAAGCACTGGCTCGGGTTGTTGGGCGAGCTGGTCTGCGCGAGCACCAGCAGATAGCCGTCGCGGTCGGCGAGCCCGGGCAGCCCGGAGTCGTCGGCGTAGACCTGGGCGTTCTGGGTGCAGCCGTGCAGGGCCACGACGACGGGCGGGTGCGCGGGCAGGGACGCGGGCCGGTACACGTACATGGTCAGGGCGCCGGGGTTGGATCCGAAGTCGCTCACCTGGGTGAGCGTCACGGAGGCCCGGGCGGCGGGCAACGGACCGGCGAGCGCGGTGCCGAGGACGACGGCGACGACGGCGAGGAGACGGGCCAGGAAACGGGGCAGGCGGCGGGCACGGGACGGCGCTCCGGCCGGCCTTCCGAACGGGGGCGGTGGCATGGGCGGCTCCTTTGCGGGACACGTGTCCCGGCCACTCGTGCGCGGGGCTGTGCGCACGGCGCCGGGCGTGGCGGCACCGTACGAAGGCGTGCGGGTCGCCACCATGGGCCCCGACACCACAGCCGTGTCCGTGCCGGTCGGCACCCGCCCGATTGCGGGCCGCCGTGCGGTCTGCTACGCCGATCCGGCCGCGCCCTGTCCGACGCTCAGTCCTCCGACGCTCCGGGGGACACCACCGCGATCGGGCTCGCCGCGTGCAGCAGGACGGCCTGGGTGACCGAGCCCATCATGCGGGCCGGTGCGAGCAGACGCCGCCGGTGCCGGCCGACGACGACCAGCTCGGCGTCCTTGGAGGCGGCGACGAGATGGCCGGCCGCGTCACCGGGCAGTGCCTCGACGTCGGCGCGGACCTCCGGGTGCCGCTCGCGGTGCGGGGCGAGGAAGCCCTCGGCGAGGGCACGGGTCTCGGTCTCGACGGCGCCCTGGTCGATCTGGGGCGGCACCAGCTGACCGGGGGCTGACCAGGTCTGCACCGGCCACGGGTAGGCGGCGATCACCTGCAGGCGGGCGCCGCGCAGGGCGGCCTCGGTGAAGGCGAAGGCGAGGGTGGCCTCGTCGGGGCTGTCGGCATGCAGGCCGACGACCACCCGGGGCCCGGGCTCGGCCGGACCCTCGCCGTGCACCTGCCGGCCGGGCCGGGGTACGACGACCACCGGGCACTCGGCGTCCCGGGCCGCGGCGAGCCCGTTGGAGCCGAGCAGCAGGCTGGCGAAGCCACCGCGGCCCCGGGAGCCGAGGACCAACAGCTGGGCGTCGGCGCCGAGTTCCGGCAGCACGGCGCCCGGTACGCCCTCCAGGGCGACGTACTCGACGGCGGACCCTGCGCCGCGCTCCGCGAGCCGGTTGCGCACGTCGTCCAGCACCGGATCGCCCCCCGCCTCGGGCTCCGCGGCGACCAGCACATCGGCCTGGCCCCAGGCGGCGTACTGCCGCACGTGCACCACCCGCAGCGGTGCGGCGCGGCGACGGGCGGCGTCGACGGCCCACTCCAGCGCGCGCAGGCTGTCGTTGGAGCCGTCGACCGCGGCGATGACCGGCGCAGTGCTCATCGTCCCTCACCTTTCGGAACACGACCTTGCCCTTGCTGGGGTCAGCCTGACTCAGGCGTGGGTCCCAGCGGGGTCCTGCTGGTCGCGTGTCCGGAAATCGGCGCGGAACACCCCCGGTTCGGCTGCCGGAAGTACGCGCGGTACCCCTTCGGTCCGGGTGGTGGTGCCGGTCTCGCCGCCCGGTCGGCTCAGGTGAGGTCGAACTCGCCTTCCCGGGCTCCGGAGACGAAGGCACCCCATTCCGCCGGCGTGAAGATCAGGGATGGGCTCTCCGGACGGCCGCTGTTGCGCATCGCGATGAAGCCCTCGACAAAGGCGATCTGGACATCGCCCATACCTCGGCTGCTGGACTGCCACTCGGCCTTGCTGAGGTCCAGCTCCGGCTTGTCCCAGCCCGCGAGCGGCTTCTGCTGGGTGGTGGTCTCGGCCACGTCCGTGCTCCTCCCGGTTCGTCGTCCGCGGCTCAGCCTAGCGACCGCTCACGATGCCCAACAGGCCACGTGGGGAGGACTTTCAGATCTCCGGTGGCCGCGCTCCCACGAGCCACATGGAGAAGAACTGCGAGCCGCCGCCGTAGGCGTGACCGAGCACCCTGCGGGCGCCGTCCACCTGGTGTTCCCCGGCCTGGCCGCGCACCTGGAGGGCGGCCTCGGCGAAGCGGATCATGCCGGAGGCGCCGATCGGGTTGGTGGAGAGCACTCCGCCGGACATGTTGACGGGCAGGTCGCCGTCGAGTTCTGTCACCCCGGACTCGGTGAGCTTCCAGCCCTCGCCCTCCTCCGCGAAGCCCAGGTTCTCCAGCCACATGGGCTCGTACCAGGAGAACGGCACGTACATCTCGGCGGCGTCGATGTCCCGGCGCGGGTCGGCGATGCCGGCCTGCCGGTAGACGTCGGCGGCGCAGTCCTTGCCGGCCTGCGGGGAGACGAAGTCCTTGCCCGCGAACAGGGTCGGCTCGCTGCGCATGGCCCCGCCGAGCATCCAGGCGGGCGGCCGGGGCGCGCGGGCGGCTCCGGCGCGGTCGGTGAGGATCATCGCGCAGGCGCCGTCGGAGGAGGGGCAGGTCTCGGAGTAGCGGATGGGGTCCCACAGCATGGGTGAGGCCTGGACCTTCTCCAGGGTGATGTCGTGCTCGTGGAGGTGGGCGTAGGGGTTCTTCAGGGCGTTGCGCCGGTCCTTGTAGGCGACGAGGGAGCCGATGGTGTCGGGGGCGCCGCTGCGCCGCATGTAGGCGCGCACGTGGGGAGCGAAGAAGCCGCCGGCGCCGGCGAGCAGGGGCTGCTGGAAGGGGATCGGCAGGGACAGGCCCCACATGGCGTTCGACTCGGACTGCTTCTCGAAGGCGAGGGTGAGGACGGTGCCGTGGACGCGGGCGGCGACCAGGTTCGCGGCCACCAGCGCGGTGGATCCGCCGACGGAGCCCGCGGTGTGCACCCGGAGCATGGGCTTGCCGACGGCGCCGAGCGCGTCGGCCAGGTACAGCTCGGGCATCATCACGCCCTCGAAGAAGTCGGGCGCCTTGCCGATCACCACGGCGTCGATGTCGGCCCAGGTCAACTCGGCGTCCTCGAGCGCCCTTTGGGCGGCCTCGCGGACGAGTCCGGCGATCGAGACGTCCCGGCGGGCGGCCACGTGCTTGGTCTGGCCGATGCCTACGACGGCCACGGGCTCCTTGCTCATCGTGGATCCCCTTCGAGTACGGCGACCAGGTTCTGCTGCAGGCAGGGGCCGGAGGTGGCGTGGGCGAGGGCGCGGTCGGACGCGCCGCGGTGGATGCGGGCGGCGGCCTCGCCGATGCGGATCAGTCCGGCGGCCATGACGGGGTTGGCGGCCAGCGCACCGCCGGAGGGGTTGACGCGCACGTCGTCACCGAGCCGGAGCGCCCTGCGCAGGATCACCTCCTGAGCGGTGAACGGGGCGTGCAACTCGGCGGTGTCGACGGGCCGTTCGAAGGCGCCGGCCCGTTCGGCGGCGAGCCGGGTGGAGGGCGAGTCGGTGAGGTCGCGGACGCCGAGGGCGTGGGCCTCGATGCGGTGGTCGACGCCGCGGATCCAGGCGGGCCGGGCGCACAGCCGGCGGGCCCGCTCGCCCGCCGCGAGGACCACGGCGGCGGCGCCGTCGCCGACGGGCGGGCAGTCGCCGGTGCGCAGCGGTCGTACGACGTAGTCGCCGTGTGGCACCTGCCCCTTGAGGTGGGCGTGCGGGTTGGCTTCCGCATCCGTGCGGCTGCGGGCGGCGACGGCGGCGAGCGCGGGTTCGTCGGCGTGGCCGGCGTCCATGAGGGCCTGTGCCTGGAGGGCGGCGAGGGCTATGGAGTCGGGCCACAGGGGGGCGAGGTAGTACGGGTCGAGCTGGCGGGTGAGGACGTCGCGCAGGGAGCCGGGCGAGGACTTGCCGTAGGCGTAGACGAGCGCGGTGTCGGCGTCGCCGGCGAGCAGCTTGGTCCAGGCCTCGTACAGCGCCCAGGCGCCGTCCATCTCGACGTGCGACTCGGAGATCGGCGGCCAGGCACCGACGCCGTCGAGGGCGAGGGTGAAGGAGAAGGCGCGGCCGGCGAGGTAGTCGCTGGAGCCGGAGCAGGTGAAGCCGATGTCGGCGGTCCTGAGGCCGGTCTGTGCCAGCACCTCGTGCAGGACCGGCATCAGCATCTCGACCTCGGAGGACTCCTCGGTGGAGCGCCGGTGGTCGGTCTGGGCGAAGGCGACGACCGCGATCTCCCGGGTCACAGCAGCTCCTTGTAGGTGTCGTAGTCGGCGTCGGGCTCGCCGGTGGGCCGGTAGTGGTCGGGGTAGCGGCCGCCCTCGGTCCACACGGGCTCCACGCGCAGGCCCATGCGCACCTGGTCGTAGGGGATGCCGCCGATCCGGGCGTGCAGGGCGAGGTCGGCGCCGTCGAGGGCGATGTGCGCGTAGACGTAGGGCACCTCGATGTCGAGGTTCTTCGCCTTGATGTTGACGATGCAGTAGGTGGTGACTGTGCCGCGGGGACCCACTTCGACCTGTTCCACTGTGGCCACACCACATGTGGGGCACGCACCCCTCGGGGGGACGTACACCTTGCGGCAGGAGGGGCAGCGTTCGCCGACGGTCCGCCGTTCCGAGAGGGCGTCGATGTAGTCGGACTGGGCGCGGCCGGGTGAGTAGGTGTAGTCCAGGCGGGCCGGGGCGACGATCCCGGTGATCCGGTCGTCGAACTCGCCGGTGTGGTCGCCGGCTTGTGCGGGTGCTCCGTCGTACGGCTCGAAGCAGGCGATGTCGGTGATGGCGCCGGTGCGTTCTGCGGCCCAGCGGATGCGGACCCGCATTCCGGTGTGCACGGAGTCGGGGCCGGGGGCGTCGAGGGCGTGCAGCAGGGCGGTGTCGGCGCCGTCGAGCCGGACCAAGGCCCAGGCGAAGGGGGTGCCGAGTGGCTGCCCGCGGCGCGGCGCGTGGTTCCACGCCCAGGTGGTGACCGTGCCCGTGGGGGCGACCTCCACCAGGTCGCGGAGTTCCTCGGCGGTGACGGGGTCGTACTCGACCGGTGGGACGAGGGTGCGTCCGTCGGTCGTTCTCACGCCGAGGACGGCGCGTTCGCGCAGGCCGGTGAGGAAGGCGCTCTGGACGGGGCCGAGGGAGCGGGTGAAGGGGAACTCGACGACGAGGGGGGCTTTGAGGACTTCGGGCATCCGGGAGGACTCCTTCGGCGGTTCAGGCGCGTTTGTAGACGGGGGGCCGCTTCTCCGCGAAGGCGCGGGCGCCTTCCTTGGCGTCGGCAGTGTCGAAGACCGGCCAGCCGCGCGCGAGTTCGGCCGCGAGCCCGTCGGTCTCCGTCATCTCCGCGGTCTCGTACACCGACGCCTTGACGGCCTCGACGGCGAGCGGGCCGCAGGCGTTGATCTGCTCGGCGATCTCCAGCGCCTTGCCCAGCGCGGAGCCGTCGGGGACGACATGGCCGATCAGTCCGATGTCCGCGGCCTCCCGGGCGCTGTACGGCCGTCCGGTGAGCAGCATCTCCAGGGCGTGGGTGCGCGGGATCTGGCGTTGCAGCCGGACGGTGGAGCCGCCGATCGGGAACAGGCCGCGCCGGACCTCGAACAGGCCGAAGGTCGCGGACTCGCCCGCGACCCGGATGTCGGTGCCCTGGAGGATCTCGGTGCCGCCCGCGACGCAGTACCCCTCGACGGCGGCGACGACCGGTTTGCGTGGCCGATGGTGGCGCAGCATCGCCTTCCAGTGCAGGTCGGGGTCGGCCTTGAGCCGGTCGCGATACCGCTCGCCTTCCATCCCCTTCCCGGCCAGGGCCTTGAGGTCCATGCCGGCGCAGAAGGAGCCGCCGGCCCCGGTGAGGACGATCGAGCGGATCCCGTCGTCCGCGTCGGCCGCCAGCCAGCCGTCGTACAGGCCGACGAGCATGGGAAGCGAGAGCGCGTTCCTGACGTCGGGCCTGTTGAGCGTGAGCACGAGCGTGGCGCCCTCGCGCCGCACGGTGAGGTGTTCCGTCCCGCCCATGGGCTTGTCTCCCCTCGGTGAGAACGAGAACAGGTTGCAGTAGGTGGGGAGGCACTTCAAGGGAGCTTCCAGGGTTTTCTGACAGACAGTCAGATTATTTGGGCGCGGGCCCTTCACAGTTGTCGTGGGCTTTGCTCTGATGACCGGCGTACCGACCGACCGATGCGCCTTTGTTCACCAGCACTGCCGGGGTCAGGAGGAGCGGTGGAGTACAACCTTGCCGACCTGTTCGAGTCGATCGTCGACGTGGTCCCGGACCGCGAGGCGCTCGTGTACGTCGACCACCCCGGCACCGGCGCGGAGCGCCGCCTGACCTACGCGGAACTGGACGCGGCCGCCAACCGCATCGCCCACCACCTGATCGACAGCGGGATACGGCCCGGGGAACACCTCGGCCTCCATCTGTACAACGGTGTCGAGTACCTGCAGACGGTGCTGGCCTGCCTGAAAGCGCGGATTGTCCCGGTCAACGTCAACTACCGCTATGTCGAAGAGGAGTTGGTGTACCTCTACCGGGACGCCGATCTGGTCGCGCTGGTCTTCGACGCCGAGTTCGCGGACCGGGTGGCGTCGGCGCTGCCGCGGGCGCCGATGCTGCGGCATCTGCTGCGGGTGGGCCCGGAGACGGCCGAGGTGCCCGGGGCGGTGCCGTTCGGCGACGCGGAGGCGTCCGGATCGCCGGCCCGTGGCTTCCCGGCCCGTTCCGCGGACGACCAGTTCATCATCTACACCGGTGGCACGACCGGCATGCCCAAGGGCGTCATGTGGCGCCAGGAGGACCTGTTCTTCGCCGGGCTCGGCGGCGGGGCGCCGACCGGGGAGCCGGTGAAGGCACCGGAGGAGCTGGCCGAGCGGGTCGCCGCCGGGGGCGCCGGAATCACCTTCTTCCCCACTCCCCCGCTGATGCACGGCACCTCCACCCTGACGGCGTTCATCGGCTTCAACTTCGGCCAACGTGTCGTCGTGCACCGCAAGTTCGTGCCGGAGGAGGTGCTGCGGACCGTCGAGAAGGAGAAGGTCACCAGCATGTCGCTGGTCGGCGACGCGATGCTCCGGCCGCTGATCGACGCACTGAGCGGGCCCCTGAAGGGCACGGACTGCTCGGCCCTCTTCAGCGTCTCCTCGTCGGGCGCCGTCATGTCGGAAACGGTGCGTCGGCAGTTCCGGGAGCTGGTGCCGAACGCCATGCTGCTCAACAACTTCGGCTCCTCCGAGTCCGGCTTCAACGGTACGGCGACGGAGGACTCGGGCCCCGAGCGCGGCTTCCGCCTGCGGGTCAACTCCCGTACCCGCGTGGTGGATCCGGCGACCCACGAACCGGTGGCCGCGGGCGAGATCGGCCGGGTCGCCCAGTGCGGCCATGTCCCGCTCGGCTACTACAACGACCCGCGGAAGACCGCCGAGACGTTCTTCGCGAAGGACGGGCAGCGCTGGGTCCTGCTCGGCGACATGGCGACGGTCGACGAGGACGGCGTGGTCACCGTGCTGGGCCGGGGCTCGCAGTGCATCAACACCGGCGGCGAGAAGGTCTATCCGGAGGAGGTCGAGCAGGCGCTCAAGGCGCATCCGGACGTGTACGACGCCCTGGTCGCCGGGGTCCCGGACGCCACCTGGGGCAACCATGTGGCCGCCGTGGTGCAGTTGCGCGCCGGAGCCTCGCACCCCTCGCTCGCCGACATCCAGAACCACTGCCGTACCCGGCTGGCCGGCTACAAGATCCCCCGGCAGCTGGTGATCACCGACACCATCCGGCGGAGCCCGAGCGGCAAGGCCGACTATCGGTGGGCACGTGAGGTGGCGGTGGCGGCCGACCGGCACTGACACGCCGGGGCGTCTCACCACCCCCACCACCCGGTAGCACTACTCTGTGCGCACGATCGACACCCATTCGGCTACTTTGGGTGACTATCAGTCGGTCGAGTCGTGCCGGTCCCGGCCTCCCGCACCGGCACCGGGCCACGCACGGAAGGATCTCCGGGTGTCTCACCACACGCCTAGTCACCTGCCGGGTGGCTCAGACGAGACGGACAGCGGCCGGGCGGGCACCGGGGATCCCACGGCGGCCGGGGAGGCGAAGCCGGCCGCCACACCCGGCGGGCCCGGCAGACGCGCGTGTGTCGTACGGGGCCTCGCCGCACGGGCCGGCCTGCTCGGCGGGCACAGTCGCCTCGCGCGGGGCTTGGCCGCACTGGCCGGCCCGCCCGACAGGCGGGCCCGCATCGCGCGGTACGCGGCCGTGGGCTCGACCGTCCTGGCCGTCGGCGTCCTGCTGGCCGCGCTGCTGCTGCCCAACCGGCCCGACCGGCTGACCCCGGCCGCCGTCGAGCATCTGCCGGCCGAGGGGATCCTGCTCGCCGTCGTGCTGCTCGTGCTGCCGTCCCGGGCGAGGCGGGCCGCGGCGGCGGCCATCGGCGTACTGATCGGGCTGGTCACGCTCCTTAAGTGCCTCGACATCGGCTTCTACTCGGTGCTCTACCGCCCCTTCGACCTGGTGCTGGACTGGGGTCTGCTGGGCAATGCGGCGGACTATCTGCGGGACACCTCCGGCCGCACCGGCGAACTGGTCGCCATCGCCGGCGCCCTGCTCCTCGCGGTCGTCGTCCTCGTCCTGTCCGCGGGCGCCACGGTCCGTCTCAGCACCGTGCTGGCCCGGCACCGCGCCCGGTCCGTCCGCGTCGTGCTGGTGCTGAGCACGGCCTGGATCACCTGCGTCGTGCTCGGTGTGCAGAGAGGCGGCGTGCCCGTCGCCTCGACGCTCGACGCGGACCTCCTCGGCGACCGGGCCAAGCAGATCCGCGTCTCCCTCGCGGACGCCCGTCTCTTCCGGCGTCAGGCCGCTCACGACGCCTTCGCCCATACGCCGCCCAACCAGTTGCTGACCGGCCTGCGCGGCAAGGACGTGCTGTTCACGTTCATCGAGAGCTACGGCCGTTCGGCGATCGAGGACCCGGCGATGGCCCCGCGGATCGGCAGGGTCCTCAAGGAGAGCGACGACGCCCTCAAGGCCGCCGGATTCCGGGCGCGCAGCGGCTGGCTGCGCTCGCCGGTGACCGGTGGCGGCAGCTGGCTGGCCCACTCGACCTTCCTGTCCGGCCTGTGGATCAGCAACCAGCAGCGGTTCCGCAGCCTCACCTCCAGCGACCGGACCACCCTCACCGGGGCGTTCCGCAGGACCGGTGCCTGGCGCACGGTCGGGGTGGTGCCGGGGGTGCTGGTGGCCTGGCCGGAGGGCCGGTTCTTCGGCCTGGACCACATCTACGACGGCCATCACCTCGACTACCACGGCCCGGACTTCGGCTGGTCGCAGGTGCCGGACCAGTTCACCCTGCAGACGTTCCAGCGGCGGGAGTTCGGCAAGCGGGGCCGGGGCCCGATCATGGCCGAGATCATCCTCACCTCGAGCCACTATCCGTGGGCGCCGCTGCCCCGCATGGTCGACTGGGCGAAGCTGGGCGACGGCTCGGTCTTCCAGCAGATCAGGCGCGAGGGCAAGTCCCAGCAGGAGGTCTGGAGGAACGCGGAGAGCGTGCGCACGGAATACCGCACCTCCGTCGAGTACTCGCTGAACAGCCTCGTCGGGTTCCTGCGGCTTTATGGCGACGAGAACACGGTCGTGGTCTTCCTGGGCGACCACCAGCCCGTGCCGACGGTCACCGGGAACAGCCCCCGCAAGGAGGTGCCGGTCACCGTCGTCGCCCGTGACCCCAAGGTGCTGGCCCGGATCTCCGGCTGGGGCTGGACGGAGGGCCTGAAGCCCGCCGCGAACGCTCCCGTCTGGGGGATGGACAGCTTCCGCGACCGGTTCCTGAAGGCGTTCGGGCCGCAACCGGGCTGATTCCGCCGGTGACCGTGCTCACCGGTCGGGCCGGTGGACCGGTGCTCATGGACCGCGCCCATGGACCGCGCTCGTGGACCGTGCTCATGGACCGTGCTCATGGAGCGTGTCATCGGTCGAGGAACTCCCATACCACGGCGAGGAATTCCTCCGGGCGGGACTCGTGCTCCAGGTGCCCCGCGTCCACGGTCACCTGAGCGGCGCCGGGGATCAGACCGGCGAGCTGCGCGACCTGATCCCGCGGGATGAGGCTGGTGGGACTACCTCCGAGTCGAACGGCAGCTCCCCCGCGGGCCGTTCGGCGGGCGGCCGGGGCGGGTCGAGCGGCACGGGTGCGCGGACGTCCTCCAGCACCAGCCGTCGTACGGCACCGGGACGGCGCTGGGCCAGCAGGTAGGCGACGATGCCGCCCGGCGAATGGCCCACGACGTCGGCGCCGCCGAGGCCGAGGGCGGCCGGCAGGGCGAGGACGTCCTCGCTCATCGCCTCGGCCCGGTGGTCCCCCGGCCAGCCGTTGTGTCCGTGGCCCCGCCGGTCGGGGGCGTACACCCGGCGCGGGCGCGGGGGTGCCGCGAGCCGCTCGGCGATGTGCGTCCAGTCCGCGCCGTCCGCGCCCCGGCAGTACGGCAGCACGACGCCGTCCGCGCCCGGCAGTACGGCAGCACGACGCCGTCCGCGCCCCGGCAGTGCGCCAGCACGACGCCGGGCACGCTAGCCGGGCGATCCGGCCCCGGCCGGCTGCTCTGCCGAGGGCAGAGCGGCCCCGGCCGGCGCGTCGAGGAAGGCGAGAGTGCGTTGCAGGAACCACTCCGGGTCGTCCAGCCAGGGGTAGTGTCCGGCTCCGGGCTGGACGGCGACCTCCGCGTTCGGGAAGGCCTCGGCGGCACGGCGGGCGAGCTCCGGGCGGGGGCCGCCGTCGAGTTCCCCGGCGAGCACGAGGACCGGCGCGGTCAGCGCGGCGAGGGCGGTCCGGGTCGCGTCCGGCGTGAAGGCACCCTCGGCGAAGTAGCGCTCCCCCGCCATCTCGTTCGTCTGCTCCGGTTCGGCGTCCGTGTGGGCCCGGGCGGCGTCGTCCCAGCGGCCGTAGAAGAACGGCAGGAACACGTCGTCGAAGTCCGCCTCGCCCGCCAGCCAGGCCCGGAGGGCGGGGAACGCCTGCGCGAACCACGGCTCGTCCGCGCGCAGCCGGGCCGCGGCCAGCCGGTCCTCGGGCGTCGCCCGCAGGCCCAGGGCGGACGGGTTGGGCGTGATCAGCAGCAGTCGCCGAATTCGCTGTGGGTGGCGGGCCGCGTAGAGCATGGCCAGGGCCGCGCCCGCCGAGTGGGCGAGCAGATCCATGTGCTCCAGACCCATGTGTGCGCGCCATGCCTCGACGTCCTCGACCATGTGGTCGCAGCGGTATGTCGCCGGGTCCGCCGGCAGGGCGGAGTCCCCGGTGCCTCGTAGGTCCAGCAGGGCCAGACGGCGGTGCGCGGGCAGCCCGCCGAGGTCTCCGAGGTAGGCGGAGGCGCGCATGGGGCCGCCGGGCAGGACGACGAGGGGCTCGCCGTCACCCCGCAGGTGGTAGGCGAGCCGGGTGCCGTCGGGTGCGGTGCAGGTCGACATGGCCGTGATCATGTCGGCCGGACCCGGCGCGGCGCAACGGTTCACCACGCGGGGAGGTCGGCGGGCTCCACCTCCCCGTTCTCCGCCCCGCACCGGCGCGGAAAATCTTCGCAGCCCTCTTGTCTGGAGCCGTGTGGCCTGAATTACTGACCCCGAAGGAATCGACCGAATGATCGGTCGTCCGGTATGTGAGTGCGGCGAGGGAGACGACTCGATGGCGGAAGCGACGGCCCTGTTCGACGCGGGCGAACGGCTCGGACCCGAGGAGTTGCGCGAGCTCCAACTGGAGCGGCTGCGCGCCTCGCTGCGGCACGCCTACGACAACGTGCCGTTCTACCGCGAGTCCTTCGACAAGGCCGGCCTCCGCCCCGAGGACTGCCGATCACTCGCCGATCTGGCGCGTTTCCCCTTCACGACCAAGGCGGACCTCAGGGAGAACTACCCGTTCGGGATGTTCGCCGTGCCGCGCGAGCGGATCCGCCGGCTGCACGCCTCCAGCGGCACCACCGGACGCCCCACGGTGGTCGGCTACACGGACAACGACCTCTCCATGTGGGCCGACATGGTGGCGCGGTCGATACGGGCGGCCGGGGGACGACCCGGTGACATCGTGCATGTGGCCTACGGCTATGGGCTGTTCACCGGTGGTCTGGGCGCCCACTATGGTGCCGAGCGCCTGGGCTGCACGGTCGTCCCGGCCTCCGGCGGCATGACGGCCCGGCAGGTGCAGCTGATCCAGGACCTTCAGCCGGCCGTCATCATGGTGACCCCGTCCTACATGCTCACCCTGCTGGACGAGTTCGAGCGGCAGGGGGTGGACCCGCGCGGCACCTCGCTGCGCGTGGGCGTCTTCGGGGCCGAGCCCTGGACCGAGCAGATGCGACGCGAGATCGAGGAGCGGTTCGCCATCGACGCCGTGGACATCTACGGGCTGTCCGAGGTGATCGGCCCGGGCGTGGCGCAGGAGTGCGTGGAGACCAAGGACGGGCTGACGATCTGGGAGGACCACTTCTATCCGGAGGTGGTCGACCCGATCACGGGTGAGCTGCTGCCGGACGGCGAGCGGGGCGAGCTGGTGTTCACCTCGCTGACCAAGGAGGCCATGCCGATCGTCCGCTACCGCACCCGGGATCTCACCCGGCTGCTGCCCGGGACGGCCCGGGTGTTCCGGCGGATGGAGAAGATCACCGGACGCAGTGACGACATGGTGATCCTGCGCGGGGTCAACCTCTTCCCGACCCAGATCGAGGAGATCGTGCTCCGCACGCCCGGCGTGGCGCCCCACTTCCAGCTCCGGCTCACCCGGGACGGCCGGCTGGACCGGCTGACCGTCCGGGCCGAGGCCCGTCCGGACGCGGGCCCGGAGGCGAGGGACGCGGCGGCCCTCTCCATCTGC
The DNA here is from genome assembly GCF_042868225.1 of Streptomyces sp. NPDC007856. Classification (NCBI taxonomy): domain Bacteria; kingdom Bacillati; phylum Actinomycetota; class Actinomycetes; order Kitasatosporales; family Streptomycetaceae; genus Streptomyces; species Streptomyces sp. NPDC007856. The sequence continues at coordinate 54,071 of NZ_JBIAEC010000018.1, read as the reverse complement.
GCGGCCGTGAAGGACGGGATCGGGGTGACCGTCGACGTGGAGATCGTGGAGCCGGAGTCCCTGGAGCGCTCGGTCGGCAAGATCCGCCGGATCGTGGACCTGCGACCGAAGCCTGCCGGGCCGAAGACTGCCGGGTAGGACCTCGCCGGGCCGACGGACGTACGGGGGTCGTATCGACGTACCCCGAAACATCGGTGCGGACCTATACTCCGAACCCATGACGGACAGTGCTCCCACCCCGGACCCCGACCTGGTCAACGCGCTGCGGGCGCTGTCCAATCCCATGCGGCTGCAGATGCTGCGCTGGCTGCGCGAGCCCGAGCGGCACTTCCCCATGGAGACGGCCATCGCCGATCCGGCCGACGTCGGTGTGTGCGTGAGCCACATCCAGGCCAAGGCGGGCCTGGCCCAGTCGACGGTGTCGGCCTATATGGCCGAACTCCAGCGCGCGGGCCTGGTCCGGGCCACCCGCGTGGGCAAGTGGACCCACTACAAACGGGATGAAGAGCGCATAGCCGACCTGGTCGCCGAGCTGGGCCGGTCGCTCTAGCCGGCCCGGCCTCTCCCGGATCGGCCCAGCTCGCTCCGCCCGGCCCAACCCTGCGCGACCCCGCCCGGCATCGCCGGCTGTCAGCCGCACCTTGATCACCGGCGCCGGCCACGCCTTGCACTTCATATCGAGAATCTGCGATATTTCGAATCATCGTATGGAGCCGACGCGCAGGGAGACTGACGATGACGGGGAAGAGCGGCCTGGACCTCGGCAGGTTCGGGATCTACACCTTTGACTTCGAGCACCAGCCGGCCACACGGATCCGGGACTCGGTCCAGGAGCTGGAGGATCTGGGCTGGGGGGCCGTCTGGATCCCGGAGGCGCTCGGGCGGGACGCGTTCACGCACGCCGGGTTTCTGCTCGCCTCGACGCGTCGGCTCGGGGTCGTGAACGGCATCGCCCGGATCTGGTCCCGGGAGGCGACCTGGGCACACGGCGCCGCCCTGCTGCTGGCGGACGCCTACCCGGGGCGGCACGTGCTCGGCCTGGGCTTCGGCGGGCAGCCGCGTCCGGGGGTCAAGCCCCTCGCCGCGATGGCCGGGTACCTCGACGAGCTGGACGCCCTGCAGACGCCCAACCCCCGCCCGGCCCAGCCCGTCCGGCGCCTGCTGGCGGCCTACGGCCCCAAGATGCTGGAGCTGGCCCGCGAGCGCGCCGAGGGTGCCCAGACCTACCACGTGAACACGGTCCACACTGCGCAGGCGCGGGAGATCCTCGGGCCGGACGCCTTCCTGGCCGTGGAGCACGCCGTGCTGTTCGAGACCGACCGGGACCGGGCCCGCGCGCTCGCGCGCGAGCACCTGCGCGGCTACCTCGAAACCCCTTACAACATCGCCAAGTTCCGTCGGCTCGGCTACACCGACGACGACCTCTCCGGCGGCGGCAGCGACCGGTTCGTGGACGACCTGGTGTTCTGGGGCGACCCGGAGACGGTCGTACGAAAGCTGCACGGGCATGTGGGGGCCGGTGCCGATCACGTCGCCGTGCAGGTGATCGGCGTGGCCCCGGGCGAATCGGCGCTTCCGCAGTGGCGGTTGCTGGCCCACGCCCTGCTGCCGTCGAAGACCGCCGGCGGCCTCGGCTAGCCGCGGAAGCGGTCCCGCAGTTCGCGCTTGAGGATCTTCCCGCTGGCGTTGCGCGGCAACTCGTCCACGAACAGCACCCGTTTGGGCGCCTTGAAGGGCGCGAGCTTCCCCTTCACATGCGCGATGAGCTGATCCTCCGTCGCCTCGCCGCGCAGGACGACGATCGCCGTGACGGCCTCGATCCACCGCTCGTCGGGCAGGCCGATCACGGCGGCCTCGGCGACCGCCTCGTGGGTGTACAGGGCGTCCTCGACCTGGCGCGAAGCCACCAGGACGCCACCGGAGTTGATGACGTCCTTCACCCGGTCCACGATCGTGAAGTAACCGTCGGCGTCGCGCACCGCGAGGTCCCCGGAGTGGAACCAGCCGTCCCGGAAGGCCTCGGCGGTCTCCTCGGGCTTGTCCCAGTAGCCCTCGCACAGCTGCGGTGAGCGGTACACGATCTCGCCGGGCGTGCCGGCGGGCACGTCCTCGCCCTGGTCGTCCACGACCCGTGCGTCCACGAACAGCACGGTCCGCCCGCAGGAGTCCAGCCGGCCCTCGTGCTCGTCGGGGCCGAGGACGGTGGCCAGTGGGCCGATCTCGCTCTGCCCGAAGCAGTTGTAGAAGGCGAGCCGCGGCAGGCGCTCGCGCAGCCGCTGAAGCACCGGGACCGGCATGATCGACGCGCCGTAGTAGGCCTTGCGCAGGCCGTCGAGACCGCGGGTGGCGAAGTCGGGCCGGCCCGCCAGGCCGATCCACACCGTGGGCGGCGCGAACAGGCTGTCCACGCGGCCGGCCTCGATCAGGTCGAGCAGGCGGTCGCCGTCCGGCGCGTCCAGGATGATGTTGGTCGCGCCGACGGCGAGGTACGGCAGCAGGAACACATGCATCTGGGCCGAGTGGTACAGCGGCAGCGCGTGCACCGGACGGTCACCGGCGCTCAGGTCCAGAGCGGTGATCGCGCTCAGGTACTCGTGCACAAGAGCCCGGTGGGCCATCATCGCGCCCTTGGGCAGGGCCGTCGTACCGGAGGTGTACAGCAGCTGCACCAGGTCCTCGGTGCGGGGTTCCGGCCCGGCGTACGGCGGTGTGTCCGCCAGCCGGGCGAGCAGCGAACCCTCGGTGTCCCTGAGCGGCAACACCCGTACGCCGTCCGGGAGTCGGTCGGCCAGGTCCGGGTCGGCGAGGACGAGGTTGCTGCCGGACTGGCCGACGAGGTACGCCAGGTCGTCCCCGGTCAGGTTCTGGTTGACCGGCACATGGACCAGGCCCGCACGGGCGCAGGCCAGGAAGCCGATCAGGTAGGCGTCGGAGTTGTGGCCGTAGGCGCCGACCCGGTCGCCGGGTGCGAGGCCCTCGGCGAGCAGCACCGAGGCCGCGCGGGAGACGGCGTCGTCGAGTTCCTCGTACGTCCAGCGGCGCTCGCCGTACTCCACCGCGCGGCGGGCCGGGGTACGCCGGGCGCTGCGGCGCAGGACCCCGTCGACCGTGCTGCCGTGTCCCTGGGTCATGGCTCATGATCCTGGGTCCGCCGCAAAGACAGGTCAAGGACTTTGGAGGCGCATTCCGAATGCACTTTTGCTTCCGCGTGCCTCTGTGCGCCCCTTTGGAGAAGGGATTCGGACGGGCGGGCCTGGCGGAACCCGGCCTGGTGTCCGTGGCAGCTGCACCTGGCCTCCGCGCTCGCCCCCACCGCCCCGGGGCAGGCGGTGGGCCACGCCCGGGGCGCCCGGAAGTTCGGTGCCGCCTCCACCATCGGTCAGGCTCTGCACACGCTGGCCGAGGTGACCGGCGGTCCCGCCGCGCTCCCCCTGTACGCGGAGGCCGTCGCTCACCTGGAGCAGTCCCCCGCCGCCTACGAGCCGGCCCGCGCCCAGGTCGGCCACGGCGCCGCGCTGTCCCGCGACGGGCGGCTGCGGGAGGCCGCCGCCTATCGGCTCTACCAAGGCCTGGAAGGCGCCGTCCACTGCGGGGCGGAGGCACCGGCCGCCCGGGCCAGGGCAGAGCTCGCGGCGGCGGGAATGCGTCCGCTGCCGCTGCGGTATGCGCTGCCGGACACGCTGACCGACCGGGAACGCCGCACAGCCGAACTGTCCGCCCAGGGACACCCGGTGACGGTGGTCGCCAAGGAACTGCGGCTGACCGAGCAAGGCGTGCGGCACTTGCTCCGCAAGGCCGGTACCGACGCCGCGGGCCTCGCCGGGTTCCTGGAGAGTCACCCATGACTCCGACGGCCGGGGCCGTGGTCAAACCGGCCGCGTCCGCCCCGCCCAATAGGGGTCCCGCAGCCGCCGCTTGTACAGCTTGCCGTTGGGGTCGCGGGGCAGCTCGGCGATGAAGTCGACGCTCTTGGGCCGCTTGTAGCCGGCGAGTCGCTCGGCGCAGTGGTCGAGGAGGGCGGCGGCGAGGGCCGGGCCCGGCTCGTGGCCGGGGGCCGGTTCGACCACGGCCTTGACCTCCTCGCCCCAGTCGTCGTGCGGGATGCCGAAGGCGGCCGCGTCGGCGACGGCGGGGTGGGACAGCAGCACGGACTCGATCTCGGCGGGGTAGATGTTGACCCCGCCGGAGATGATCATGTCGATCTTGCGGTCGCGGAGGAAGAGGTAGCCGTCCTCGTCGAGGTAGCCGAGGTCGCCGACGGTGAAGAAATCGCCGATACGGTTCTTGCGGGTCTTCGCCTCGTCCTTGTGGTACGAGAAGCCGCCGGTGCTCATCTTCATGTAGACGGTGCCGAGTTCACCGGGCGGTAGCCGGTTGCCGTCGTCGTCGAAGACCGCGAGTTCGCTGATGGGCCAGGCCTTGCCGACCGTGCCGGGCTTCTTCAGCCAGTCCTCGGCGGTGGCGAAGGCTCCGCCGCCCTCGCTGGCCGCGTAGTACTCCTCCACACAGTGTCCCCACCAGTCGATCATGGCCCGTTTCACATGGTCCGGGCAGGGGGCGGCGCCGTGGATGGCGTGCCGCATGGACGAGACGTCGTAACGGGCCCTCACCTCGTCCGGGAGGGCCAGCAGGCGATGGAACTGGGTGGGGACCATGTGGGTGTGGGTGCACTTGTGGCTGTCGATGAGGCGCAGCATCTCCTCGGGCGTCCACTTGTCCATCAGGACCAGCCGGTGGCCGATGTGCAGGGACGCACCGGCGAACTGCAGGACGGCCGTGTGGTACAGCGGCGAGCAGACGAGGTGCACGTTGTCGTCGAACGGCTTGATGCCGAAGATCCCGAGGAAGCCGCCCAGGTAGGCTTTCTCCGGTGCCTTGCCGGGCAGCGGACGGCGGATGCCGCGCGGGCGTCCGGTCGTACCCGAGGTGTAGTTCATGACCCAGCCGAGTTCCCGGCCCCCCGGGGCGGACTCCGGTCGCGCGTCGAGGAGTTCGCCGTACGGCCGGAAGCCGGCGACCTCGCCGACCGCGTACCGGTGGGTGGCGGGCAGTCCCGCCTCGTCGGCGGCGGACCTCGCGGCGGATGCGAACCGCTCGTGGGCGATGAGCACCTTGGCGCCGGAGTCGGCGACGATCCAGGCGATCTCGGCGCCGACGAGATGGTGGTTGACCGGGACCAGATAGAGGCCTGCCTGGGTGGCAGCCAGGTAGGCGGTGATCAACTCGACACCGTTCGGCAGGACGACGGCGAAGGCGTCGCCGCGCTCCAGACCGGCCGCGCGCAGCCCGTGGACGAGCCGGTTGGCGGCGCCGTGCAGTCGTCCGGCGGTCCACTCCTCGCCGTCGGGGGCGACGAGGACGGTGCGGCCGGGCTGCTGGGCGGCCTGGGCCCAGAATCCGGCGGGGGGCGTGCTGGTCACTTGCCGCTCCTTCCGGCGATGCGGTTGATGCGGTCCACGGCCCTTTCGAAGCCGCGGGTGAGGTCGTCGAAGACGGTCTGGACGCTGCGTTCGCTGCTCATCCGGCCGACGATCTGCCCGACCGGCGTGCCGAGCAGCGGTTCGACCTCGTACTTCTGGATCCGGGAGACCGCCTCGGCCACCAGCAGGCCCTGCAGCGGCATCGGCAGGGTGCCGGGTCCGGCCGGGTCCTCCCAGGCTTCGGTCCACTCGGTACGGAGCTGGCGTGCGGGCTTGCCCGTGAGGGCACGGGAGCGGACGGTGTCGCCGGACCCGGCGGCGAGCAGCTTGCGGGTCAGAGCGGGCGAGTGGAGGTCCGCTTCTGTGGTGGTCAGCCATATAGACCCCAGCCACACGCCCTGCGCGCCGAGTGTGAGTGCGGCCGCCACCTGCTGTCCGCTGCCGATGCCGCCGGCGGCGAGGACGGGCAGTGGGTCGACGGCTTCCACGATCTCGGGGGTGAGCACCATGGTGGCGATCTCGCCGGTGTGGCCGCCGGCCTCGTAGCCCTGGGCGACGACGATGTCGATGCCGGCCTCCTGGTGCTTGCGGGCGTGCCGGGCGCTGCCCACGAGCGCGGCGACCTGCACGCCCCGGTCGTGGGCGCGGGCCACGACGTCGGCGGGCGGGGAGCCGAGGGCGTTGGCGAGCAGCTTGATCGGGTAGTCGAAGGCGACGTCGAGCTGGGTGCGCGCGACCTGCTCCATCCAGCCGGTGATACGCCACCCGGACGCCTCCCCCTCGGCCAGCTCGGGGACGCCGTACCTGGCGAGGGTGTCCCGTACGAACTGCCGGTGCTCCTGCGGGATCATCGCCTCGACGTCGGCTTCGGTCACGCCCTCGACCTTCTTCGCGGGCATGACGACATCGAGCCCGTAGGGGCGGCCGCCGGTGTGCGCGTCGAGCCAGTCGAGGTCGCGTTTGAGGTCGTCGGGGGCGGTGTAGCGGACCGCGCCGAGCACGCCGAAGCCGCCGGCCCGGCTGATGGCCGCGGCGACGGCGGGGAACGGCGTGAAGCCGAAGACGGCGTGCTCGACTCCGAGTTTCCTGCTCAGCTCCGTCTGCATGGGCGCAGGATGCCGCAGCGGGCCGGACGACGGAAGAGTTTCCTGACGTCCCGTCAGATTCTTTTGCCGAGCGGCGCCTTACGCAGTGGTGGCCTCCAGCACCGCCATCGCCGCGTTGTGTCCCGGTACGCCGCTCACCCCTCCTCCGCGCACGGCGCCCGCGCCGCACAGCAGGACGTTCGGGTGCCGGGTCTCCACTCCCCAGCGGCCGGTCCCCTCCTGGGCATGGGGCCAGGTCAGGGCGCGGTGGAAGATGTTGCCACCGGGCAGCCGGAGGTCCCGCTCCAGGTCCAGCGGGGTCTTGGCCTCGATGCAGGGGCGGCCGTCGGCGTCGGTGGCCAGGCAGTCGGTGAGGGGTTCGGCGAGGTGGGCGTCGAGCTGGGCGAGGGTGGCCTTCAGCAGCTCCTCGCGTACGGCGTCGTTGTCCCGGTCGAAGAGGCGGGCCGGGGTGTGCAGGCCGAACAGGGTGAGGGTCTGGTAGCCGCGCTCGGCGAGGTCCGGGCCGAGGATGGTGGGGTCGGTCAGGGAGTGGCAGTAGATCTCCGAGGGCGGCACGGCGGGGAGTTCGCCGGCGGCGGCCTGGGCGTGGGCGGTGGCGAGCTGCCGGTAGCCCTCGGCGATGTGGAAGGTGCCGGCGAAGGCCTCCCGCGGGTCGACCGCCGGGTCGCGCAGTTTGGGCAGCCGGGTGAGCAGCATGTTGACCTTGAGCTGCGCGCCCTCGGCGGGCTCGGGTGACGGGTCGCCGGTGAGGGCGGCCAGTTCCTGCGGGGAGGCGTTCACCAGGACGTGGCGGGCGACGGCGACGCCCTCGCCGTCGGCCGTGCGGTAGGTGACCTCGGCGGAGTGGCCGTCGGTGGCGATCCGGACCGCCTCGTGCCCGGTCTCGAGGACCGCGCCCGCCGAACGGGCCGCGGCGGCCAGGGCGTCGGTGAGCGCGCCCATGCCGCCGACCGGCACGTCCCAGGCGCCGGTGCCGCCGCCGATGACGTGGTAGAGGAAGCAGCGGTTCTGGGCGAGGGAGGGGTCGTGGGCGTCGGCGAAGGTGCCGATCAGGGCGTCGGTGAGGACGACGCCCCGGACCAGGTCGTCCGTGAAGTTCTCCTCGACGGCGACGCCGATCGGCTCCTCGAACAGGGCCCGCCAGGCGGTCTCGTCGTCGATGCGGCGGCGCAGTTCGTCACGGGCGGGCAGGGGCTCGGTGAGGGTCGGGAAGACGCGTTCGGCGACACGCGTGGTCATGCCGTAGAAGCGCTGCCAGGCCTGGTACTCGCGCTCGCCGCCGGTCAGCCGGGCGAAGGCCTCCCGGGTACGCTGTTCGCCGCCGCCGACGAGGAGTCCGGTGGGCCGGCCGTCCCGCTCCGCCGGGGTGTACGAGGAGATGGTGCGGGCGCGCACCTGGAAGTCGAGTCCGAGATCGCGCACGATCTTCTGCGGCAGGAGGCTGACCAGGTAGGAGTAGCGCGACAGCCGGGCGTCTACACCGGCGAAGGGGCGGGTGGAGATCGCGGCCCCGCCGGTGTGGTCCAGCCGCTCCAGCACCAGCACCGAACGGCCGGCGCGGGCAAGGTAGGCGGCGGCGACCAGGCCGTTGTGGCCACCGCCGACGATGACGGCGTCGTAGGTGCGGGTGTGCTCGTTGGCAGGCATGGTTCTTCGTAACACGTGATGATCCATTGCGGCCAGAGGCGTGCCCCGGGCGGGGGCGGGTGGCATCGGCTGCGAGGCGGGTAGCGCCCGGCGGAGGGCCGGGGGATCGGCCGGGGCGCGGGTGGCAGCAGCCCGGGGGCAGGGTGACGTCGGCCGGGGGCCGGAGCCGGCGGCCGGGGTGGCCGGCGGCATCGGCCGGGTGGGCGGGGAGCAGCAGCCGGGCGGCCGGGGGTGGCCGGGGGCAGGCCGGGCGGCCGAGGGGCCGGGGGGCGGCAGCTGGGCGGGTGGCAGCGGCCGGCAGGCGGGTGGCGTCCGGCGGCGCCGGGGGGCAGCAGCCGAATGGCCGGGGGCAGGCCGCCTCCAACGCGCGGACTCGACCAGGCGACCGATTGCGGGCGGTCCCTCACGCACCCTTGCGCAGCCTCTTGCGCACGGCACCCCAGGTCAAACGCCCGGACCAGGGCCTCCAACCCGACACCCCACTCACAGGCCCAAGAACAGCGCCCCGAACCCGGCACCCCAATCACACGCCCAGACCTGCACCCCCAACTTCGGCCCCCCGGCCACACATCCAGACCAGCAACCCCAACCCCGGCCCCCCGGCCACACACCCAGACCAGCAACCCCAACTCCGGTCCCCACTCAGCACACCGCCCCGATCAGGTGACCGCGGCCGGAGAGTCTCCTCAGGCTCCGCCCGACGCATGCCGGCGGTGGATCACCGCGACCCGGCGGTACAGCTCGCCGGCCTCGGTGTCCCGGCCGAGCCGCCCCAGGCAGTGGGCCTCGTCGCCGCGGGCGGCGAGGGTGTCGGGGTGGTCCGGGCCGAGGATCTGCTCGCGGGTGGCGGCGACCCGCCGGTACTCGGTGAGGGCCTCCGCCCAGCGGCCCAGCCAGCCGAGCACGACGGCGATCTCGCGGCGGCTGACGAGCGTGTCGGGATGGGTGGGTCCGAGGACCTGCTCCCGGAGCAGACAGACGTCGCGGGCCTCGGTCAGGGCGTCCTCCCAGCGGCCGAGCCGGCCGAGGTTGACCCCGAGGCCGTGCCGGGCACGCAGGGTCTCGGGGTGGGTGGAGCCCTGGACGCGGGTACGGTCCACGATCAGCTCGCGGTACAGGCACAGGGCGTCCGCGCTGCGGCCGAGGCGGCCGAGGCTGAGGGCGGTCTCGTAGCGGGCGGCGAGGGTGTCCGGGTGGTCGGCGCCGAGGACGCGTGCTCTGGCCCCGGCGACCTCGCGGTAGATGCACAGCGCTTCCTCCCAGCGCCCCGACTGTCCCTGGGCGTAGGCGACTTCGCAGCGCGAGACCAGGGTGTCGGGATGCTCGGCACCGAGCACCCGGGCCCGGGCGGCGGCCACCTCCAGGGCCGTACGGCAGGCTTCGTCCAGGCGGCCGAGCCGGCCGAGGGTGCAGGCGAGGTTGTGGCGGCAGCGCAGGGTGTCGGGGTGGTCGGCGCCCATGGTGCGGACCCGGGCGGCCAGCACCTCCGCGTACACCTGGTGGGCCTCGAAGTGGCGGCCCAGCCGGCCCAGCGCATAGGCCCTCTCCTGGCGGGCGGCCAGGGTGTCGGGATGGTCCGCGCCAAGGACGCGCGTTCTGGCCTCGGCGAGGTCCGTGTAGGCGGCCATGGCCTCGGTGACCCGGCCGGCCCGGACGAGGGCGAAGGCCGCCTCGTAGTGGCTGGCCAGGGTCTCGGGGTGGTCGGGTCCGAGGAGCGCGGCGCGTTCGGCGGCCACCGCCTGGTGCGCCTCGCCCGCCTCGGCCCACCGGCCGAGCCCGGCGAGCCGGACGGCCTCGCGGTGCCGTGCGCTGCGCTCCACGGGTGGTGCCGGCACGGGCCGTCCAGCGCCCGCGGAGCCGCTGTGGCCGGTCGCGGAGTTCCCCGCGCCCTTTTGGGGCGCTGCAGCCCACCGGCACGACAGCATCGCCCCCGAGACCGGCGGCAGCGCGCCGAGGCCGGTGCCGAGCGCCTTGGGGCCGGTGGTCATGCCGTGAGTCCAGGCCGGCGACCGGCTGCTGCCCCCGGCGTCCGGGAGCGCGGACCCGACGGCCTCGGGGAAAGCGCCTGTTGCGCGCCGGCCCCCGAGTCGGCGGACCAACTCGCCCGCCGCGTATGGCCGTTCCTCGGGCCGTTTGGCCAGCAGGTCGAGGATGATCCGCTCGAGGTGACCGGGAAGGTCCGGGCGGTGTTCGCGTGGGGGCCGGGGTGGGGTGTCGCGGTGGCCGATGAGGATGGCCCAGGCGTCCTCCAGGTCGAACGGCGGTGCCCCGGTGGCTATCTCGTACAGCACGCAGCCCAGCGAGTACAGGTCGCTGCGCTGGTCCACCGCGTCGCCGCCGATCTGTTCCGGGGACATGTAGTGCGGGGTGCCCAGCGCGACGCCGGTGCCGGTCAGCCGGGCGGTGAAGCCGACGTCGTGGCCGAGCCGGGCGATGCCGAAGTCGCAGATCTTCACGGTCCCGTCGGTCAGCCGGACGACGTTGGCCGGTTTCAAGTCGCGGTGTATGACCCCCTGTTGATGGGTGTAGGCAAGGGCGGCGGCGACCTGTGTGGCGATGTCCCGCACGTCCTCCACCGGCAGCGGATGGCCCTTGTTGTCCTGCAGCAGCCGGCTCAGATCGCGGCCCTCCAGCAGCTCCATCACCAGAAACGGGACCCCGTCGGACTCGCCGAAGTCATGGACGACGGTCACCCCGCGGTGCGAGAGGCCGGCGGCCACCCGGGCCTCACGGCGGAAGCGCTCGCGCAGGACCGCCACGAGGGACGGATCGTGGTACGGGCCGAGCGGCTTGAGGCACTTCACGGCGACCAGCCGGCCCAGGGACTCGTCCCGGGCCCGCCACACCTCGCCCATCCCGCCCCGCCCGATCAGGTCGAGCAGCCGGTACCGGCCCTGAACCAGCCTGTTCTCCCCCATAGCGATCCGCCGCCCCCGTCGCCGTCCGCTCCGCCGCCAGGGGACCTGCTCGGCACCGCGCCGCACCACGTCGGCCCGATCCGCGCCACACCCCCCTGCTCGTCCAGTATGGCGGCCTATCGCCCGACTTTGTATGGTGCCGGACGCGCCCCCGGTCCGAGCCGCGCCATGGCCCGCAGGATGTGTTTGGGCGGCAGTTGCCAGCGCGCACGTGCGGGAACGCACCGCAGCAGCGCGCCCGTGGCCCGCAGCCGACGGGTGACGACGGCGGGTGCGGGGGCCGGTCTGCCGTACAGCTGATGGGCGTACGGCGGCAGGGCGGCGTAGGCCAGTTGGGCCACGCGCCGCCACAACACCTCGCGCGCCGGGACGAGAAGGGGATGCGTCGGGGGTCGGAGCAGGAAGTCGTCCACCTCGCGTGCCTCGGGTCCCGCCGCCAGCTCGGGCCGTACCGTCTCGAAGTACGCGGCGAGTTGGGCCCGGCTCGCGGGTACGGTCTTCGGGTCGAGGCCCACCAGGCGTGCGCTGACCCGGTGTTCGGCTATGTACCGGTCGGCCTGGGCGTCCGTGAGCGGGAAGCCGGAGCGGCGCAGCACGTGCAGATAGGAGTCGATCTCCGCGCAGTGCACCCACAGCAGCAACTCGGGTTCATCGACGCCGTACCGCTCTCCGGTCTCCGGGTCGGTCGCCGTCAGCAGGCTGTGGATCTTCCGTACGCGGGCGCCGGCGCGCTCGGCGGCCTCGGTCGTGCCGTAGGTCGTCGTACCGACGAAGTTCGCGGTGCGCATCAGCCGGCCCCAGGCGTCGCGCCGGAAGTCGGAGTTCTGCATGACGCCGCGCACCGCACGCGGGTGCAGGGCCTGGAGGTAGAGCGCGCGGACCCCGGCGACCCACATCATGGGATCGCCGTGCATCTGCCAGGTCACGGAGCTCGGCGTGAACAGCCCGGGATCATCCATGCCCGCAGGTGTGACCACAGCCACTGGTTGTCACCTCTTGTCGCTGTCCGGCCGACGGTGCCGCGCGCGCCGGTCCCGGCAGCCACAACACCCCGGATTGACAGTGAACCATTCACAGCCGGGTCAGCCCATCAGCCACCGAATTGCCGCGCCGGCGTCCCGGGCCGGGACGACGGCGTGTGACCGGGCTCGCTAGTTGGCACCAGGCCGCGTTCACGACCTGCACTGATGCCAACTAGATTCAGCGGCCGGAGCCGCTGAATCAGCGAAATAGTTGGCACTTTGGTACAGCGCAGGTAATGAGGCGTGTGTCGCCATAGGGGGGCCAGAGATCTTCGGCGGCGACAGCCTTGATGTGAACGCGGCAACCACATCGCCGCTGGTGGTCGAGGGCGGCGAGGGCGCCGTCCGCTTCCTCTATGCGCCTGGTCAGTTCGGCGGCCCTGCGTTGCCGGGCCCGCTGCCGGGCAGAGCACCGATGAATGCGGGTTCCGGCTTGCTCCAGGTCCCGGTGGCCAGCCCGAGGCGCCAGGCTCCTTCGGCGGAGACGGCCGCGGGGTGGCCGCTGGGCAGGTGGTGCCGTGCGCGACACCGGCGAGGATGCGGGCCACGGCGTCGGCCGGTACGGGGATGTCCTCCTCGGGCTGCAAGACCTGGAGTCCGGCCTGCCGGCCCAGCGCGTGATTCATCCGCATCGAGTCCACACACGCGAACAGTTGGTCGAGCACGTGTGGGGACACACCCACTTGGGGGGCGGACGCACCGTCGACGTTCACATCGCACGTCTGCGCCGAAAGCCGGGCGCGGCCCAACGGCAGCGGATCGTCCCCGTGCGACGCGTGGGATACAAGTACGTGCCCGAGGCCTGACAGCCGTCCGGGGCGGTTCCGCGATCGAAACACCAGGCAGCGGTAATCCAGGTCGTCCGTGGTACTCGCGGGGGCGGTGGGCGGCTTCCGGCCGGGGCGGCGTACCAGCGCAGCGGTGCCCGCCACGGCGGTCGTTCGGCGACGCAGACGGCCAGGCCGATCTCGCCGCGGTCGACAGCATCCGTCAGCCGGGCCGAGCGGTCCATCCGCACCTGGACCTCGGCGCCCGGACGCACTCCCTGCACGGCCTCGGTGAACACCGGGAGGATCCGCTTGGCACATCGAGCAGGTCGCCAATCAAGTCTCCGCTGCGTGTGAGCGATCCCCAGCGTCTGGGTAAACCGCTGACGTGCTGGGCCAATCGCCAGCGATCCCAAATATTGAGATACCTATGTCCATCATGTGAATAGCATCTTGGGGTGGATGCCACCTTCTGCCACGATCCCTATCAGCCAGGTAGGAATACTAGGGATCGGGGGGTGGCCGTGGGAGCGCTCAGTTGCACAGACCGGGCCCTGCCCGTGCTGACCTCGCGTCGTCACATCGACTTCGGCCGTACGTCCAGTTCCATCTGTCGGCCCTTCTGAGACCTCAGCACGCTGCTCCACCCTCCTTGATCACCCCTCCTTCCCTGAGAGGACACCTCCGTGTCTGCCGCAAGACCGCTCACCACCCTGCGCACCCTCGCCGTCATCGCAACGCTTCCGCTCCTGCTCACCGCATGCGGCTACGGCTCCAAATCGACCGACGACGGCAAGCAGACCCCGGCTGCCGCGGCAGGCGCCAAGAAGCTCTCCGCCGACGAGGTGAAGATCGGCTACTTCCCCAACCTCACACACGCCACCGCTTTGGTGGGCGTCCAGGAGGGCCTGTTCCAGAAGGAGCTCGGCGGCACCACGATCAAGGCCTCGACCTTCAACGCCGGCCCGTCCGAGATCGAGGCGCTGAACGCCGGGTCCATCGACATCGGCTGGATCGGCCCCTCCCCCTCGATCAACGGCTACACCAAGTCGAACGGCAAGAACCTGCGCATCATCGGCGGTTCCGCCTCCGGCGGCGTGAAGCTCGTCGTCAACCCGAAGAAGATCAAGTCCTTGCAGGACGTCAAGGGCAAGAAGATCGCCACCCCGCAGCTCGGCAACACCCAGGACGTCGCATTCCTCAACTGGATCGCCGACCAGGGCTGGAAGGTCGACGCGGAAAGCGGCGAGGGCGACGTCTCCGTCGTCCGCAGCGACAACAAGATCACCCCGGACGCCTACAAGTCCGGCTCCATCGACGGCGCCTGGGTGCCCGAGCCGACCGCCTCCAAGCTGGTCGCCGAGGGCGGCAAGGTACTGCTCGACGAGTCGACCCTGTGGCCCGACAAGAAGTTCGTGATCACCGACATCATCGTGTCGCAGAAGTTCCTCAAGGAGCACCCGGACGTCGTCGAGGCCGTACTGCGCGGCTCCGTGAAGACCAACGCGTGGATCAACACCAACCCTGACAAGGCGAAGGCGGCCGCCAACACGGCACTGGAGAAGCTGTCGGGCAAGGCGCTGCCCGCCGACGTCATCGACCCGGCCTGGAAGTCCATCACCTTCCTCGACGACCCGCTGGCCTCCACCCTCAACACCGAAGCGGAGCACGCGGTCAAGGCCGGCCTGTTGGACAAGCCCGATCTGAAGGGCATCTACGACCTCACCCTGCTCAACAAGGTCCTCAAGGCCCAGGGCAAGGACGAGGTCAGCGACGCCGGTCTCGGCGCCCAGTAGCGACAACCGGATCCGATGAGTTCCCAGGAGGTGACGACCATGGCCACCACGATCGCCAAGGCTGCCGAGGACGCCACGGCGGTGAGGCACGCCGCCCGCATCGAGCACGTCTCGAAGTCCTTCCCCGCCCCGGGCACGCCCGGCGGACAGCAGCTCGTCCTCGACGACATCACGCTCGATGTCGCGCCGGGCGAGTTCGTCACCCTCCTGGGAGCCTCCGGCTGCGGCAAGTCCACCCTGCTCAACCTGGTCGCGGGACTGGACCGGCCGTCCACCGGCTCCATCGACACGGACGGCCGCCCCGCCCTGATGTTCCAGGAACACGCCCTGTTCCCCTGGCTGACCGCAGGCAAGAACATCGAACTCGCCCTGAAACTACGCGGGGTCGCAGGGCCGGAACGCCGGCAGGAGGCGGAACGGCTGCTGGAACTCGTACGACTGCAAGGCGCGTACCGCAAACGGGTGCACGAGTTGTCGGGCGGCATGCGCCAGCGCGTCGCGCTGGCCCGCGCGCTGGCCCAGGACAGCCGACTGCTGCTGATGGACGAGCCGTTCGCCGCCCTGGATGCGATCACCCGTGACGTACTGCACGACGAACTGACCCGCATCTGGCGCGAGACGGGACTGTCGGTGCTGTTCGTGACGCACAACGTGCGGGAAGCGGTGCGGCTGGCCCAGCGCGTCATCCTGCTGTCCTCGCGCCCGGGGCGGATCGCCCGGGAGTGGACCGTCGGCATTCCGCAGCCGCGCCGCATCGAGGACAGCGCGGTCGCCGAACTGTCCGTCGAGATCACCGAAGAACTGCGTGGGGAGATCCGCCGCCATGGCCAGCACTGACACCGGCGCCGACACCAAGAAGGACGGCTCCACGGCAGTCGGGGACCCCCAGACCCCGAGTGATCTCGCGGGAGTGGAGGCCGGGCTCGACGCTTTGGACTCCGTGCAGGCCGGTCCTGCGCCGCTGCGCGAGACCCTGGTACGCAAGGTCCTGCCGCCCCTCACCGCCGTCGCACTGGTCCTGGTGGTCTGGCAGCTGCTGGTGTGGGCGAACGTCGCCCCCGACTACAAGCTGCCCTCCCCGTCCGAGGTGTGGGGCGAGGTACGCGACGCCTGGGTGCAGGGCACGCTCCTCGGCTACATCTGGACCAGCGTCTCGCGCGGTCTGCTCGGCTTCCTGCTGGCGCTCGCCATCGGTACGCCGCTCGGCCTGCTGGTCGCCCGGGTGGCGTTCGTCCGGGCGGCCATCGGGCCCATCCTGTCCGGCCTGCAGTCGCTGCCGTCCGTGGCCTGGGTGCCGCCCGCGGTGATCTGGCTGGGCCTGAACGACTCGATGATGTACGCCGTGATCCTGCTCGGCGCGGTCCCGTCCATCGCCAACGGCCTCGTCGCGGGCATCGACCAGATCCCGCCGCTGTTCCTGCGGGCCGGACGGACACTGGGCGCGACCGGCCTGCGCGGGGCGTGGCACATCGTGATGCCGGGGGCGCTGCCCGGCTATCTGGCGGGGCTGAAGCAGGGCTGGGCGTTTTCCTGGCGGTCTCTGATGGCCGCCGAGATCATCGCTTCCTCGCCCGATCTGGGCGTCGGTCTGGGCCAGTTGCTGGAGAACGGGCGCAACAACTCCAGCATGTCGCAGGTGTTCCTGGCCATCTTCCTGATCCTGCTCGTCGGTATCGCCATCGACCTGCTGATCTTCAGCCCGCTGGAGCGGTGGGTGCTGCGCAGCCGCGGCCTGCTGGTCACCCGCTGAGCGAACGGATCCCGATCGACACGGAGTGCGCGCCCTACCCCCTCAGCCACGCGCACACGGCACCGGCCCGCATAAGCATCATGGCCGCACGCGGGCCGGTGTTGTCGTGTGTGTAGGAGGCAGGTCCTGTCCGCGTTCAGGCGCGTAGTCAGCTGTGCGAAATCTCGCGCTGAGCGCCTCGTCGGCTCTCGTGGGCCGTAGGCCCCGGCGCTGGCAGATCTCCCTGTCTGTCCGACGAAACCCCAGTTCAGGCGGTCATCTGGTCATGTGTCAGGTGGCGCAAGCCGCTACCAGGTCAACCGGCACGGCGAACGCTTCGTCGACTCCGACTACTGGTCGGGCCAGATGATGGCCGAGTTCGCCGCCGAGATCGCGAGCGACCGGGGCCCGGTCTAGCTGAAGCTGAGCCACCTTCCAGAGGAGTCGATCTCGGCCCTGGAGTCGATCCTTCACTCGACCGAGCGCCCCACCCGTGGCACCTTCCACTCCGGCCGCGGCCACGACTACCGCACCCACGACGTCGAGATGCACATCTCGGAAATCGGCCTGTGCGGCGGCCACTCCGCCTCCGGCGTCCGCGTCGACGACCACGCCCGTACGACCGTCCCCCGCCTGTACGCCGCCGGAGACCTGGCCTGCGTGCCGCACAACTACATGATCGGCGCGTTCGTCTTCGGGGACCTGGCCGGAGCGGACGCGTCCCAGTACCAGGCCTACGAGGGCGAGTTGCCCGAGGACCAGCTGCGCGAGGCGCACGAGCTGATCTACCGCCCGCTGCGCAACCCGGACGGCCCACCGCAGCCCCAGGTCGAGTACAAGCTGCGCCGCTTCGTCAACGACTACGTGGCCCCACCGAAGTCCGGCGCCCGTCTCTCCCTGGCCCTGGAAGCCTTCGAGCGGATGCGGGACGACATCGCCGCCATGGGCGCCCGCACCCCGCACGAACTCATGCGCTGCGCCGAGGTCACCTTCATCCGCGACTGCGCGGAGATGGCCGCACGCGCCTCCCTGGCCCGCACCGAGTCCCGCTGGGGCCTCTACCACGACCGTATCGACCACCCGCGGCGCGACGACGTGTTCTGGTTCCACCACCTCGACCTGTACAAGTCCCCTTCTGGCACTATGGAGTTCACAGTCCGTCCCGTGGCTCCCTACCTGGTCCCGGTCGACGGCTTCGCCCCGGCCGGCGGCCCCTCCCGGCACGTCGGCGAGGTCCACCCGGAACATGTGGCGACGGCAGGGGCCCGGGAAGCGGCGCCGGTGGCGTTGCGGCAGGAACCCACCGCGGCAGACACAGCCGCCCGTCCCCGGGCCGACGCGGACGCGCAGGCCACACCTCGCCTGCTCGAACTCCTCGCTCTCGCAGAAGACGAGCCTGATCTCTCCGCGCTCAACGACTACTTGACGGACCCCGATCCCAGCGTGCGCCGGACGGCCGTCACGGTCCTGACGGAGATCCTGCCGCCGGGCACCGGACCGGCTCTGGCTTCGGCGCTCAAGGATCCCGACGCCGGCGTCCGCGCCGCCGCAGTCGCCTCACTGCGCGAACTGGTCGAGACGCTGCCGCCGGAACCGGCCCTGCGCGACGGCCTCGCCGCCGCCCTGTCCGGGGCCGACCCCGCCGTCCGTGCCGCCGCACTGGACGCGCTGCGTGCTCTGCGGCTTGGTGACGCCGAGCTGTTCGCGCACTCCCTGTCGGATTCCGACATCGCCGTACGTGTGGCGGCCGTGCGCGCGCTGGTGTCGGTCGACGCCTCGGTGGAGGTGGCCCGCGCGGCGGCCGTCGATCCGTCCCGCGAGGTCCGCGTCACGATCGCCAAGGCCCTGGCCACCATGGGCACAGGCTCGGACATGGTCCGCTCGGCCCTCGCCGCGCTGGTCGACGATCCCGACGCCTTGGTACGGGGGGCCGCCTACGCGGCTCTGGGCACGACGGGTTGCCCGGCAGCCCTGGCCACACGCGCCGAGGCGGCCCTGTCAGACCCGGCATGGCAGGTCCGGGCCGGCGCCGCCACCGCTCTGTCCGGCGCAGACTCCGAGCTGGCCGTCCCGGCCCTCGCCAAGGGCCTCACCGATCTGAACGCCGACGTCCGCAAGGCCGCCGTACTGGCCCTGACCCGGCACCGTGCCGTCGAGGACGCCCGAGCCGCCCTGGCCACCGCGACGACGGACTCGGACGCGGACGTCAGGGCCTATGCGGCGCGGGCACTGTGACCGCGACCTGCCGTGCGGCCAGGAGGCGTCCCGTGTTCGGCAGGACGTGCCGTGCCGCGTTCGTGCCGAGCGTGATCCCCGCCTCGTCGGACGACCTCATGTGGATACCGGAGACCACCCGGGCGTCGACGTCTCGTCCGAGAGCTGCTTCCAGGCGGTGTAGTTCCGGGTCACGCCCGGCGCGGAGGGGCCGGTCAGTGCGAACGGGGCGGTACGCGGACCTGCGAGCGCCGACAGGACGGTCTGCGCGGCGTCCGCGTCTCGATGAGCGTGTCCATCTCGGAGTTCTGCTCGTTTCGTTCACCGGACGTCGGTCAGGGATTCGTCCAGGCCTCGGGGTCCGACGCGAGGCTCAGGACCTCGCCGGGCAGCTTGGCCGCGGCCACGTGGGCCAGGGTGACCTCGCCGAGGATTTTGCGGACGTTGGCGCGCACGGCGATCCACAGCGGCAGCAGCGACTCCGCGGGACCGCAGTAGGAGAGCTCGGGTGGGCGCACTCCCCGCACCGAGACCAGGGGGCCGTCCGCCACGCGGATGACGTCGGCGATGGCGATCGACTCCGCCGGGCGGGCGAGCCGGTAGCCGCCCTTGCCGCCCCGCTGGCTGACCACAAGACCGCCCCGGCGCAGGTCGCCGAGGATGCCCTCCAGGAATTTGTGCGGGATGCCCTGCGCCGCGGCGATCGCCTCGGCCTTGAGCGAGGCCTCACCCCCTGCTGCGGCCAGCTCCAGTGCCGCCCGCACCGCATAGTCCGCCCGCGCCGAGATCCGCATGCCGCGATTATCCATCACTGTCGTGTCCGCCACCGCACCGGTCGCCCTCCCGGTCAGGCTGGAAGCACGAAGGGTGGGTGCGCGCCGTTGAGGAAGTAGTCGCCCACCTCGCGCAGTCTGTGGGCGACCGGCTCGCGCAGGGTGTGTGTCCTGGCGTTGCGCCAGAAGCGGTCGAAGCCGTGCCGCGCGGAGGCGGCGTCGGTGCCGATGACGTCCAGGGCACGGGTGGTGACCTCCTGCGCGGCCCGGGAGGCGGCAGACTCGGCCACGCTCGCGAGGACGGCGATCTCCGCGCACTCCTGGTCGTCGAGATCCTCGCCCTGCACGAAGCCACGCACCAGGGCATCCACCGCCTGCTCGGCGAGGGCGGACGCGGCACGTGCGACGACAGTGAGCTCGCCGTACACAGTCAGCGCGTACGGATCTTGCGGCGGGCCGCCCGGCCAGGGCTGAGGCGAGAACGGCTGCCAGGAGGACCTCATGCCCCTTCCGCACTCGCGAACCTCGGCCAGCAGGCCCTCTGCCACGCCAAGACAGAACTGGACGGAGACCAGACGTGCGGCCGGCGCGGCCAGCGAGGCGAAGGGTGACAGGACGCACTCGTCCGGCGAGAGGGAGCCGAGCACATCGTCGGCCGCGACCGGCACGGAATCGAACTCCACGCCGCCACCGGCCGCCAGCCGCTGGCCGAAGGCGTCCCCGCTGCTGCCGCTCACGACGCCCGAGCGGGCGGGGTCGACCAGGACGGCCAACGGCTCACCGGTGCCGTACTTGGCGGCTCGAACCACCAGCCGGTCGGCGATCCCGACTCCGGTGGCATACCTCTGGTAGCCGCTGAGCAGATAACCGCCCGGCGTGGGGGTCAGGATGAGTGGTGGTTCGTCTGAGGCGATACCGCCTCCCCAGCACCACTGCCCCGCCGTCGACTCCCGCTCGATGCGGGCGGCACGGGTGCGGTCGGCGAAGAACCGGGCGCTGCAGGACAGGAAGTAGTGGTTGCCCAGCAGGTGGCCGATGGCCCCGTCGGCCGCGGCAACGGTCCGGATGACCGCGTAAACCGTACGCCAGTCCCCACCGCCTCCCCCGAGTTCGGTCGGCGCCGGCAGTGTCAGCAGTCCTGACTCGCGCAACCGCGCCACCTCGTCGAGCGGTGCCTTGGCGGCCTGTTCGCGCTCGACCGCGTCCGTGGCCAGGTCGTCCGCCATCTCACGGGCTATGTGCAGCCAGTCGGCCTGCACGGCTCCCGCGTCGGTCACCTCGTCCGCCGTCACCGTCATATCGTCACCCGCTTCATGCAGCTGCGGCTGTCGCTACAGCTCAGTGCTGTGGTCATGGCGTCTTCCTTCAGGGAACCGAGGACGACGCGGTGCCCGGCGAGGCGGCGTGGGAGTGCGGCGGTGCGCCGTGACGCGTCGGCTTCATCATCCTCACTCGCCTCTTCGACCGCCGTCAACGCTTCCCTAGTAATTCGATAGGAAAACTAGGAAAGCTGGTGTGTTCCGGCTGATTCACGCTCCCGGATGGCGAGTTCACGACGGCGGGCGGCCGGGTGATCGTCCCTGATCCGGGAACTGCCGGCCGCGCCGTGGAGGCGTTCGCGAAGCGTGGCGCCGCCGGGCGGGGCCGGGATCCTGCCGCGGCTGCCCAGATCCGGGACGACGAGTCGACGAAGTCGGCGAAGGGGCCAGGGGTGGTGGCGTAGGCGAGGTCGAAGCCGTCGAACCTCGGCGCCTCCGTGGGAGCGGGGCACGGTGATGCCAAGGAGCCCGGAGTCGGACACCTCGTCCAGTTCTGTGCGCGGCAGGACGCGTTCAGCGTCGCGCAGGGCGGCCTCGCGGGCGAACTTGACGGCCAGCTCGGCCGGCGACGGCAACCGCCTCGGCGTCGTCGGCGATCACATGGGTCATCGCACCCTCCCGGCGTCGGCGAAGGGGACCTGGGCGGCGGGGGCCACCTGCTGCCCGTACGGGTGCCGCCACAGATCCTGCGCCTGAAGCTTCGGCAGCACGCCCTCGCCCCACCAGTACGCCTCCTCCAGATGCGGATACCCGGAGAAGATGAACTCCTCGATCCCCAACGCGGCGTACTCCTTGATCCGCTCGGCAACCTCGGTGTGGCTGCCGACCAGGGCGGTCCCCGCCCCACCCCGCACCAGACCGATGCCCGCCCACAGGTTGGGATGGATCTCCAGCCCGTCCCGTCTCCCACCCCCGTGCAGGGCCAGCATCCGCTGCTGCCCCTGCGACTCACTGCGGGCAAGCCCGCCCTCGCGAAGCAACGCTTCGGCAGCCCGTTCTCTGATCGCCAGTTCGCCGAACCGCTGGCTCAGCAGCGGATCCTCCGCGGCGGTCGCGTGCCCCTCGGCGGCGCTCTCGAACCAGGGGCGGCTCTTCGTACGGACGAACTCCACCGCCTCGCCCAGCGCCCCGGAGGCGATGCCGGCATCGATGGCAGCGTGCAGCAACTGAGCTACCACGCCGTGGAGTTGGGGGCCCTGGAAGGTGAGGTGGTGCGGCACGACACGGTCGGCGGGCACGAGCACCGACTCCAGCCGGACGGTTCCGCTGACGGTGGTGCGCTGTCCCGTGCCGTCCCAGTCGTCCACGACCGTGAGGCCGGGCGCCTCGCGCGGCACGTACGCCACGTGCAGGGTGTCGTCCTCGGTGCGGGCGAGGACGGGGATCCAATGGGCGAACAACGCGCCGGTCGAGTAGCGCTGGACGCCGTCGAGGACGTACGACCCGTCCGGGAGCCGGGCGAGGCGGGTGCGGATGTCCTGGACGTGCTGGGTGCCCGCCTCGGACTGGGCGTTGCCGAACCGCTTGCCGGCCAGTACCTCGCCGAAGAAGAACTCCTGCTGCTCGTCGGTCCCCTGCCGGCGCAGCACGTTGACGTACACCAAGTGGCTCTGCGGGAGTCTGGGCCAGGCTGGCATCGGCGGCGGCCAGCAGTCGGAAGATCTCGGCGAGCGTGTCCGCACGGACGTCCGCGCCGCCGAACCGGGCGGGCACGGTCACGGCGAGCAGCCCGGAGGCGGACAGCCGCTCCAGCTCCATGTGCGGGAGCCTGCGCCGCGCGTCCCGCTCGGCCGCGCCCTTGCGGAAGGATGTCGGCCTGCTGCGTGCCGACCAACTCCACCTGGGTGACCGGTTGCGAGGCCCGGAACTCGCGCACGGGCGATCGCTCCGCCCGGAACGGTTCGTCGTACGCCGGGAGAGCCGGGGCCTCGGTGCCGCTCACGAGGCGATCCCCTCCACCGTGATCACCCGGTCGTAGACCTCCGAGATGTCCCGGGCCGCGTACCGCTCACGCAGCGACGCGGCGGAGCCGCGGTCGGCGATCCGGCCCGCGCGCAGGAGCGATCTCGTCGCACAGGCTCTCCGCCTCCTCCAGGTAGTGAGTTGTCAACAGCACAGTGGTGCCTGCCGCATTGAGGCCCTTGACGACCCGCCAGATCTCCGAGCGCAGTTCGACGTCGACGCCGGCCGTCGGCTCGTCGAGGATGAGCAGGCGGGGGCGGTGCATGAGGGCCCGCGCGAGGACGAGGCGCCGTTGCATGCCGCGGGAGAGTTCGTAGGCGCGTACGTCGGCCTTGTCGTCGAGGCGGAACAGGGCGAGCAGTTCGTCGGCGCGCCGGGAGGCCGCTTTCCGGCCGACGCCGTGGTATCCGGCGTGGTAGATCAGGATCTGCCGGATGGACAGGAACCGGTAGACGTTGATCTCCTGCGCGGTCAGGCCAAGGAGCCTACGGGCCTGACGGCTGCAGTGGCCGTGGCCGAAGACGGAGATGGTGCCTGCGGTGGGTCCGACGATGTTGCACACCGAGCCGATCAGCGTGGTCTTGCCTGCGCCGTTCGGGCCGAGCAGGCCGAAGAAGGCGCCGTCCGGTATCTCCAGGTCGAGCCCGGCCACCGCGGTGAAGCCGTCTTCGTAGGTCTTGCTAAAGCCCTCGACTCGCAGTGCGGGCGGACTCCCGCCGCTCCGGGAAGCGGCGGGAGTCGCGAGCGGGTCAGCCACGGAACTGGTTCGCCGGGACCGGCAGCCCGTAGTGCTCACGCAGGGTCGTGCCCTCGTACTCCTCGCGGAACAGGCCCTTGCCGCGCAGAATCGGCAACACATGCTCCACGAAGGCGGCGAGGCCCGACGGCAAGGCGGGCGCCATGATGTTGAACCCGTCCGCGGCACCGCCCTCGAACCAGGCGATGATCGTGTCCGCAATCTGCTCGGGCGTCCCGATGAACTCGAAGTGACCACGTCCGCCGCCGAGTCGCGAGATGATTTGGCGGACCGTCAGCCGCTCGCGCACCGCGAGGTCGATGATCAGGTCGGAACGGGACTGTGAGCCTTCCAGCTTCGGCCTGGCGAGGATGAAGTCCGGCAGCAGCTCGTCGAGTTCGAAGACCGACGGCTCGGTCTCGAACACGGCGGCCAGCTGGCGCATTCCGTACTCCGGAACGCGCAGCTCGTCGAACTGCCGCGCAAGCGCCCGGGCCTCCTCCTCGGTCGACCCGATGTACGGGACGATGCCCGGCAGGACGATCACACCGTCCGGGTCGCGGCCCGCGGCCCCGGTCCGCGCCTTGATGTCGGCGTAGAAGGCGGCCGCGCGCTCGTACGTCGTGTGCGCGGTGAAGATCGCCTCGGCGTGGCGGGCGGCGAATGCCTTGCCGTCCTCGGAAGAGCCGGCCTGGACGAGCAGCGGGTAGCCCTGCGGGGGACGCTCGACGTTGAGCGGGCCGGCCACCTTGAAGTATTTGCCCTCGTGGCCGAGGCGGTGCAGCCGCTCGGGGTCCGCGTAGCGGCCCGTGGTCCTGTCCGCCACGACGGCCTCGGCCTCCCAGCTGTCCCACAGTGCCTTGGCGACCTTCAGGAACTCGTCGGCGCGGGCATAGCGTTCGGTGTGGCCGGGACGGTCGTCGAGGCCGAAGTTGGCCGCCTCGTCCGCCCCGGCCGAGGTGACGATGTTCCAGCCGGCGCGGCCGCCGCTGACGTGGTCGACGGACGCGAGCCGGCGGGCGAGGTTGTACGGCTCGTTGTAGGTCGACGACACGGTCGCGATGAGGCCGATCCTGCTGGTCGCCTGGGACAGCGCGGTCAGTAGCGTCAGCGGTTCGAGCTGGCCGGGCGGGCGGAACTCGCCGGTGCCGATGAGGGCCGGGCCGTCCGCGAGGAACAGCGAGTCGAACTTGGCGCTCTCGGCCAGCTGCGCCAGCTCGATCCAGTGCCGCAGGTCGAAGTCCGCCCGGGGATTGCTGTGCGGGAGCCGCCACGCCGCCTCGTGGTGACCCGCCTCCATGAGGAAAGCGTTGAGATGGAGCCGACGCCGTCTCGCGCTCATGAGGTGACCTTCAGCTTGGAGCTGTCGTAACCGGCCGGCAGGAGGTTGTCGGTGATCGACTTGACATCGACCTTCTTGGTGATCTGCCCCGCCTCCAGGAAGGCGTCGGCGAGCTTCTGCTCCAACTCGATGTCCGACTGCTCCACCGGGGTCACCCGGTTCGAGTAGGCGGCCAGGGACGCCTTGGCGTCGGCCGGCGGGATCCCCTGCTCCTTCGAGAGCGCCTGCGCGTACTGGTCGGGGTTCTTGACGGCCCAGGCGAACTCTCGCGAGAGCCTCTTCAGGACGTCCGTGAGAGCCGCACGCTTGGTCTTGTCCTTCAGCGACGTGTCACTGGCGACGTAGTAACTGCTCGTCTGGTCGATCGGCGGCAGACCCTTCACCAGGATCCGCGCGCCGTTCTTGACCGCGATCGCCGACTGCGGGTTCCAGATCGACCAGGCGTCCACCTTGCCCGTGTTGAACGCCGTCGCGCCGGCCGCCGGGTCGAGGAAGGTCAGCTTCACGTCCTTGGGGGTGAGGCCGACGCTCTTCAGCGCGTTCAGGGCCAGGCCGTGGGCCGAACTGCCCTGCGGAACGGCGATCCTCTTGCCCTTGAGGTCGGCGGCCGTCTTCAGCGTCGAGCCCTTCGGCACGATGATGTTCTCGTTCGACTGGGTCGGCGTGAGTGAGCGGTTGACGGCGACGACCTTGAAGCCGTACTCCTTCGCGGCTCCGGTGATCGGTGGCACGTCGCCGACGCTGCCGAGGTCGATGTCGCCCGAGGCGGCGGCCTGCACGAGGGGCGGGCCGTAGGTGAACCGGGCGAACTTCACCTTGTACGGCGCGTTGTCGAACACGCCGGTGATCTTCGCCAGTTCCTGGCTGCCGTCGCCGCCGTTGTCGCCGATGGTGAAGGTGTACTTGCTCCACTCGGGGTGCTTGGCGTCGCTCGCTGCGGCGGCGTTGCTCAGCGGCGCGGCGCTGTTCGAAGACGACGATCCGCAGGCGACGAGGGAGCTCCCGAGGGCGAGCGAGCCGACGGCGCCGATGAGTCTGGTGGTTCCATTTCGCATGGTTGTCGTGCTTTCTGTGCTGGGTGAGGGTGTTCGGGGAGGTCAGTGCTGGCCGGCGAGGCCGAGGTCTGCCAGGAGCCGGGCGCGGAGTTCCTCGCGTGCGACGCTCGCTTCGCGGTCCGCGGCGGAGAGGTGGACCTCGTGCGCGGTGCCGATACGGCCGTTGCTCATGACGACGATGCGGTCCGCCAGGGCGATCGCCTCGTCGACGTCGTGGGTGACGAGCAGCATCGCGGCGTGGTGCTTGGTCCGCAGCGCCCGTACGAGGTCGTGCATGCGCAGCCGTGTGATGGCGTCGAGGGCCGCGAACGGCTCGTCGAGCAGCACGAGTTCGGGCTCCGAGACCAGGGCCCGCGCGAGCGACACCCGCTGGGCCTCGCCGCCGGAGAGCTCCTTGGGCCATGCCTTCTCACGGCCCGAGAGTCCGACCTCGGCGAGCACGTCGCGGGCCCGCTGCTCCGCGTCGGGTCCGTGCAGGCCGAGGGTGACGTTGCGCAACACCCGCTGCCACGGCAGCAGCCGGTCGGCCTGGAAGACGATCGCACGCCGTGCCGGGACCTCCACGCGCCCGCCGTCGGGCCGGTCCAGTCCGGCGAGCAGCCGCAGAAGGGTGCTCTTGCCGCAGCCCGAGGGGCCGAGCAGGATCACCAACTCCTCGTCGGCGATGGTGAGGTCGAGGTGGTCGAGCACCACCCGGTCACCGAACCGACGGACCACCTGCTCGACGACGACCCGGGTCTGCCGCCGGGGCTCCGTCGCTATCGTGCTGCTCATGACGCCTCATAACTGGGTCGCCACCGCAGCAGCACCCGCTCGAGAACCCGGACGAGCTGGTCGGCGAGCAGACCGAGGAGCGAGTAGATCACCAGCCCCACGAAGACCTGGTTGGTCTGGAGATAGGTCTGCCCTTGAGTGATCAGGAAGCCAAGTCCCTTGTCCGCGTTGACCGTTTCGGCTGCGACCAGGCCCAGGACGCTGTACGCGAGGGAGAACCGGAGGCCAACGAGGAACCCCGGCAGGGCCCCGGGCACCAGCACCCGCGTCACCAGGCGCCAGGTGCCCGCGCCCGTCGTCCGTGCCATCTCGATCAGCCGCTGGTCCACGCCCCGGATCGCGGCGAACAGGTTGAGATACATCGGGACGCCGGCGCCGAAGGAGATCAACAGCACCTTGGTGAGTTCGTCGATGCCGAACCACACGATCATCAGCGGCAGTACGGCGAGGAGGGGGATCGTGTTGAGCACCTGCACGAGGCCGTTGAACAGGTACTCGCCGCTGCGCAGCAGCCCGCCGAGCACGCCGGTGACGATCCCCACCGTCAGACCGATCGCCAAACCGATGCCGGCCCGCTGCAGCGAAATGGCCAAGTCGGGTCCCAGGACGCCCTGTTGCCACAGATCGGCGGCTGACTTCACGATCGAGGTCGGCGCCGGCGCGTAGGTCTTCGACACCACTCCGGTCCGGGCGAGCGCCTCCCAGGCGATGAGGATCGCGACCGGGGTCGTGTAGATGCCCAGCGGCCAGCGCAGGCGCTCGCGGAGTGTGCGCAGCAGCGTCCTTCGGCGGGCGTCGCGCGGGAGGAACACCTCGCGTTCCCGCGCGTTCGTCGTCCCGGGGTCCGGGCCCTTCACGACGGCCGGTGCCGGGATGCGGACCTCGGTCATGCCGCCACCGCCAGCACCCTGCTGTAGTGCGAGGCGTCGCCGAGGATTTGCTCACTGCGGCGGCCGTCGACACCGGTCGGCACCTCGCCCGCGACCGTCACCCGGTTGAGGCGGCGTGGGTGGTCGTCGTAGTTGTCCACCCCGTAGTGCTGGGTGATCCGGTTGTCGAAGATCAGCAGCTGGTTTCGGGACCACTTCCAGCGCAGGATGTTCTCCGGACGCGTTACGTACGACTGGAAGATGCGCAGCAGATCGGCCGAGTCGCTGCCCGACAGACCGACGATCCGCTTGGCGAACCCACCGATGAACAAACCGCGTTCGCCCGTCAGCGGATGCACCCGCACGACCGGGTGCTCGGCCTCGTAGGGCGTCGAGACGAAGATGCGGTCGTACTCCTGTTGTTCGGCGGTCGCGGCTGCGGGGCGCGCGTAGTCGTACTGGTTGGTGTGTACGACGCGCAGCGTGTCGGCGAGGGCGCGCAGCGGTTCGGGGAGATCGCGGTAGGCCGCGGCGGCGTTGGCGATGAGGGTCTCGCCGCCGTAGGGCGGGATCACGACGGACCGGAGCGTGGTCAGCTGCGGCGGGTTGACAACGAAGGTGACGTCCGTGTGCCATGCGTTGGCCTTGGAGCTCTCACTGTCGACGGCGAGCACGTTCGTCGTGCCGTCTGCCGCCGGTACGTTCGGATGAGCGGTCGTCAGCTCGCCGAACCACCCGGCCACACGCTCCTGGTCGGCGTTGTCGAGCCGCACGTCGTCGAACACGATCGCCTTGTGCTCGTTGAGGGCGTCTCGGAGCGTGGTGATCGTCGAGAAGTCCGGCGGCGCCGCGAGGTCGACGCCCTCGACGACTGCGCCGATACGGCCGGTGAGCTTACGGATGGACGGAGGCATGAGGGGGTCCCTCCCGGACGGATGGGCACACCAAGGCGTGCCGAGCAGCTGGATGAAGGCGCTGGTAGCGCGCAGGACTGATCGACCCGGCACGCGGAACGCCGAATCGGCCGGGCCGGAGAGAAGAAGCGTGGTCGCAGGACCGCTACGGCCGCGTTCTCAGCGACCCAGTCGGCGTACGCGAAGAGGCTCCCGGCTCATACGAGGCGGAGAGCTCACAGGAGGTGGATACGACGATCCGGTGGGGGAAGCATCGCATTGCGGGCGGTTTCCGCCTCAGCCCGGCGCGCGCCGACTACGCACACCGGCCAATGCCGGCGACCACTTGCCGGGTCAGCGACAACAAAACGCGCTGGAGACGTGCGCCAGATCGATGTGGCGCCGCCGGGTCAGGTCCACGCGCGGGTTCATGGACGGGAGTTCAGCAGACGGCCACCACGTTGGTCAATGCTTTCCCGGACAGGTCTTGCATTGCGGACACGCAGAACCTCTGCGCTTGTCGACGGCCGCCGCTCGGTACTGCTCGCCCACCGTCGCCGACAGCCGGATGGTGTCCCGCCAAGTGGTGTAGGAATCCGGGCCACCTCGCTCCGGCTACCGCCTCCATGGTGATCACCGCCGAGGTTCCTCGGTCGGTGTCGATGCTGTTCCAGGCCATCGGAGCGGCCTCTGCCCGGGCGTCGGCCCTGTCGGCGTGCGTGACGTGCGGAGTCGTGGACTCCACATCGCTACACCACTTCGCGGGACGCGACCGACAGCCGCACACGATCCGCTGAGTCGAGGCGTAAGAAGGCACGCAGGCGTCCCAGCGGTGAGACGCCCCTCCGCCATGTTCGACCTCGACAGTCGCAGGGGCGGACGACGTACGTTGAAAAGGAGATTCCTGACAGCCGGAGGCTTTGATGCACGTACTGGGCGCGGCAATCGGGGACGCGAGCAAGCCCAGTACGTCCCAGGCGTGCCCGCACCCAGCGTGATGCCCTTGAACACACTCACGGCCGGCGAGGCCGTAACCCACTTCCTTCTCGCATCCGCCGGCCTGCACGACAACGACGACGATCTAGGTTCAGTCATCCACCGCCCTCGAATGCGCGAACGGCATCTCCAAGATCCCCGCCAGAACACCCACTGTCGGTGGTGTACGCCCACGGGCAACCTCGGACGCGGCGCCAACGAAGCACTCGCGACCTGGCAGGCGGTACTTTCCCGATCTTGAATTGGAGCCGCCCTCGCCGGGGAGTCGGAGTCGACGGCGCTTCCCGTGCTGGTGCCGAATTGCCGACAGCCAGGTCACGGCTCAGCCGCCTTCTCGATGGCACCGATTCCCGGTGCCAACTGTCCTCGGTATGTGACAACTAATGTCGGTAGTCACAGGCGACTAGCGCCGCACCCTGGGCATCCCCAGGCCGATCCAGGAGATGATCTCGCGCTGGATCTCGTTGTTGCCGCCGCCGAAGGTGAAGATGACCGCCGAGCGGTAGCCGCGCTCCAGCTCGCCGTGCAGGACGGCGCCCGCCGAGCCCTCCTTCAGCGGGCCCGCGGCCGCGACGATCTCCATGAGCCAGGCGTAGGCGTCCCGGCGGGCCTCGGAGCCGTAGACCTTGACGGCGGAGGCGTCCTGCGGGGTGAGCGTGCCGTTCTCGACGGCGCTGACCATCTGCCAGTTGAGCAGCTTCAGCGCGTCGAGCCGGGTGTGGGTGCGGGCGAGCAGCCGGCGCACCCAGGGCAGGTCGGCGACCCGGCGGCCGTCGGCGAGCTTGGTCTCCATGGCCCAGCGCTGCACGTCGTACAGGGCACGGATGGCCATGGTGCCGTGCGCGGCGAGGGTGACGCGTTCGTGGTTGAGCTGGTTGGTGATCAGCCGCCAGCCCTGGTTCTCCTCGCCGACGCGCCGGGAGACCGGGACGCGGATGTTCTCGTAGTAGCTCGCGGTGGTGTCGTGGGAGGCGAGCGTGTTGATGACGGTGCAGGAGTAGCCCGGGTCGGAGGTCGGCACCAGCAGCATGGTGATGCCCTTGTGCGGCGGGGCGGCGGGGTCGGTGCGGGTGGCCAGCCAGACCCAGTCGGCGGTGTCGCCGTTCGTCGTCCAGATCTTCTGACCGTTGACCACGT
Organism: Streptomyces sp. NPDC007856; assembly: GCF_042868225.1. Lineage (NCBI taxonomy): Bacteria > Bacillati > Actinomycetota > Actinomycetes > Kitasatosporales > Streptomycetaceae > Streptomyces > Streptomyces sp. NPDC007856. The sequence goes on along the minus strand of NZ_JBIAEC010000018.1, from coordinate 23,596 downwards.
ACTCGTCCCCGTCCCGTACGGCCCTGGTCTTCAGGGCGGCCAGGTCGGTGCCCGCGTCCGGTTCGCTGTAGCCGATCGCGAAGTCGATCTCGCCGGAGAGAATACGCGGCAGGAAGTACGCCTTCTGCTCCTCGGTGCCGTACCGCATGAGCGTCGGGCCGACCGTGTTCAGTGCCATCAGCGGCAGCGGTACGCCGGCCTGCGCGGCCTCGTCGAAGAAGATGAACTGCTCCATCGCCGTCATGCCGCGCCCGCCGTACTCCTCGGGCCAGCCGACGCCGAGCCGGCCGTCGGTGCCGAGCCGGCGGATGGTGTCGCGGTAGAACCGCTTCCGGGCGACCGGGTCGGCGTACCGGGCGTAGGCGTTGTCCGGGACCAGTTGTGCGAAGTAGGCGCGCAGTTCGGCGCGCAGTCGCTGCTGCTCGGGCGTGTGGTCGAGATGCACGGCGCCTCCAGGCTCCCCACGGGCGGTCCTGACGGCGCACACCGTAGAACGTGTTTCAGAAATAGGGAATGACGCGCCCCAGGGGAATTCCGTCGAGGTTCACACGAGGCTGCGCAGGAACTCCGAGCAGGCGTCGGCGCAGGACCGGCAGGTGGCCGCCGCCGACTCGGCGCCGGGCTGCTCGTCGAAGGCGCGCGCACACTCCAGGCAGACCGAGCGGCACCACTCCAGCCGGACCCGGATCTCATCCTCGTTCTGCTGGCTCTCCTCGCACAGCACGTGGCACGTGGCGTCGCACACCTCGGCGCACATGATGCCCAGCCTGCGCACCCGCTCATGCCGCTCGGTGCCGTCCGGGTCGACCAGGCTCGCGCGCACCGCACAGGCCCGGGCGCACTCCGTACACGCCTGGGCACACGCGAATCGGTCCTCCAGGAACCGGTAGAGCTGCTGCGAAGTCGGCGATGTCACACCGTGCGGGTAGCCGGGGTGCAGGGCCACAAACCACTGCGCGGGACCGGAAGGCGCGCTGGGGCACCCGGACACGCCGTCGACAGGAGACAGGTCGCCGTCCGTTGACCACCGGTCACAGTCGGCGTCCGGTTCGTCCCGTTCTGAATGGGGTATTCCTCTTCTATGACTACCGCATCGATGCAGCTGGCCGCAGCGAGCGGCCTGATGAGCCTCGTTCTGTTCATCGTGGCCGTGGGCGTCCTGGCGCTGCTCGCCGGCGGCTTCTGGATGACCTCCCGCGTCAAGTACCGCGAGTCGCCTCGGCCACGGCCCGAGGAACAGCCCACGCTGCCGCCGGAGGGCCCGGTGCGCGAGGTACGGCAGAACAGGGACTACGAGGAGGTCCCCGAGACCCCCCAGGGCGGCCGGCCGCTCACGCCGTACGACCTGAGGAACCAGGACTCCCGGCCGAGCGCGACGAAGGAGCGTCCGCGCTGGAGCCGGGGTTCCAGCGGCTCCTTCGGCGGCGGCGGACTCGGCGCCCACTGACCCCCACCCGCAAACGACCACACTCGGGCCCGTCCGCGTCGGCCCGCCGTACGCCCCTAGGAATTCCGGGCGGCGTCCAGGCGGCCGACGCGGGCCACGTTCTGCCGGTCCCCGGGGTCCTGGCTGGGCTCGCCGGCGAACCAGGCGTCGAGGATCTCCCTCAGCAGCGGTTCGGAGGTCAGGCGCAGGCTCAGCGCGAGGACGTTGGCGTCGTTCCAGCGGCGCGCGCCGTCCGCCGTGACGGCATCCGTGCACAGCGCCGCGCGCACGCCGGGCACCTTGTTGGCCGCGATGGACGCCCCCGTGCCGGTCCAGCAGCACACCACCGCCTGATCGGCGGCACCCTCGGCCACATCCTGCGCTGCCGCCTCCGAACAGGCCGCCCACTGCGCGTCGGCGCCGGGGCGCAGGGCGCCGTGCGTCCGCACGTCGTGGCCGCGCCGCCGCAGGTCCTCGACGAGTGAACGGGCCACGGGTTCGTCCATGTCGGAAGAGACGGAGATCCGCATGCCTGGAGGGTAATGCCCGCGGGTGCTCTGTGGCCGATCGCGCCCGCGCAGCCGCACATCACACAACCCCGCGCCCCTTTTCGGGGCGCGGGGACTCAGGGATGATCTGGCTGCTGCGCCGGAGGCACGCCGCCGCCTTCGCCGCCGCCCTTCTCGCCCTTGTCCGAGCCGTGCGGGCGGCCGCCCGCGGCGCGCTCGGCTTCCTGCCGGGCCTTCATCTGGCCACTGTCCTGCGGGGTGCCGCCGCCTTTGTCACTGCGTCGCTGTTCGGGCTGCTGCGGATTGGACATGCGCCGGGCTCCCTCCGGGTCCTGCGTGGTGCCTACCGACTCCGGGTTCCCAGGACGGCACTCACCGTCCTCGGCGGGCACGGCGGAGCCGGTCACCGTCCGGTGCAGGTGTTCGAGGGCGTCGAGCAGCACCGAGCGGTGGTACCAGCTCAGCCAGGCCGCCGTGTCGGAGGCCAGCAGACCGAGGGCCTCGGCCTGGGCGGCGGTCGGCCGGCGCCCGGTGTCGGGCCACTGCAGGGTGATCACGCCGGTGCAGGAGCCGGCCGCGGACACCACGGGGATGCTCTGCAGGGCACCGGTGCCCGTGCTCAGCAGGACGCGCCGGATCTCCTCGGAGAGCAGGACGTCGGCGGCCACGTCGGGCACGCTCACCCGGCGTCCGCGCAGCCGGGCGAGCGCGTCGGCCGTGCCCTCGTCCCGGCCGCGCACGAGCAGGTCGAGAAACGTCTCCGCGCAGCCGTGATGGGTCTCCAGCATCAGCGCGTTCACGGCCGGGTCCACGAACCGTACGTATCCGGCCGACGCCCGCCCGATGGCCAGCGCCTCGTGCAGCACGGCGTCGATCATCTGCCGCCGGTAGCGGGGGTCGCGGCCGTCGCGGGCCAGGATCCGCAGCTGGGGCACGGGCAGGGAGCGGCGGCCCGGGAACCACACCTCGCCGTCCGGCGGGCGGGCCACGACCACGGCGGAGACGAGGACGCGCAGCGGGACGTTGAACCGCTGCGAGGCCTCGCGCAGCGCCCGGAAGGCGGTGCCGGAGTCCGGCAGGCCGTAGCGGACCATGAGCACGCCCTGTGCCATGCCGATCACTGGGGCGGTGCGCACCCGGGCGCGCAGCGCACGGACCTCCTTGCGCAGATCCTCGTAGCTCGGGCGCAGCGGATCCGCCATCTGCGACCGCCAGGCGGGCAGCTCCTCCACCCGGGAGCCGGCCCGGGCCAGCTCCCGCATCGCCTCGTCGAGGGTGGCGTAGAGCCGGACGCCGTCGAGGCGGGCGAGGTGCACGGCCTCACGCACCCCGGGCCGGGCGCGGACGATGATCAGGTCCGGGCGTCCGATGCGCGACCGGGTCGCCTCGCTGAGCGTGTGCAGTACGGCGGCGCCGCCGAGCTGCACATGGGCCATGTCCAGGACGGGCCGCAGCCCCGCGCGGTCCGCCTGTTCGAGATGGCCGCGCAGCTCCGCCGACCAGGCCTGGGCGCCCGCGGCGTCCAGGCTGTCGGACATGCGCAGCAGCAGCGCCGCCTCGGCGGGCAGCTCGTCGACGACACACGACTCGATGACGAGTGGTGCCGGGGCGGCGGACGGCTCGGAAGAGGGACTCATGGCATCACCCGGACAGGACGGCGCGACGAACTCGGGCGGCCTCTTCCTGACCGCTGTGCGCGGTGACGGCCCGGCCGCCGGCCGCGCCCCCACCACGCGGGACGGGGCGGGCCGGTGTGCTCACCAACCGGTGCCGCCGGGCCGTGGGCCGGCCCGCCTGCGGGCCTCCAGGGAGTTCAGGGCGGACGCCATGGTGGCGTGCACCCGGACGCCCGGCAGTTCCGCGGCGCGCAGCGCCTCCCGCACATGCGGCCGGGGCTGTACGACGGGCAGGGCGCGTCCGGAGAAGGCCAGGACGCCGGTGGCCCGGTCCACGGCTCGTACCGCGGCCGCGCAGGCGAGGTACACCTCGGTCATGTCCAGGACGGCGTGTTCGCCGGTCCGGTCGGCCCGGGCGATGTGCTCGGCGAGCGTCTCGGAGAACTCCATGGCGTTGGTTGCGTCGACGGTACCCCGTGCCTTCAGGACGCTGACGGCGCCGGTCTCGGGCCGGTGTTCGTGCACGATCTGCAGGAGCAGCGGGGCCGGGCCGCCGGGGCGGACCCGGGCACGGGACAGCTGACCTTTTTCCATGGACATCGGGCTTCCTGGGTCGGGAAGGATCAGCCAGCCGCGTCTTGACCGGGATGGTTCACTGTGCCCCCGCCCCACGCCCGACGCAACGATTCTCCACGGGCGTGTCGCACCGGGCGCGGTTCAGCCGACATACCGCCGGGCGGGTGAGGTTCGGCGGGCCCGCTCCAGCTCGGCCAGCCGGCGTTCCAGGTCGGGCGGCACCGGGTCGCGCTGGCGCAGCACCCATGGCAGCCCGGCGGTGGCGTGGGCGAAGGCGCGCACGGAGGCGAAGTCCCGGGGAACCGTGCGCATCAGATGGCCGGTGCGGCGCAGCGCCGGCAGCAGTGGGCGGCGCAGCCAGGTGAACCACAGGGTGTTGCGGATCCCGAGGACACGCCGGGCCGTGCTGTCGCGCAGCCGGGAGGCCTGGTGGTGGACGGTGAGGACCTCGGCGTAGGCGAGCCACCAGCCCTGTCGCAGCAGGTCGCAGGCGAGCAGCTCCTCCTCGCCGCCGAGCCACAGGCCGGGATGGAAGCCGCCGCCGGACCGGAAGGCCTCGGTGCGCAGCACGGTGGCGCAGCCGAGGAAGCCGAGCACCGGACGGCCGGGCAGGTCGGGCTCCGGTGGAAGGGGCGAGCCGGCGAGGACGGCGTTGAGCGGGTCGTCGGCGGCCTCGTCGCCGACCAGGGTGCGGGCGGCGAGCAGGCCGAGCCGGGAGTGGCGGTCGAGGAGGTCGGCGGCGCGGGCGAGGCTGCCCGGCTTCCACCAGGAGTCGTCGTCGCTGAAGGCGACGTAGGGGGTGCGGGCCTGCCGGACGGCCAGGTTGCGGCCCAGAGCACCGGTATTGGCAGCGGGCCGCAGCAGGCCGGCGACGGCGGGGTGACCGCGCACGGCCGTGCGGGTGCCGTCGTCGCGGGAGTTGTCCACGACGATCACCGGTGGCCGCTCGGGCAGGGCGGCCAGCGCGTCGAGTGTGCGCAGCAGGCTGACCGGCCGGTCGCGGGTGATGACGGCGACGGTGATCCGCGGGTCGCCCGCGGCGGTGTCAAGGTGGGTGAGGCCGGTGGCGGACTCAGTGGACATGCGCGGCCTCCGGTCCGGTCTGTCGCGCGCCGTGGGCCGGCTGGAGCAGGGTCAGGCAGGCCGCGGCGACCTCTGCGGAGCGGAGGCGCAGCAGCCGGGCGTCGGGTGTGCGGCCGTGCGGATCGCCGGGTGGGCCCGGCTGCCACAGGGCCAGGTGGGCGGGGCTCGGGGGCGGTCCCCACAGACGCGGGGAGACGGGGCCGAACAGAGTGACCGAGCGGGTGCCGTGGGCGACGGCGAGGTGCGCCAGGCCGGTGTCGCCGCTGAGTACCAGGGACGCCTCGGCCACCAGCGCGGACAGCTCCCGGTAGGGCAGGCCGCCGGCGAGCACGTCGCCGGCGGGCTGTCCGCTGCGCTCGGCGACCGAACGCACCAGGGCCTCCTCGCCGGGGCCGCCGGTGAGCACCACATGGTGTCCGGCCGCGCGCAGGCTCCGTACGACGGCGGCGTACCGCTCCCCCGGCCAGCGGCGTGCGCCGGACGCCGCGCCGGGGTGCACGACCACGGCGCCCGGCGCGGCGGACCGGGTGCCGGGCCGGGGCAGCCGCAGGTCCGAGGGGTCGGCCGGGATGCCGTAGGCGTGCAGGAAGGCGCACCAGCGGTCCCGTTCGTGGGCCTGGGCCTGCCACGGGGGGCCGTCCGGGCAGGCGTGGGCGAGCAGCCGGCGCGGGTGCACGGCGGCGAGGGCGTCACGGCTCTCGGGGCCGTTGCCGTGCAGGTCGACCGCCAGGTCGGGCGGCGGGCCGGTCCAGTGCGTGAGGGACGGCACCGCCCGTCCGGGGGCATCGGCCGGGAACACGGCGTCGATCGCGCCGGTGGCGAGGGCCGGTTCGGTCAGGCCCGGGGGCAGGGCGAGCAGGATCCGGTGACCGGGGAAGGCGCGGCGGATGCCTCGCAGCGCGGGCACACCGGCCAGCAGGTCACCGAGGCCGAGCGCGCGCAGCACCAGGACGGTCGGAGGGCGGTGCGGAGTGGTCACCGAGCGGGTCCTCCAGGGGTGCGGGAGCGGTGGCGGCACGGTGGCGGGTACCACGCTGCGGGCGAGGGACGCGCACGGGTCGCACTGCCTGGGCGAGTCGGCGGGGTGGCCGGCGACCTGCCGGGACGCGGGCCGGGCCCGCGCGGTGCTGTGCGGGGCGGCGCCGGCACCCGGCGGCGTGCGACACGGGACGGAACGGGTGGCACCCGGCGGCACGCGGCGCGAGACGGAACGGGTGGCACCCGGCGGCACGCGGCGCGGGGGAGGGTGACCGGCGCCGTCGGGATCGCGGGCCGGGCACGCCGACCGGCGTTGCGCATCGGGCGCGCGACACGCAGCATCGGCACAGCCCCGCACCGGCCGGGGTGGCCAGCGCCGTATGCCGGCTGCCCTCGGGGGCGCGCAGAGGCGGTGCGGTGCCGAGCGGATCGGACGGCGCGCCGGGGTGCGGGGCTTTCGGTGTCACCGCTGGTGTCCTCCTGTGGGGGCCGGCGCCAGGGCCGCGCGGTGGGCCAGGCGTGTGGTGGAGCGGCCGTCGAGGTAGGGCAGCAGGAGGACCTGGCCGCCCCAGCTCTCCACCAGGGGCTGCTCGGGCAGTTCGGTGCGGGCGTAGTCGCCGCCCTTGGCCCAGATGTGCGGGCGGAGTTCGCCGAGGATGCGTTCCGGCGTGTCCTCGTCGAAGACGGCGACCGCATCGACACACTCCAGGGCGCGCAGCACCCGGACGCGGTCGGCCGCCGGCACCAGGGGGCGGCCGGCGCCCTTGCGGCGGCGCACGGAGGCGTCGGAGTTCACGCAGACGATCAGGCAGTCGCCGGCCCGGCGCGCGGCCTGGAGGAGGGCGACGTGGCCGGCGTGCAGCAGGTCGAAGCAGCCGCCCGCGGCGACGACCGAGCCGCCCGCGGTCCGGACCCGGGCGGCCAGGCGTACGGCGTCCCCGGTGATGTCGCCGCCCGCCGGGGCGGGCTCGGGCTTGTCCGGCCGCTCCTCGGTGGCGAGCGCGCGGGCGCCGCCCTCGGCGACGTAGCGGGTGGCGGCGTGGACGGCGGCCTGTACGGCGTCCTCGGTGAGCGCGCCGTCGGCGAGTTCACCGGCCGCCGCCGCCGCGAATCGGTCGCCGGCGCCGCAGGCATCGCCCGCCACGGCGGCCGGGGTCGGTACCAGCAGCGGAATCTCGCCGTGGGAGAGCAGAGCGCCGCGGTCGCCGAGGGTCACGGCGACGGCCTGCGCCTGCCAGGCCCGGACGAGGGTGCGGGCGTCCCGGGCGGCGGTGCGCAGCCCCGCCTCGTCGCCTGACCCGTCGGCGTCCAGCTGCCGGGCGAAGGTGCGGGCCTCCTGTGCGCAGGGCGTGGCCAGACGGACGCCGGGGACCGGGGGCAGGCCGCGCACATGGGGATCCCAGACCAGGGGGGCCGTCGTCCGGCCGAGGGCGTCGCGGAGGACGTCGGCGGTGCCCCGGCCATAGTCGGCGACCAGGATTCCGGCGGCACCGGTGACGGCGTCCTCGGCGGCGCCGGTCGCCGCGCGGGCGCGTCCGACGCCGTCGTCCAGACGGAGCAGCGGCCGGTCTCCGGCCATGACCCGGGTCTTGCTGCTCAGGGCGCCTTCCAGTGGCACCTCCACCAGGTCCACTCGGCCAGCCAGCAGCCCGCGCAGGGTGTCGCTGGCGGGGTCGTCACCGAGGGCGGTGACGAGCGTGACCGGGCGGCCTTCGTCGGCGGCGAGGCAGGCGGCGAGGGCCGCGCCGCCGGGGCGGGAGGTGCGGCGGGTGCCGTGCACCACCGGCACGGGAGCGTCCGGGGCCAGGCGCTCGGCCCGGCCGCACAGGTCGTGATCCAGCAGCGCGTCGCCCACGACGACCAGCGGCGTGCGGGTGCTCGTCATGCGTGTCCCCTCCATTGGGCGAGGGCCGCGCCGCCGGGGCGGGAGGTGCGGCGGGTGCCGTGCACCACCGGCACGGGAGCGTCCGGGGCCAGGCGCTCGGCCCGGCCGCACAGGTCGTGATCCAGCAGCGCGTCGCCCACGACGACCAGCGGCGTGCGGGTGCTCGTCATGCGTGTCCCCTCCGCTGGGCGAGGGGCGCGCCGGGCGTGGACCGGCCGACGGTACGGGCCCGGCCGACGAGCCGACCGACGACGCCCGGTCTGCCGTCCACCCCGTCGGAGCCGGCCCGGTCGGCCTCCCCGCGTTCGACGGCCTGGTCGAAGGCCTCGCACAGCATGTGCACGGCGACCAGGTGGAGTTCCTGCACGGTGGCGGCCACCGGCGCGTCCACGCAGAGCGCGTCGTCGGCGCCGAGTTGCAGCGGGTTGGGGGCCCGGCCGGTCAGCGCCCACACCGTCATGCCCCGGCTGCGGGCACGGTCGGCGGCGGTCAGCAGGTTGGCGCTCGCGCCGCTGGTGGACAGCAGCATGAGCACGTCGCCGGGACGGCCGTGGGCGAGGGTCTGCCGGGCGAAGATCTCCTGGACGCCGTAGTCGTTGGCGATCGCGGTCGTGGCGGAGGTGTCGGCGTGCAGGGCGACCGCGGAGAACGGCGGCCGGTCGGCACGGTAGCGGCCGACGAGTTCGGCCGTCAGGTGCTGCGCCTGGGCGGCGCTGCCGCCGTTGCCCGCGACGAGCAGCCGGGCCCCGGCGCCCAGACGGCGGGCGAGTTCGGTGCCCCAGTGTGCGATGAGGCAGCCGTGGTCGCGGAACGCGTCCAGGGCCTTGGCGAGGTCGTCGCAGTGCGTGGTGTCGCCGACGGTCTTCATCGCATCACCCCCGAGAGCCGGGGGACCGAGGCGACGGCGCCGTACACCCCCGCCACACCGTCCGCCACCCGGTCCCAGGTGTAGTGGGTCAGCACCCGCTGCCGGCCGGCGGCTCCGTACCGGGCGAGCCGGTCGGGATCGGCGAGCAGGGCGCGCACGACGGCGCCGAGGTCGTGGTCGTCGTCGGCCGGGACCAGGACGCCCGTGGTGCCGTCCACGACCGTGTCGAGCTGGCCGCCGACCGCGGTGGCGACGACCGGCGTGGCGCAGGACATGGCCTCCAGCGGGACGATGCCGAACGGCTCGTAGCGGGGCAGCGACAGTACTAGGTCGGCGCCGGCCATCAGCCGGGGCATGCGGGCCGGGCTGACTCCGCCGAGCAGGGTGACGCGGTCGATGACGCCGTGCTCGCGGGCGATGGTGCACAGGCGTTGGGCCTCGGGGTCGCTGCCGAGCAGATCGGCCTCGGGGCCGCCCGCGACGATCAGTTCGGCGTCGGGGATGCCGGCCAGGGCACGGATGGCGCGGTCGAAGCCCTTGCGGGGCACCAGCCGGCCGACGGACAGCAGCCTCCTGCGCGTGCCGGCACGGCGGGTGCGGGCGGCGGGCGCGAACTGGTCGGGGTCGACGCCGCAGGGCACGACGCGGATCCGGTCCTCGTCCAGGCCCATGGCCTTCAGTTCGGCGATCTCGTCGCTGCAGGTGGCGATGATGCGCGCGCACTCGTGACCGACGGCCTCCTCGATGGCGAGGCGCTGCGGCGGACTGGTGTCGGCGGCACCCTGGTAGCGCTTCTTGACCGTGCCCAGCGCGTGATACGTCTGCACGACCGGGATGCCGAGCTGCCGGGCGCCGGCGAGGGCGGCCAGGCCCGACATCCAGAAGTGGGAGTGCACCACGTCCGGTGGGCTCAGCGACCACTGCCGGGCCAGGAAGGTCCCGAACTCCACCATGTGCGGCAGGAGTTGGTCCTTGGGGACGGGCACGGGCGGTCCGGCGGGGACGTGCACCACCTGCACCCCGTCGATGAGGGTCACCCGGTCCGGCAGGCCCGCCGCGTCCCGCCGGGTGTACACCGTGACCCGGTATCCCTTTCTGGCGAGCTGCCGGGCGACCTGCGCCACGTACACGTTCTGGCCGCCGGCGTCCGGTCCGCCGAGCGCGGCCAGCGGGCTTGCGTGCTCGGAGACCATGGCGATGCGCCCGGCCGTGTGCGGAATGCGGCTCATCGGGTGACCTCCTTGATCAGGCGCTCCCAGTCGTCCAGGAAGCGCCGCTCTCCGTAGCGGGCCTGCGCCGCGGCCCGGGCCGCCGTGCCGGTGCGGCGGGCGAGCCCGGGATCGGCGATGAGGGCGCGTACGGCGTCCTCCAGTACGTCGAGGCGGTTCGAGACCACCCCGGCGCCCTCGGGTATCGCCTCGCGCACCTCGGTGGTGTCGAGGGCGACCACCGGCATGCCCAGGAACATCGCCTCCAGCAGCGACAGCCCGAGCGAGGTCCAGCGCACCGGGTGGAGATAGAGCCGGCAGCGGGCCATCTCCCGGTGCAGTTCGTGCTGGGGCAGGTCGCGGGTGCGGCAGCGTTCGGGCGGTAGCCCCAGGTGGTCGGCGAGTCCTTCGGTGCGCATGCCGAAGACGTCCAGGGGCGCGGACCGGGCGAACCGGGGCAGCAGGTCGGTGCCGGTCGTACGGCCCCTGCGCACGGGGTCGTTGACCACGACGGCCGCGCGCCGCTCGGTGCCGGTCCAGCGGTGGCCGGGATCGATGATGCCGTGCTCGACGACCTCGGTGGGGGCCTGTCCGTTGTCCCACATCAGCCGGTTGAAGTGGGTGACGTGCACGACGGGGATCGCCGACTGCGCGGCAAGCGGGTGCAGTTGGCCTTCGGGGGACTCGTCGGGGCTGTTGTGCTCGACGTAGACGGCGGGCACGTCCACTCCCGGCCGCCGGCCGGTCCAGCGCAGGGCCAGGTCGAGTTCGTGCGGCCGTTGCAACACCATCAGGTCGATGTCGCAGTCCCACAGCTGTTTCTGGGTCCGCTCCTGGACGCTCTCGGGCCAGTCCCAGGTCACGGCCCGGCCGAGCCCGTCGGGTCCGCGGTCGTCGGTGACCGGGACCAGGTAGGTGTGCGGGCCCTGCACGAAGGCGGTGAGCCACGATCCGTGCACATGCCAGACGAGGATGTTCATGTGTGCCGCTCCTGGATGAGCTTGTGCACCGCGCGCACCACGTCCTGTCCGGTGACCTCGTCCAGACAGGGGTGTCCGGGCACCGGGCAGGTCAGCGCCCGGGTGTTCGCGCACGGCGCCGACTGGTCGCCGAGCAGGATGGCCGGGACGCCGTACGGCGCCCAGCGCTCGGCCGGGACCACCGGTGCGAACAGGGACACGACCGGGGTGCCTACGGCGGCGGCGAGATGGGCGGGCCCGGTGTTGGCGCTGATGACGACGTCGGCCAGGCGCAGCACCCCGGCGAGGGTGCGCGGGCCGGTCCGCCCGCCGAGGTCGATGCCCACGTCCCCGCTCACGCACCGGGTGAGGATGCGTTCGTGCGGGCCGCCGGTGACGACCACGCGGTGTCCGGCGTCGGTGAGCAGGGCGACCGCGTCCGCGCAGCGCCGTGGGTTCCAGGCGCGGGCGGGGGCACTGGCTCCGGGGTGCAGGACGACGTACGAGCCGTTGCCGGTCAGGGCGCTGGTGTCCGGGGGCGGCAGGACGCGCAGCCGGCCCTCGTCCCCGGGAGGCGGCCGGAAGCCCATGGCGGCGGCGGTGTCGAGGGCCGCCTCCACCTCGTGCCGGCCCGGCAGCCGCCGGTGCCGTACGTCGAGCAGCCGCCCGGGGTGGTCGACGCTGTCGGCGCCGATCCGGCCGATGCCGGCGAGGCGCAGCAGCAGTGCGGTGGGCAGGGGGCTCTGGTGGAAGGAGGTGAGGACGAGCGCGGCGTCGAAGGCCCCGGCGCGCAGCCTGTCCAGCAGGGTGTCGATGTCGGCCGGACCCACGTCGGGCGGGTCGAAGCCCTCCCAGGGCGCCTCCCACACCAGCACCTCGTCGACGCCGGGCAGCAGATGGGCGGCGTCCGCGCCGCGCGGACCGCACAGCATGGTGACGTGCGCGCTGTGGGCGGCGACGGCACGCACGGCCGGCCCGGCGAGCAGCACGTCACCGAAGCTGTCGAGCCGGACGACGAGGACCTTCATGGCGACGGCCTCCGTCCCGGAACCGCCGCGTCCCCCTCGGACGGCCACACCCGGTCCGGAGCCGCCGCGCCCTGCCGGGACGGGCGCGCCCCGGCCGGAGACGCCGAGTCCGGCGACGGCCACAGGGGCCGGCCGGGAACCGCGGGGTCGGCCGCGGGTGACGGCGTCCGGCCAGGGGCCGTTGGCTGCGGCGAGCACGACCGCATCCGGCCGGCGGCCGTAGCGTCCGACAACGGGGACGGGGACGGGGACGGGAACCGTACCCGTCCGGGGGCCGTGGCCCTCGGCGAAACCGAGCACATCGCGCCCGCGCCCTCCGGCGAAGCCGAGCGCGTCCCGTCCGGGTCCGCCGCGGCCGTAAGTGCCGTACGCACCGCGATGAGCAGGTCGGGGGCGCTCTGTGCGGCGAAGCGGGCCACCTCGTCGGGTGCGGTGGCCGCGTTCGGTACGAGCACCCCGCGGGCGCCCGCCGCCCGTGCCGCCAGGACGTCGGCGGCGATGTCGCCGATCACCAGGCACACGCCGGGCGGGACACCGAGCCGCGCGGCGGCGGCGAGGACCAGACCGGGGCGCGGCTTGCGGCAGTCGCAGCCGGCATCCGGGGCGTGCGGGCAGAACAGCCAGGTGTCCAGGCCGCCCAGCAGGGCGTCGGCGCGCTCGTTGACCCGGTGTACGGCGTCGGCGGTGAGCAGTCCGCGCCCGATGCCGGACTGGTTGCTGATCACCCCGGTGGCCAGGCCGTGGGAGCGCACGAGCTCGACGGCCGCCGCGGCGCCGGGCAGGAGCCGGACGCGGTCGGGGTCGCCGTTGTAGGGCACGTCCGCCACGAGAGTGCCGTCGCGGTCGAACAGGACGGCGGAGCAGGGATTCACCCGGCACCTCCCAGGGGCTCGGCGTGCCGGTGGCGGACGACTCCGCGCAGCCAGTGCCGGACGGCGAGGGGCGGGATGAGCACGCTGGTGCCGAGCATCCCGGCGATCTCACGGGCGGTACGGGGGCCGGGCAGGATCCGGGCGAGGGCGAACTCGGCGGTGCCGAGCGTCCACAGGGCCGCGCAGACGGCCGCGGCGCGCCGGCGTCCGGCCGAGGCGCAGACGGCCGCGGCAAGCGCGGCACCGGTCACGGCGAGGTGGCGGGGCAGCCGGCCGCGCGGTGCCTGGGCGCGGGCCCACCAGTCGCGGCCGTGCAGCCGGTTCATCAGCGCGTCGTCGGCGTTGCCGCGCTGCGCGGGCAGCGAGGCCCACCAGTGGGCCGGGCGGACCGGGTGACAGGTGATCCGGCGGCCCCGCCGCAGGGTCCAGCCGGCCCGCTGCACCCTGAGGGCGAGGTCGGCGTCCTCGCGGAAGGCGCGCGGGAAGCGTTCGTCGAAACCGCCTGCCCGGGCGAGCGCCTCGGTGCGGTAGGCCATGTCGGCGGTGGCCCAGGCGGCGTTCTCCAGGCCCTTGGTGCCTCGTTCCCAGTCGGTGGGCCGGCGGTCCGGGGGCAGGGGGACACGCAGTTGTCCCTGGATGCCGCCGACGTCCGCACCGGCCTCCCGCAGGTCCTCGGCGAGCAGCCGGGACCAGTCCGGGAACACCTGGACGTCGTCGTCGAGGAAGACCGTCCAGGGTGTCCCGACCGTACGCCAGCCGGCGTTGCGGGCGGCGGCCGGGCCCTTGCCGCCGGTGCGCAGGGTCCGTATCCGGTCGCGCAGCGGCCCGGCCGCCGCCAGCGGCAGGTCGCCGTCGCGCTCGGGCCGGTCGTCCACGACGATCACCTCGTGCGGCGGGTGCCCCTCGGCCTCGGCGAGCGCGCGCAGGCACTCGGCGAGGCAGGGGCGGCCGATCGTCGGGACGACGACGGTGTAGGCGGGTGCGTCGGTCATGCGAACGCCTTCCCGCGGCGGATCGCGAACGGGCCGAGCACCAGCAGGTCCACGGGTGCGGAGCCGAAGCACTCCAGCGCGTCGCGCGGGTCGTCGACCATGGGCCGGCCGGCGGTGTTCAGGCTGGTGTTGACGACCACCGGCAGCCCGGTGCGCCGCTCGAACCCGTCGATCACGTGCGCGACCAGGGGTTCCTGGGCGCGGTCGACGGTCTGGATGCGGGCGGTGCCGTCGACGTGGACCACGGCGGGGATGCGGTCCCTCCAGTCGGCGGCCACGTCGTGCACGAAGAGCATGTGCGGGCTGGGCAGCGGCCCGTCGAAGATCTCGGCCGCGCGTTCCGCGAGCACCATGGGCGCGACCGGCCGGAACTCCTCTCGGCCCTTGACCGCGTTGAGCCGTTCCAGGTTCGCGGCCCGTCCGGGGTGGGCGAGCAGTGAGCGGTGGCCGAGGGCGCGCGGCCCGTACTCGCTGCGGCCCTGGAACCAGGCCACGATCCCGTCGGCGGCCAGCGCCTCGGCGGCCGTCTCGGCGATGTCGGCGGGCTCCTCGTACGGTACGGCGGCCCGCTCCAGCCACTCGCGCAGCTCGGCGTCGCTCCAGCCCCGGCCGAGGGCGGCGGTCGGCATCGGCTCCAGCGTGTCCTTCTGGCCGGCGACGTGCGCGGCCGCGCCCAGGGCCGTACCGGCGTCGCCTGCGGCGGGCTGCACCCACACGTGCTCGAAGCCGCTCTCCCGCCACAGCCGGGTGTTGGCGACGCAGTTCAGCGCCACACCGCCGGCCATGGTCAGCGCGTCCTCGCCGGTGCACTCGCGCAGCCACCGGGCCAGGGCGAGCATGGCCTCCTCCAGGCAGAGTTGGGCGCTGGCCGCGAGGTCGGCGTGGTCCCGGCTCCATGCACCACCGGGCGGGCGCGGCGGGACGAGGTCGGCCCAGGGGACCGGCCGGGCACGGAAACCGCCCCGGTCGTCGGCCCGGACGTACTCCCGCAGTCGCCCGGCGAAGCGCGGGGTGCCGTAGGAGGCGAGCGCCATCACCTTGAACTCGTCGCTGCTGCGCAGGAAGCCGAGGTGCTGGGTGAGGTCCTCGTAGAACAGGCCGAGGGAATCCGGGAGTTGCTGGGTGCGCAGGACGGTCAGCTCGCGGTCGGTGTAGCGGCCGGCCAGATGGGAGCCGCACTCGCCGCGGCCGTCGAGGACCAGGACGGCGCAGTCCGGGTACGGCGAGACCGGCCCGGCGGAGGCGGCGTGCGCCACATGGTGGGGGACGAACCGCACCTTGGCCGGGTCGAGCCCGGGCAGGGCGTCGGCGAGGAAGTTCGGGGCCTGGCGGGCGTACTCCTGGCGCACGTGGTCCCAGGGGTCGTCGAGGCCCATCCGGTCGGCGGGGCGGGCGAGCGAGGGGTCGTAGGAGTAGGCGACGGCGTCCAGGTCGGACGGCGTGAGGCCGGCCTGGTCCAGGCACCAGCGGGCGGACTGCTCGGGCAGTTCCCACGCGGAGAAGGGGACCGGCCGCTTGCCGTGTTTGCGGCGCGAGAACCGTTCCTCCTCCGCCGCCGCCACGACCCTGCCGTCGGTGAGCAGGGCGGCCGCGGGGTCGTGGAAGAGTGCGTTGATACCGAGGACGTGCATGCGCTGTCTCCAGGACGCTGGCGGTCGGGGGTCAGGACTGCGGCCCGGATGTGCCTCCCGGGGGCCGCCGCGCCGACTCCTCGCCCGGCGGCTCCGGCGGCGGCTCACCGACCGGCGGCTTCCGTGCCGGCTCAGCGATCGGCGGCTTCCGTGCCGACCCGGCGACCGGCGGCTCCGGCGCGGGCCCGGCGACCGGCGGCTCCGGCGCGGGCCCGGCGACCGGCGGCTCCCGGCCCGACTCAGCGACCGGCGGCGGGGAGGCCGGCTCCTCCCCCGGGCCGGAGGCCGGCTCCCTATCCGGCTGCTGGGCGGCGAAGTAGGCGATGGTCTGCTTCAGCCCCTCCTCCCAGGGGATCTGGGGTGACCAGCCGAGCAGTTCGCGCGCGAGGGTGGTGTCGGGGCGACGCCGGCCCGGGTCGTCGACGGGCCGGTCGATGAACGCGATCGGTGACCGGGAGCCGGTCAGGGCGACCACCCGGCGGGCCAGGTCACCGACGGTGATCTCGTCGTTGCCGCCGATGTTCACCGGCCGCACGGACCTGCTCGCGGCCACCCGCAGGACACCGTCGACGGTGTCGTCGACGTAGCACAGCGAGCGGGTCTGGCTGCCGTCGCCGGTCACCGTGACCGCCTCCCCGGCCAGTGCCTGGCAGATGAAGGTGGGCACCGCGCGGCCGTCGTGGGCCCGCATCCGCGGCCCGTAGGTGTTGAACAGCCGCACGATCCCGGCGTCGGTGCGCCTGGTCCCGGCGTGCGCGGTGACAAGTGCCTCGGCGAACCGTTTGGACTCGTCGTACACGCTGCGCGGCCCGACCGGGTTCACATTGCCCCAGTAGCCCTCGTGCTGCGGGTGCACCAGCGGATCGCCGTACACCTCGGAGGTCGACGCGAGCAGGAGGCGCGCCCCGTCGCGCTCGGCGATCGCGAGCGCGTTGCGGGTGCCGAGACTGCCGACGTCCAGAGTCTCCAGGGGCAGGCGCAGATAGTCGGCCGGCGAGGCCGGGCAGGCGAAGTGCAGCACCAGGTCGTACGGCCCCGGCAGCAGCTCCACACAGTCCGGCGCACAGACGTCGAGCTGTACGAACCGGAAACCGGGCCGGTCCTCGAAAGGGGCGACGTTCGCCCGCCGCCCGCAGGCGAGATTGTCGGCGCAGTCGACTTCGACCCCCGAATCCAGCAGCCTTTCGCACAGATGTGAGCCGAGAAAGCCGGCGCCTCCGGTCACCAGGGCGCGCCGCCAGAAAAACGGTGTGTCACCAGTCATGGGGGGCTGTTCCTTCGTCACGTCGTCGCACCCTGGGAACGCCCCTGCCTGGGCGTTCGGCGCGTGCCGCGTCGCCGGCCCGAATGTGTCGGGCCGCTGAGGGAAGTACTGGGAAAATCAAGAAGAGGGCTGGGCCCCGCTGGTCCGGAGGGCCGCCCTGGACGGCCGCCGCTTGCTGGACGGCATGGGCGCCAGAGTTCCCCTGCCAGTTGGTTTCACCCGTTGCACTCTCATTGTCCGGAAGGCCGGGTCCTCGCGCGACTCCAACGACGTCGGAGCAGGTGGAGACGACTGGCGGCGACACCCGCAGGGAGCTGGACGCGGCCGGGGACGTGCTCGCCCAGCGGCGCACGCACCCGCCTGAAGGTGGACAAGGTGATCCTCCTCGCCAACAGCTTCGGCACGGTCATCGGCCTGCGCCTGGCCCGCGACCACCCCGAGCGGTACTCGGCGTACGTCGGCACCGACCAGAACATCGTCGGCGGGGACCGGGACACCTCCGCCTACGAGGCGCTGCCGGCCCGCCTGGAGACGGCGGGCCGGAAGAAGCAACTGGCGAGGACGACCGCCATCGGCCCCGACCGGTCGGCCTGGTCGGCCCACGAATCGGCCGAACCGGCCCGGCGGGCATCCGGCACGACATCGCGTGGAGCCCGGGCTTCCGTCCCGGCGAGCTGTCGCTGGAGGCGGTCCGGCCGGAGGCGTACGACACTCTGCTCTTCGTGTGCGGCCCGCTACACGGACCCCAAGTCGACGCGCTGCATGCCAGGTTCAGGGCCTGTCGACGACTGGCCGCCGAGGTCGACGCGCGGCTCAGCGGCCGGCCGGCCGGGGCTGCGCACGCCTCCCGGCCGGGACCCGCCTGGCCGCGGACGACAGGCGGCTGCGCCACGGCCGAGCAGTTCCTGGCGCTGGTCGCCCGCTGCGACCTCGTCTTCATCACCCGGCTGCCGGCCTGGTGCGGGCCCTGAGCACCGGCGCCCCGGTGATCGCCGTGGGCCCGGTCGCGGGCGGTGCCAGGGCAGCGCTCAGGCCCGGGCCATGGGCCGGCCGGCGCTGGTGGACGCCGGGGCGGTGAGCGAGGAGTTGCTGGACCACTGGTGGCGGTGGGCGCGGTCCGGGGCGGGCCGGCCGGCCGCGGCCCGGCACTCGGCGCGCCGATCACGCACGGACACCCCGTGTAGCGCGGCGTACCCGGGGCACTCGGCGCGGCGACGGCAGGCCGCTCATCGGCCGCCGATGTCTCGCAGGAGGTGACGACATGGGTCACGGCGGAAACGTCATCCAGGAGCTGACGACCGATCACCGTGAGGTGGAGGAGATCTTCGACCGTATCGCGGCGCTGCCGCCCGGTTCGGAGGACCGCAAGGCGCTCGCCGACCAGGCGACGATCGAGCTGGTACGGCACTCGGTCGCGGAGGAGTCCTATCTGTACCCGGCGGTGCGCGAGCACATCACCGGCGGGGACGCCATGGCCGACAAGGAGATCGAGGACCACGCCAAGGCCGAGCAGATCATGAAGGACATGGAGGGCCTGCAGGCGGACGATGCCCGGTTCGACGCGCTCATGGCACAGCTGATGAGCGAGATCCGGTCCCATGTGATGGACGAGGAGCAGAACCTCTTCCCGAAGCTGGAGGCGGCCTGCTCGGCGGACACGCTGATGAACCTCGGCGACAAGGTGCGCCGCGCCAAGAAGATGGCCCCCACCCGTCCGCATCCCTCGGCGCCGGACACTCCCCCGGCCAACAAGCTGCTGGCTCCGGGAGCGGGCCTGGTCGACCGGATGCGCGACGCGCTGTCCGGGCGGGGGAGGGAGAGCTGAGGGACGGGGCGCCCGGGCCGGCCCAGGACGGGCCGGCCGGCCTCGGCGCCGCGGCCCCGATCAGCGCCGGACGGGCCGGCCGGCCTCGGCGCCACGGCCCCGATCAGCGCCGTATCGGCGGGGCCGCCCTGCCGCCATGAAAAGGTACGGGTTGACAGGTCACCGGCGCGACAGGACCCGCACGCCGACCCGTCCCGGGACTCTCAGAGCCACGGCCGCACGCCGTCTCCGGAACGGGAGCGGCAATGGCGGCGGACGGTTCGGCACAGGAGACGGAACGCCTGGAAGAGGGTCAGGGGCCACAGCAGCGCGAAGCACCACAGCAGTGCGGGGTCCGAGGTACGGACGCCCATGACGGCCGCGAACGCCGAGGCGATGCCCAGCAGCAGCACCGCCACCGGCAGCCACACCTCTCGACGGGTGTCGCCCATGCGCCGCGCGAACCTGCGGTCCTGGCTGAGGGAGTTCTCGATCTGCAGCAGCGCGAGTCGTTCGCGCGGCCAGAGCCGTACCTCGTCGTGCATCTCCCATGTCTCCCAGTCGTCCACGGCAACGGCACCTCCTCCGCCCATCGGCGGTTTCCGTCCCCGCGCACCCGAGTTCCCCGGACGGCCCGGCCAATGCGGAGCCGCGATCCCCCGGCGCCCTCCTCGGTGATGCCCTGTCCGGGCCTCGCGGTGTGCGCACTCTGCCTGGTCGACGCCGGATTCCCGGCCCTGCCAGGCGCGTCGGGCGTACCGGCGGTCGGCGGTCCGCCTCGGTGACCTGCTGCTCACGGTCCGGGCACAGGATGCTGATCAACGTTCCGTAGTGTGGCGCGGCCGCAGGTCACGGCCATACTGAGGGCTCGTGCGATGGCTTACGCGCTGCACCTGGCCGCCGCGCGAGCCCCCCGTCGTGGAGCACTGCTACCCCGGCCACCTCATTCGGCTGTGAGCCGGATCAGCCGGGGCGTGCGGTTGTGACGCTTCACGGAAATCGGCTCGGACGCCAAAACGGTCGCGACTTCCGATCACCGCAATGGCGTCGATGGTTCAGGGTCGGCGCTGCGGCACATTGTCGTGGACCCGCTTGGGGTCGGTGACCGCAACCGGCTCCAGGACCTCTTCGATACGGGCCATGAGGTCGGCCTCCAGCACGACCCCGGACGCCTTGGCGTTCTCCTCGACCTGCTCCGGACGCGAGGTACCGATAATGGCGGCCGAGACGTTGGCGTTCTGCAGCGCCCAGGCCACGGCCAGTTGCGCGAGCGACAGCCCGGCCTCGACTGCCAGCGGCTTCAGCCGCTGAACGGCCTCCAGCACCTCGTCGCGCATCCACCGCGCGATCATGTCGGCCCCGCCCTTGTCATCGGTGGCCCGCGAGCCCTGCGGAGGCCGCCGACCGGGCTCGTACTTGCCCGTCAGCACGCCCTGCGCGATCGGAGAAAACACCACCTGACCCATGCCCAGTTCCTCGCAGGTGGGCACGACCTCTCCCTCGATCACCCGCCACAAGGCGTTGTACTGGGGCTGATTGGACACCAGAGTGATGTGCAGTTCCCGCGCCAGCGCGTGAGCTCGCCGGATCTGCTCCGCGGGCCACTCGGAAACACCGATGTAGTGGGCCTTGCCGGAGTGGACGATGTCGGCGAACGCCTCCATCGTCTCCTCCAGAGGCGTGGCCACGTCGTACCGGTGCGCCTGGTACAGGTCCACGTAGTCGGTCCGCAGGCGTCGCAGCGACCCTTCGATCGACTCCATGATGTGCTTGCGCGAGAGCCCCCGATCGTTGCGACCCGGTCCGGTCGGCCAGTACACCTTGGTGAGGATCTCCAGTCCCTCGCGGCGCTCGCCCTTCAGCGCATCGCCCAGGACCGACTCGGCACGCGTTGCCGCATAGACATCGGCCGTGTCGAAGGTGGTGATGCCGAGGTCCAGCGCCGCGCGCACGCACGCGGTCGCCGCCTCCGCCTCCACCTGCGAGCCATGGGTCAGCCAGTTGCCGTAGGCAATCTCGCTGATGACCAGGCCACTGCGGCCGAGCTGGCGATATTCCATAGGGGCAGTCCTTTGGTCGGCTCCGCGAGGCAGTCGGCACGGCCCGGTGCGAGCGCACCATGGTCTGCCGCCGGCTCGGCATCCGGGGGTTACTGGAGGGATGCTTGACAGGGCCATCATCAGATCATTTCGTGCCCCCGGACAACAGCACTTGCCTACTGCTGCCGAACGTACTCGGCAGTCGCGTTCCCCTGCCCCTCCGCGGCTCCGTCAGCCCTGGACGGCCATTTCCCCGAGCAGGGACCAGTCGTCCTGCTCCAGGACCGCGTTCACGATGCGGGGCGTCTCGACCAGGTGGGGTGGCAGGGTCTGCTGCGCCGACTTGAAGTGGGCGGACTGGACATGCGCGGCACCGGCGTCACCGTCCCGGAACGCCTCGACGAGCACATACTCGGTCGGATCGTCGAGGCTGCGCGACCAGTCGAACCACAGACAGCCGGGCTCACTGCGAGTGGCCTCCGTGAACTCTCGCGAGATCTCGGGCCACCTCTCCGCGTACTCCGGCTTGATCCGGAACTTGGCCGTGATAAAGATCATTTCACGCTCCCTGATCGCATTTGATCTTCACTCATCCTAGGACGACGGGCGGCCGCCGCGCATGGGGCTGCTGGGCCCGCTGCTTGCAGGGGGCATATGCGGGGTGACATCGGGAAACTCGGGAGCCGGCACCCCTTGTGAACGTTGGAGGGAGCAGGACATGAGCCAGGTCAGGACGAGTTCATCGGATCTTCCGCAGCCGTTTCGGGCAGTCGGTTCCGGGCTGCGCCGGCTGCCCGGAGCCCAGCAGGTGGGCAAGGCCGCCGACAGTGCGCTGGACTGGATCGGAGCGATCTCTCCACGCGGTCGGCGGATGGCGGTCTACACCGGAGCCGGGGTGCTCGGCGTCGCCGGGGTGGTGGAATGGCCCGTGGCGCTCACCGGCGCGGCCGTGGCGTGGCTGACCCAGCCGGGCCCCCGACGAGGCGCCCAGGAGGAGGCACCCAAGGCCGACAGGGCTGGAAACGCCGAGAACGACACTCAGTACGGCAGGCGGCCCCCTCCAGCCGACGCCGACCTTGCCCGCACGGACTCCGCCGGCACCTTGTCGCAGCACCGCGGTCCCGGCGACAGGCTGGAGCCTTCCCACTTCCGCCACGAGGGCCACCCGCACGAGGAACCCGCCAGGGTCGGTGACTCTGCCACGGCGTCTGCGCTCAAGCAGGTCGCGGAAGCCTCCGCACACCACCGGGGCCGGGAACCAGGCCCGTCCAGCGGGCATCCGTCAGAAGACCAAGCCCTTTAGCGGGCCGAGGCGGCGGTTGACGGTCGGCCGAGGCGGCTGCCCGGCAGGCGCGGGTAGCGTACGCAGCGGAGCGGGCGCGTCCGTGGCGGCTGCTGGACAGCCGCCGCGCGAGTTCGCTCGGCACCTGTCCTCCGGCGCTGCTTCGGGGGTGCTCCCGCGCCCAGCTCCACGTGGACGGCATGAGCTGAGACCGCATGGCAACAGGGCGCTCTACGCCCCATCCTCTTCAACCCCAGCCGCGCGACTCCTTCACCCGCCGCACCGGCTTGGTCATATTCTCACCCTCCGCTGAACTTCGCCTTTCACGCCGCTGAACTTCGCCTTTCATGCCGCGGTTATCTTCCCAGCAGAGTCATGGTCAGCTTTGTAGTCAGGAGACCGGTGCGGTGAAGCGACGCAACATGGGCGGCAGGTTCCACGTCCCGCTGGCCACCGTGCTCCTGGCGCTCTCCGTAGGCGGCTGTGGCACGAGCGGTGGCAACGCAACTGGTCCGGCGGCCACCACCGCCGGCGGCACGCCCGGGACCGCGTCGCACGTCACGACGGCTGAGCCTGCCGCCTGGCGGAAGTGGGGCCTGACACCGCTGCCCGCGGCTCCCGAGCCCCCGGCGGACAAACCCATCAAGCTGTCCGCGACCGGCCCGGTTCCGGTCTTCGCCCACGTACCGACATCCCAGAAGGTCGTCTTCATCACCGTCGACGACGGACTGGAGAAGGACCCCAAGTTCATCGAGATGATGCGGGACTTGAAGATCCCGATCACGATGTTCCTGATGAACGACGCCATCAAGTCGGACTACGGGTACTTCAAGCGACTGCAGGCGTTGGGCGACCACATCCAGAACCACACCCTGCACCATCCCGCGATGAACACCATCCCACTGGTCCGCCAGAAGCAAGAGGTGTGCGGCGACCAGAAGATCCTCACCCAGCAGTTCGGCACCGCCCCGTTCCTCTTCCGGCCGCCCTACGGGGCGTACAACGACAACACCAAGATCGCGGTGGGAGAGTGCGGGCCGCGAGCGATCGTCTGGTGGCGCGAGTCCATGCAGATTCGCAATATGCAGTACCAAGAGCCAGGCGGGAAGCTGCGTCCCGGCGACATCATCCTCGCCCATTTCCGCGGCCCTGCGGAGCTCAAGGGCGCCACCATGACGGAGATGTTCGCGAATCTGCTCAGGCGCGTCCGGGAACAGGGCTTCGCGGTGGCCCGCCTGGAGGACTACATCCAGCCGCCGGCCGGACGGTGAACCGGCCAGAAATCAGTGCGTCTCGCAGCCGTTGCACCCTTCGGCGCCGGGGCGCAGGCCGCGCGGTATGAGCGGCGGCCGGGCTGATCGGGTCGGAACCTCGCCCGATATTTGCTCATCTATCTGACAGACATCGCATCTCGTAGTTCCGCGAGAAACCTTGAACCCCTCGGGTCAAAGGCCATGGAAAGCCCCGGGCAAGCCCTCGCGACGAAGCGCGGGCGGCGCCGGGCGGAGAGCGCAGGCAGGTAACAGCCCATGGATCTCACGAGCAACAAAGTGCTGATGCTGGCGATCGTTCTCGC
>NZ_JBIAEC010000017.1:170899-192350 GCF_042868225.1 Streptomyces sp. NPDC007856 | reverse complement strand
CAGGCCGTCGCAGACCAGCATCAGGACATCGGCCGCGCCGCGGTTCTTGATCTCGGTCAGGACCTGGAGCCAGTACTTCGCGCCCTCACCTCCGTGAACCGACGTCCAGGAAGGCCGGGCAGAACCTGGTCACCTACACCACCGTGCGCAACGCCAAGTCGGCGCCGCTGTCGGGAGTGCTCTTCGACTACGAGATGGCGGCGCCCAGCAACCACAAGGGCGCGGCGCCAACCGTCTGGTGGACGTTCAACGGCGGGTCGTGGCACCACATGATCATGACCTGGTATCCGGCGACGAAGGCGTCCACCGCATTGTGGGTGGGCGGTGATGCCGTCCTCGGCAACCTTCCCGGCAACACGACCCGCAAGTTGGAGATGACCGTCGACTACCCGTCGGGCGCGACGCGGGGCATCTACGCGGGGACCGTTCTGGCGGGAGCGAAGACGTGCGAATCTCAGTTGCTGGAAGCGTTCCCGGTAACCACGGCGTACGAGCCACGGTAGTCACGTGTCAAAGGAGTGCAGACAGGCACAGCAGCAGTGAGTGTCTAACTGCGTGACAACGCCGACAGACAGCGGCGGACACCCGTGCACATCTACGGACCGTCGCCGCAGGTGAGCGTGACACCGGCCCAAGGTCGAAGCCCCACCCACGTTGCTTCGGGACGAGGTGGTGGGTTCAAATCCCGCCACCCTGACAGGTGAAACACCAGGTCAGGCCTGGTCTCTTTCTCAAGAGACCGAGCCTGATGCGTTCTTGGGAGGCGCCTGAAAAGTGAGCGGGGAGTGGATCACGGAAATCTCGCCTTTTCCTTGATTTAGGTCAGAATCTGACCTCTATGGCCCCTAGCGTCTTCCTTGCCCGGCGGAACACAAACCACGGAAGGCAGCGACCATGAGCGAGACCGTGACTGTCAACGAACCGGCCACCCACGACCCGGCCGATGCGCCGACCGCCACCGGCGAGCGCGCCGACTTGTTGGAGTCGCTGGCCAAGCATCGGCACTTCCTGCGTTTCACCACCCGCGACCTCACCGACGAGCAGGCCGGGCGCCGGACCACCGCCAGCCAGCTGTGCCTGGGGGGCCTGATCAAGCATGTCACTGCGGTCGAGCGAACCTGGGTGCAGTTCGTCCTTGACGGCCCGTCGGCAATGCCCGACTTCACCACCATGACCGAGGCCGACTGGGCCCGGCGGGCCGACGAGTTCCGGATGTTGCCCGGCGAGACGCTGGCCGGCGTGCTCGCCGACTACTCCGAGGTGGCCCGCCGGACCGATGAGCTGGTCGTCACCCTGCCCGACCTGGACGCCACACAACCGCTGCCGAAGGCCCCATGGTCCGAGTCGGGCGCGCGATGGTCGGCCCGCCGGGTGCTGATGCACATCATCGCCGAGACCGCCCAGCACGCCGGCCACGCCGACATCATCCGGGAGTCCCTGGACGGCGCCAAGACTATGGGTTAGCCAGCGACACGCCCTGTGACCCCGCAAACGCCTTGCCCCATGATCCGCGGGTCAGGGCGTCGGGCGAGCCAGCTGACATCTACGCCATACATCAACGGGCGCGGACGGTTCTCCCGTCGCTCGCAGGTGCCGAGGAACTCGGCTGCCCTGCAGCCGCGCGAAGGGGGTCATGCCAGAACCGTGCCAGGTTGTGCGGGGAACCACGGGGAAGGCGGGGAGCAGGTCGGCGGCCAGTCAGATGCTGTAGCTGCTCCGCCACAGGCCAGCCCAGCAATCGCCCGTCGAAGACCCAAGCTTCCCAAGCTGAGGGCGCTGATGGGACATCACGCGCTCAGGGGTTGCTTCCCCTCGTTAAGGGGCACTCGCCCTGTCGCGTGGAGGTAATGAGATGAGCGCCGGAGAGAAGGCCAAAGCAAAGGCCGAACAGGTGGTAGGAAAGACCGTTCGAACACTGGCTCACGCCGTACACAAAGATGATCTCGCAGCAAAGGGTGCAGCCCTCGAAGCGCGGGGCAAGATGCGGGGCGCGAAGGAAGGGGCCAAGGGCTCCTTCAAGCACTAAAAATGTCACCACCTCCGAGGGTGATCTAGCGGCGGTAGCTGAACCGGTCCGAGACCGCAAGCGTGCTGCGATCATGCAGTCGCGTTGCGGTCACGGTGGAGTCCGCCCTCCAGAACCGCCACCGCTTCCGCAACGGTGTCATGAACGGCTGGCAGTTGATCCACGCCGGTCATCTCAAGCACCCGCCTCAATACCGGTGGCACACACGCCAAGGCAAGGGCCGTCCCGTTGCTCGCTGCGATCCGGTGGGCCGCCAGGAGAGCGTTGAGATCCCCAGAGTCGCAGAACGTCACCCCGGACAGGTCCAGGACGACGCGGGGATGTCAGGTGGCTATGAGGTCATCCAAAAGCGCCTGATTGATGGGTCTGGTCAGGTAGTCCATCTCACCGATGACTCTGCCTACCGAGCAGCTACCTGCAAAGCTCCTCGCGATCGAGGGCATATCAGGCATGACCATCCACCGCTTCCCCAACCTGGGGCGCTGCAGGCCAAACGCCCGCAGGTCATCCCCCCGTCGATTGCTGCTGCCGTGCGCACCGTAAAGAGGGAGGGGCGGACAGTGACTATCCGCCCTCCCAGTGCCTGCCCGCAGCGGCCAACCATCGCCGACCACACAGGGCGCCCTTGGAAAGCGTGCACCTGTCCAGCATGCAGTGAAGATACGGCGCGGGCGACGGTCACGCACCGTGTCCACTGGCCGCCACCCCAGCGACATCTGCGTCTCGGCTGTCGATCCATCATCTGTCGTCTGCCTGTGGGAGGTTGGTGGGCCTCTTTGAACTTTAGCTAGGCGCGGCTGACGCTGACGCCGCCAACCAGGCCCCAGGCGTCGATCCGGACCGTCGGGCCACCCGGCTCGCTCGGACCATCGTCCTTCACTCCGCCCAGGCGCAGCCCGTGGACCTCCACCCGGACGTCGCGGCGGACCTTGAGGCTGACGCCGCCGATCAGGCTCAACTTGGTGATGCGCAGCTCGGTGCCGTCCGCGATGTCGATGTCCGTCAGATCGACGTCGGCACCACCGATGAGGGAAGCAGTGACGGTCCTCTCGTGGAGGGTGGCTCCTGCCAGGCGATGACCGCCGATCAGGCTCACCTTGATATCGGTCTTCTGTGGGTTCTCCCCGTTGCTCTTCGTCATGAGAGGTACCGTACGGACGTCGACCCGCGAGCCCCAGTACTCTGCATCCGGTATTGCATATGACAGGTGTCATGCCGGAGCCGACACCGAACCTGAGTGGAACGCAGCGGGCGTTCCTAGCCGAAGCGGCAGCAACCGGCCCCTCCAGCAGCATGGGCCTGGGTGACGGGGAACGGTCACATCGCGAAAATGGCCCGAACAGCTCCCACGTTCCCTCAAGAGTCGGTGGGTACCCACTGACGCACACCGTGGTCGTTCGTGCCGTACCAGTAGTGGGGCAGGCCCTTGATGCTGCTGGTGCGGAACGGGTGGCCGTGGTCGTCGATGCGGACCGTGCCGGTGCGGCCCTGGGATGACCAGTCGAGTTCCAGGTACCAGTTGCAGTCGTAGGCCTCGGTCGTCGCGGTGACCTGCAGCACCTCCGGGTCCTCGGCGGAGACGCGGTAGGGGAACTGCACCGCGGGGACGGGCTTTCCGCTGTCGTTGCCGGGGCGCGCGTGGGCGATCGGGCGGTCGACGTCCAGGTTCACGGAGAAGTTGCGGGGCGGCAGATCACTGCCGCAGCCCTGGCCCATGGCGTACGCGTTGCCGGTGACCGGGGTGCCGCGGCTGACGATACGTACCCGGAGGGCCGCGAGGACCACGGCCGTGGACGACTTCCCCTGAACCGAGATCTGCACCATCGTCTGCCGCCCAGGTACCGCCTGCTGCGTCGCTGCCCACACTCCGGCGTCCTGCTCTACCGGCGGCGGGGGCACCTGGGCCGGCTCCTTCCCGATGACGTAGTCGTGCCCGCAACCGCCGTCCCAAATCTGCGAGTCGGCGGTCCACGCAAGCGGCACACCAGTTGACACGGGGGCGTCGCTCTTCGTCTCTGCCGACGATCCGCCCTTCGACTCGGGGCTCCCTGAAGCCCGTACTCCCGTGGAGGGCGAGGCCGAAGAACGGCTGCGGGAGGGGCCGGCCGCAGCTGCCGAGGGGTGGTGTGACGTACCGGTTCCTGTCGTACGGGACTGACCGAGGGCCTTGGCGGAGTTGTCGTGAGACCGGTCGGCCGACAGCGCCGACATACTGCCCAGCGTCACCAGCAGTACGGTCGCCGTGGCTGTGCCGACGACGGTACGGCGACGGCGGTACCAGGGCCGTCCAGTTGAGCGGACCGCATCGCACTGGGCCGTCGACTCGCGACTGCCCGGTTCAGGAACGTCGGGAGCAGCCAGTGCGGCGTCGGGGGCGCCCGCATCGAGTCGCGGTGGTGAACCGCTCGTGCCGCCCCCGTCACCACCGATGCCGTCGGCGCCACCCACACTGCACGTGCTGCCACCCGCACGCCCCGCCGTCCGGCTGTCCGGACCCGAAGCCCGCTCGTCCCCTGTCGGCTTCAGTGCCCCTTCGGTCTTTGTCGGCTCCGCTGCCTCCTCACCCGCCCTCGGCCGCTGTCGTGCCGTCACCGCGAGCAGCCACAGGCGGTGCAGATCGAGGCGTTCCTCCGGTGTTGCTCCGCAGAAGGCGGCCAACCGCTCCACCGGGGCGTAGTCCTGCGGGACCGTCTCGCCCGCGCAGTAGCGGTGCAGCGTGGAGGTGTTCATGCCGAGACGGCGGGCCAGGGAGCCGTAGCTCCGGTCCGTGCGGTCCTTCAGCCAGCGCAGCAGCGCCGCGAACTGCTCGACGTCGTCCTCGGTCGACACCGCTCCCCCAAACTCCCACGTGTCCCCGTATCTCAGGCGGTCCATATACCTGCACGTCAGATGGGCTGGGATGGTTCCACCCTCGCCGGGCGGGCGTCCGGCGTTGCGCGGAGCCGTCGTGACGGCTGATGCTCTTGGTGTCGCACCGACCAGGACCGGACCGGCCAGTCGGCGGCGGGCGACAAACGACACTCATGCACTCATCCACGGGAGACACCCATGCCCCAGCGCACCCGAGCAGGCCCGCCCCTCGCACTCGCCGTCACGGGCTCGCCCTCGGCACGACGCTCGCCACACTGGCAAACGTCGCGGCCAAGGCGTCGGCTTCCTCACGGCGGCCCAACTCCCGTCGTATCCAAGCTCGTCCTGAACGGTCAGCAAGGTCACCGCCTGCGTACCGGAGGCGGTGGAACAGGACCGCTGTCTACGCATGGCGGTGGGCAGCGACAGCCCGGACGTGGTACCGGGAGCTCCGCACCGAACTCGACAGGAGCGACCGTCCGTCAGGTCAGCGTGAAGTTGTCCAGGACGGCTGTGGCGAAGGGGCGCTTCTCGCGGCCGAGCAACGGAGTCAAGTCCTGTGCGCACGCATCGAGAAGGCCGGCCCGGAGACCGAGGCCACGCTGAAGGGCTACGGCACGCTGCCTGCCGAAGAGGGCAGGCACGGATACGGCCTGCACACGGTGACCCCCTGGGGCGTCTTTGACACCCGTCTCGCGACTTCGGGCATGCGCCGGTGAAGGCCTCCAAGAAGACGGCCGTCACGGGCCGTGGACAAGCTCCGCTGACCGCATGACCGGGGCCGCCCTCTGCCACGGGGGTGGGGAGGGCGGCCAATCGACCACTGACAGGGTTATTCGGCGCGATTCAGCAGGACTTGGTGTCGTCGATCGCGCCCCGAGCCGCGGCAGGGCGGAATGGGTCCGCGCAGCAGCAGATGTTCATGACTCCGGGGCAGCGCCCGCCGACCCGCAAAGGCGATAGCCACACGACGGCCCCGGCACGAAGACACCGGGCCGAGAGCAACCACATATGGAACAGAAAAGGAAGATGCACATGAACAGGAAGTCCCTCGCACACCGCCGTACGGGCCGCCGCGCGGCCGTCGCCGCCGGCCTCGTCCTGGCTGTCGGACTCGGTGTGTCGACACAGGTGTCGGCACAGGCATCCGTCCATGCCCCCGCAAAGTCGTCCACCGCCGCACCGCAGTCCGTCAGCGGCACGAGCGGCCAAGTGGTGACCCGGGTCGCCGACTTCTACGGCGCGTACATCGACGCGATCGGCGACTACACGGACCCGGACACCACGCTGGAAACGGTGCTCCGCAAGCACTACCTGACGCCCGACTTCGCCAAGCGACTGGCGGCCTGGGAGAAGAAGCACGCGGCGGACGGTGTCCTGCGTGCCCAAAACGTCCCGCGGAAGTGGACGGTGACCGACAACGGCGCCGTGGGTAACGGCCATGAGGTCATCGTCACCCTGACCTTCGGCAGCGGGGAGACGACGCAGCAGATCAAGCTTTTCGTGCTGGTGGAGCGGTACAACCACATCGTCGACATCGGCACCACGAGCAACCGCTGACAGCGGAGCCGCTCCACCCGGTCTGTCATACCCCTAATTGCGGTGCTCACGCAAGAGCACCCTCCCGGGCCGTCCTCGGGCCGTGGAAGGGCGCTCAGCGATGACGAACGTCGACAGCTGGCGACAGCTCAGCAGCAGATCAGGGCCTTGATCAGTTAGACGGCCGCAGGTCACGGCCGCCGGTGATCAGTTGTGGCTGAGCTGAGCTACAGGCCTTCGCGCTCAACCAACGAACCATCAGGCCCCAGCGTGTAAACGCGCGACGGCTGCATCGCTTCAACCGCCCTCCGTAGTGCCGATTCCTGCTCGGCACGAGCAGGCACATGCGGGTCTTGTACATGGAATCCGTACAACTCGATGGCCTCCGCGTCGACATCATCGCGCTGTGGACGGCCTTCCTGGATGAAGCCGCAGAGCGCACGCAACGCGTCCTCGCCCAGGTCCAAGGGGTGAAAGGGTAGGGGGTAGGACTCTTCCTCCTCGTCGGGCCAGGGGACGATGTTGGCCGGGCGGTCTCCAGCCCAGTAGGGCAACTCAAAGGGGAGCGGTTCGCCGATGTTCTCGATGGTGCCGCTGTCCGGGGACAGGCTCAGGGAGCGGACGAGGCGCCCGTCCTCCCAGACGGCGAACGCCAGCCAGTCGACGACGCTGTGCATCGCATGCAGGACGAGTCGTCGGCTGGCGCTTGCCGCCACGAGGTGTTCCGGGAGTTGGGAGGGGGCGTCGATCATCACCCTTTGGTCGCCGATGACATCCACGCCCGGCCAGCTGGCCGCGTACGCCGTTCCCTTCGGGGGGTAGACGCCGTCCCAGAGGTTCGAACCCCCGCATTCCTTGATCTCCCAGCCTGGGTAGAGCCGCCGCATCATGGCGGTAGTCCGGTCAAGGTTCGCCGCGTCCACCTGGCGCAGCAACTCCGGCACGTCACCGTCGGCGTACACCAGCAATCCCGTCTTGGCTCCCAAAGCCCCTCCCCAGAGCGTCATCCTCGATGGCGAACGCACCATAGCCTCACGCACTGACAACGGAGGAGACTCAGCCCGGCTGTCGGGCTGGGCCGTCCCCGGGCCGTGCGAGGCCGCCCGACGCCGACCAACGACGACAGAAGCCCACGGCATCTGAGCAGTTCAGAGCCGTGGGCTTCGTCAATCCCGCTGGTCGGCGGGACCCGTGATCAGTAGACCGGATATTGAGATCGCGTGGAAGGCTCAGACGTGTGACTGTTCGTCGGTGGCCGAGTGACGGCCTCCGTACGAGGTGACCAACGCGTCGGCGACGGCCGCCGCGTCTGCGTCGGCTATGTCCGCCGGGTACTCCGGCAGAAGGTCGTCCCAGACGGGCAGCCACGATCCATACAGCTGGGCCTGCCCCTCGGGTCGGGCGAAGAACCAGATGTGCAGGTGTGCAGCTCCGTCACCGATCCGGTAGACGTGAGCTCGGGAGATATGCGGTAGTGCCTGCACTTGGCGGACGATGTGAGTGGTGAGCACCCCGAGTTCGGCGGCCATTTCGTCGGACAGTTCCGCCATGTCGTAGTGATCGCGGGAGTACAGCATGAGCACTAGAGGCACACCGACGCCCTTGACCCGGGTCAGTCGCCAGCGTTCGTTGAACCAGATGCCTTCGTCTCGGGCGCGGCACACGTCACAGTTCGACGGGTCCTCGCCGTGTCGTTCTGGCTCGGGCAGAACGGGTGGTCGCAGCGGTGCGACGCGAAGTCCATCAGGCTCGAACGGGCTTATGTCCCAGCTGGTCATCCGTGCCAGCGGAAGCCGAAGCTCACCATCCGCGGCCGCACGTGCATGGTCGTAGAACTCATCAGGTCGCAAAGCCATGATCGGAGGCTAATTCGTTGGTAACAGCCCTAGAGACGGCAGGGTGCCGTTCCCGGGGTGTTCGAGTGGTGAGGGCCGTCACGCCGCTCGCGAAGCCTCTGGTTAGACCGTGCAGCCGGCCCTCACGCTCGCGGTGGCGGCGGTCGCGTGGACGCCAGGCGGATGTCTATTGCTGCCCCGACCACACCTTGTACTGCCCCGGCGGAAGATGCCTAGTGCTGTGACCGGGATGGTTCACCGTTATCGGATTGCGGCTCGCGGGACGAGCGCACGCGAAACGGCTGGTATTACTGGGGCATGCAGGAAGAGATTGCACGCTCCGCGATCGACACGTTCATCTCCGCGTTCAACGCCTCGGACGACAGCTATGTGACTGCCCTGCTCTCCCAGGCTCTGACCTCAGACGTGGTCTTCTGGGGGCCGTTGGGTCGCAGCGAAGGAATCGCGGCGGTCGAGCGGTTCGTGCTGGACATCCGGCGCCACCCGGCGGGGACCGGCACGATGGTGCGCTGCTCGGCGGTGGACATGCCTGACGAGTGGGCCCGGTACCGGTGGGTCTTCACCACGCCGGATGGAGGTCCCCGCCTGGCGGGAACGGACGTCGTCCATCTGCGGCGGAGCCTCATCGACCAGGTCATCGTCTTTGCGGGGGAGATCGAACCGTCCGCCTCCTGATTCTTCCTTCTGTCACTGTCCTTCTCCTGAACTTGCCCCCTTCGGCGCTCGGGGGCTGCGGTTCGCGGTTGGTCAGGCTGGGTGTTGAGGGGGCGTCCGCCCCAGCGGATGCCCTTCTCGCTGCGGACGCGGGCGCGTTCCTTGCGTTGGGCGGCAAGTACGTCGGGGTGGCGAGCGTTGGTATTGCGCCAGCGCAGGTAGCGGTGCAGTGCCTGGGTTTGCGCGGGGTGGCTGCGGTGGTGGGAGTTGGCCAGGGTGAACTGCCGCAGCGGGCCGAAGTGGGCCTCGATCGGGTTGGCCCAGGAAGCGTAGGTCGGGGTGAAGCACAGCTCGACCTTGTTCTTCTTCGCCCAGCGGCGGATGTCCGCGCCGGTGTGGGCGGAGAGGTTGTCCAGGATGATGTAGATCGGGGCGCCGTCGGGTCGGGCGGCGCGGATCGACTTGAGCGCGGCCAGGGTGTTGGCGGTGCCCTTGCGACGTCGGTTGACTCCCCACAGGCGGTCGGCGCCCACGGAGTAGCAGCCGTGGAAGTAGGTGACGCCGTGAGTGCGGCGGTAGGTCGCCTGCAGCCGGTTTGGCTTGCCCTGTTTCGCCCAGCAGGAGCCCGCGGTGGGCCGGATCCCCAACGGCCCGAACTCGTCGGAGGCGAAGACCCGGTCCGGGAAGCGGTCCAGCACCTGCTCAATCCGGTCGAGCTTGGCGTCGCGATCAGGGTCGGGCGACTCCTTCCAGGTCTTGGTGCGCTGGAAGGTGATGCCGCGGCGCCGGAGCAGGCACCGTAAGGCTTCACGGCCGATGCGGATGACACGTCCGTGCACTTTCCGCAGGTAGGCGGCGAGTTTGCGGATCGACCAGCGGGTGAAGGGTTGGCCGATGTGGGGCGTGTGGTGGCCGTCCGGATGACGAAGTCCTCGTCGTCAGGGGTGAGCAGGCGGGGACGGCCTCCCGCCCACTGAGGGTCCAGGCAGGCCAGGCCGATCTCGTTGAAGCGGTGGATCACATCGCGCACGGTGTCCTCATCGGCGTGGACCAGCTGGGCGATCACCGGCACCCGGTTCCCGCCCGCCGAAGCGAGCATCATCATCGCCCGCCGGTAGCGCACCGAACTGGTGCTGCCCCTGCGCATGATCTGCTGCAGCTTCTGCCCCTCCTGGTCGGTCAGTCTGCGTACACGGACAGGCTCGGCCACCGGGCCTCCAGCGATCGGATCGGACGTCGCCGCACATCCAACCGCCACGACCGCCAACCCGGTGAACCTATGCGGTCACCGCACTAGGTGTAGATCGGCGGCGCCCGGAGCCGTCGAGCGTCAACACGCACCGCCTGGTCGCTCGTTGGTGTTGGTGGGGCAAGCCCACCGCACGGTGACCTCTCGGTGCAGCCGAGCTGTCTGAGCTCCCGCATAGGCCGAGGCCCGCGCGGTGCGCTGGTGTCACGAACACGGCTAGTGAGGCGTCGATCCGACCGTCGTGGTCGAGACCTTGAATTAGGGAGCCGCGTGGCCCGCATGCGCTCGTGACCAGCGCAGAAACCCGAACCTTGGGCAGGGACCCATCTTGATCTACTGCGGAATCGACTGGGCGGAGAAGGCCCACGACGTCGCCCTGGTCGACGACAAGGGCCAATTACTGGCCAAACGGCACATCACCGACGCCGCGGTCGGCTACAAGATCCTGCTGGACCTGCTCGCCGAGCACGGCGACAGCGAGGACAGCCCGATCCCAGTGGCGATCGAGACCTCCCGCGGCTTGCTCGTCGCGGTCCTGCGGACCGGCAAGCGGCAGGTCTTCGCGATCAACCCGATGGCCGCGGCCCGCTACCGCGACCGGCACTCCGTCTCCCGCAAGAAGTCCGACCCGGGCGACGCCCTGAAGAACGACCGGCTCAACCATGCCGGCTACCTGTGGGCCTTCGCCGCCCTGACCGCCTCGCCCGGAGCCAAGACCCACTACGCCGACGACGCGACAAGCACGGCGACTGGCACGCCTCCGCCTTGCGCAACTTGTTCAATCGCATGGTCGGCCAGCTCTACCACTGCCTGCAGCACGGCGAGCACTACGACGAAGCGCAGGCCTTCCCGTCCCTGCTGGAAGGGCTCGAAGCGACTGCGGCCGCCTGAGCCCAGCTCCTACTCCGGGATAACCAGACCGAACTCGCGCAGTCGAGGCAAACAGGCATCCAGGCAGGCCTCCACCGACACGGCGTCCGTGCGCACCAAGAGACCTTCGTGGAACGGGCTCCCGCTCGCCACGAACGTCCACGGCTTCACGCCGTCGCGCATGCGCTCGGCATCAGCCTTGAGCAACACCGTGACCCCCTGCTCGGCCAATGCTTCCATCACCCGCACCACGTCCACCGAAGCCCCCTTGCGTCCGTAATCGAACAGACGGCAAAGCTACACGGCATCTCAGCAACCGACTTGACGGCTTGGGAGCGTGAGGCGTCTAACCTGGTCCGTAACCGCCCTGACCGTGCCAGACGCGTGCCAGATCGTGCCGGGGGGGAGCCACGGGGAACAGCGATGCTCAAATCCGCAGACGGAACGCGCCTGCACCGCTGCAGTGCAGGTCAGCTCAACCACAACTGATAGATCATGTCAGCTTCCCAAGCTGATAGCGCTGAGTGGACGTTAAGTCCGTTTCTGGTAGCGGCCTCGTCCGGGTTGGGTGAGGAAGCCTTGTCGGACGAGGCGTCCCAGGCGGCTGCGCGTGACGTTGACGGTTGCCTCGTCGGTGGGCATGCCGAGGAGTTCGTGCAGCTCGCGGGCTCGGAATGCCCGGCCGGGGTGCTGGTTGAAGGCGTTCACGATGGCCTGGTAGGCGGTGTTCGTCTCGGGCGGATCGGGCTCGGTCCCGGGCGGGATGCGTTCGGCGATGATCTTCCGGGTGGTGGCCAGATCTGCGAGTCGTGCTTCGGTCTCGGCCAGAGCGGCGGTCAAGTGGTCGATCTGCTTGCGTAGTTCGTCGGCCCTCGCCGTGGGTTTGTCGTGCTGGTCCTGGAGGTCTGCCAGGAGCTCGCTGATGTTCACGCGGCCAGCCCGAGGGTCTCGCGCCAGGTGGGGGCGGGTGTGGTGAGGCGGCGGGCCATGTTGGCGATGGAAGCCCGGTAGACGCGCGAGGCGGAGGTGTCGGGGCGGTGGTCGTACTCGCGAGCCAGGCGGCGGTGCACCAGCGAAGATCAGCACGGAAATTCCAGCTTGGGTGAAGAATTTCCATGATTCCATGCGGTTTTCATGCCGTGCGCGCATGCGATCCAACTGTTGCGTTGCTCCGTCAAGGCGCTGGAATTTTTCACCCCTGCGAATGCGAACATAATGATCACCTCCTCCGTCGATGACCTCCGGCCGCCAGCTCAACCGGTGATCATCTGTCCAAACAATGGGTTCGCCACCATTTCGATGGGAACTACACCCCGACTCTTCCGGCGGGGGCAAAATGGCCTTGCCCTCGACTGGCGCCGGCACTTGTGAGTGGGGTCCGCTTCGGCCGTCGGTACTCATGCGAGTGGTCCTTTCGTTAGGGAAGTCCTCCTAGATCGTCTTCGCCCGTGAGCGCCAAATGGCGCCCTGCGGCGCCGACTTGCTCAGGATAGATCCGCGTCGCTGCGGAAGGGAGGTCATCTGGCATGCCCGGCCCCGTACCGAACCGGGAGGCGGACCTCGCCCGCCCGCGGGAGCGCAGGGGCGGCGGCGTGCAGTCGGTGACGCGTGGCGTCGCCCGGCCCACGAAGGTGCCGAACTCCGACCGTAACTGGCACCCCATCGCGAAGCGCCTGTGGGACTCCCTGAAGTAGTCCGGCCAGGCCGACTTCTACCAGCAGTCCGACTGGGCCCTCGCCTACTCCCTCTGTGAAGACCTGTCCTACTACGGGAAGTCCGGGAAGCGGTCGGGACAGA
The DNA here is from genome assembly GCF_042868225.1 of Streptomyces sp. NPDC007856. Taxonomy (NCBI): domain Bacteria; kingdom Bacillati; phylum Actinomycetota; class Actinomycetes; order Kitasatosporales; family Streptomycetaceae; genus Streptomyces; species Streptomyces sp. NPDC007856. The sequence goes on along the minus strand of NZ_JBIAEC010000017.1, from coordinate 179,509 downwards.
CGCTCCAAACCATCTACAGCGCCTTCGAGCGGCTCCTCGTCGCCGAGGGCGACCGGCGCCGTGTACGCATCGAACTGCACGAGCCTGAGCCGGAGGAGCAGTCTGCAGCCGTGCTCGCCATCGCCGACTACAAGAAGGACTTGGGGCTCGCGTAGTACAGCCGACGCATGCTGGGGTCCCGAGTCAGAACGGCCTCGTCGAAGTCGTCCTGCAGATCCTCCCACCGCGGCCGTGGTCGTTCCCAGACATAGAGATCGACCTGGGGATGGGCCGCGCGAGCGAGGCGCGAGAAAGCCGGGGCCGTGATGCTGCCGAACACGCATAGGACTCCACGGTCCACATCGAGATCGTGGAGCTTGCCGATGAACTCCTCGACCGTCGCAAGCCCGACCGCTCTCTCGTACCTCTTGCACTCGAAGACGATCTTCATCTCTGTCCCGGCCAGCTTGCCGGAGACCAAGACGTCAATCTGCCGTTCGATGCCGCTCATTCGTCCCGTGAGCCGAGCGTCATGCGTGACCGTCGCTCTCGGATCAAGGTCTGTCACCCACTTGGTCACGGTTGCCTCAAAGGCCCGCCAATCAGTCTCATTGTCGGCGCGAGGGTCGCTCCTCAAGTACATGACATTACCCATCTGTTGACTGTATCCCGAGGCACCGACAGGCCGAGTGGTCCTCAGCTTTCCGGTGAGGGGAGGTGAGTCCCTTTCCAGCCCTCACGGCATAAGAGATCGACGCCCTCGAGCCGTCGTTCCTCGGTCCGACATGGACGAAGGAGCCAGACGGTTTCTGGAAGCTCCCCGAGCGCACGCTCGGCTGGCAGATCGCCGGTTGGTGCGCCGAGTTCCTCAAGGCCGAGGACTGCGGGCCCTGGCGCTTCACACCGGACCTGGGCCGACCGGGGCCGGACCCTGCCGGGCCGCCACGACCCGGAGTGGATCAGCCTGGCGGCCCCGACGATCCGCACGGGGCAGTTCAGTGAGCTTCGGGTCCCGCCACGTGACGGGCGATGACCATCCGCTAGATCTGGTTGGTGCCCTCGACGATCTGCAGGACCTTGGCCTCGCGCATGTAGCGCTCGGCCGGGAAGTCGGCGGTGTAGCCGTCCCGCCGAGGATCTGCACGGCGTCCGTGGTCACCTTCATGGCCGTGTCGGTGCAGTGCAGCTTCGCCATGGGCGAGCAGCTCCGCTTCGTCTTGTGGTGGTACGCGGTCGACGAGAACGGCCGCTTCATCTACTGCAAAGGAGTCCTTCAGCGCCTCAAGGGCTGGGGCTTAAGGCAAGGACCCGCTTCTCGCGGTCATCTCCCTGGTTGAGTTCGTCGGTCCGTCACGGTTCTCGCACTGGGCCCAGACCGGGCAGCCGGTCGGCGTCCCGCATGCCCAGGCATGGGTACAGATCGCGGCCGTCAGCCGCGACCAGACGCGTAACACGATGACGCTGATGCCGTACTTGATGTCGGACAAGCTCATCGAGACGTACGGCATCAGGGCCGGGGCCAAGCTGATCCGTGTGAAAGGTGGCCGGCAGAGACTCGAAGCGGTCACCTCGTCGTTTCGCGCCCTGCAGGGCGGCCGAGTCACGTTCACGGTGCTTAACGAGACGCGCCACTGGGTGATTGGCAACAACGGCGACCGCATGTACAAGACGATCGACGGTAACGCGACGAAGAAGGACTCGCGTTATCTGGCGATCACGAACGCCTATCTGGTGAGGACTCCGTCGCCGAGAAGATGCGCGAGGCGTTCGAGAGGATCCGTGAGGGCCGCGCTGCGGACATCGGCGTCATGTGCGACTCGATCGAGGCCCACCCCGCAACACCCCTGACGCCCGAAGCGATCCGCATCGTCCTGCCGAAGATCCGCGGTGACGCAGTGTGGCTGCGGGTCGAGACGATCCTTCAGTCGATCCTCGATACGGCGATCGCTCCGAGCCGGTCGCGGCGGATGTGGCTGAACCAGATCGTTGCAGCTGAGGACGCCCTGTTCGGCCCGGCCGAATGGGATGTGCTACGTAACGGCGCGCTGAGCTCCAGCCCGGCGCCGAGATAACGATCGGCTTCGATGGCGGTCTCCGCGACGGCATCACAGCATTGGTCGCGCTTCACGTCAGCGAGATGGCGGCCTTCGTGCTGGGGCCGTGGGAGCAACCGGACGGCCCGGCAGGGAAGGACCTGCCCTTGATCCATTCTTCGGCTGAGCCACCAATCCCGGCCGCACCCGGTCCTTGGCCAGTGAGGACGGCAAATCTGCCGTGCAATATACCTATGACGGATGTGTCGGCATCGAGGAGACATCTGGTCCGGCGCCAACAGCGTATGCCTCAGCACCCATCCGACCAGCACTCGGGCCCGGACAACCCCCAAAAGATCCACGTGGACCTCCCCGAAGAGCCACCCGACGTGGCTGAGTCCGTTGCCACCGCCCTCCTGCACCTCCTTCACGCCATGGTCGCCGATCCCAACCAGGCGCGCCCCGAGGCCGGAGCCACCTAGCAAGGGCAGACCCCGCTGGCTCTTCTCGCCCATTCGAGGTACGACAGACCGCCGCATAACACCCGCAACGCGCTCCACGTCCTACCCACTGGGGGTCTGACTACACGTGATCCGTTTCGCCTTCGCCGGACGCTGTTCCACCGAGGACCTTCAAGATCCCGAGGCGTCCAGGAACTGGCAGCTCACCCGTGCCCGAGCCCTGATCGAGCCCGCCGGGGGTCAGATCGTCAGCGAGTACTTCGACGTCGGCCATAGCCGTTCCCTGCCCTGGCAGCGCCGCCCACGCGCGAACGAACTCCTCCAAGCCCTCCGCGACCCGCATCGCGGGTTCGACGCGGTGGTGATCGGGGAGCCGCAGCGCACGTTCTACGGCAACCAGTTCGGCAACACCTTCCCCGTCTTCGTCCACTTCCGCATCCCGCTGTGGGTGCCGGAGGTCGGCGGGCCGATCGACCCGGAGAACGAGGCCCACGACCTGGTCATGTCCGTCTTCGGCGGCATGAGCAAGGGCGAGCGCAACCGCATCAAGATCCGGGTCCGGACCGCGATGAGCTCCCAGGCCCAGCTCCAGGGCCGCTACCTCGGCGGGCGGCCGCCATACGGGTACCGGATCGCCGACGCGGGAACTCGCCCCAACCCCGCCAAGGCAGCCGCCGGACAGCTACTGCACAAACTCGAACCCGACCCCGCCACCGCACGCGTCGTGCTGCGCATCTTCACCATGTACGTCGAGGGCATGAGCGACGAGGTCATCGCCCTCCGACTCAACCACGATGGCATCCTCTGTCCCTCCGCCCACGACGCCGCCCGCAATCCACACCGTACGAAGAGGGCATGGCAGGCCGGCGCGGTCAGGGCGATCCTCCACAACCCCCGCTACACCGGCCACGAGGTCTGGAACAAACAGCGCAAGGAAGAACGCCTCCTCGACATCGACGACGTCACCCTCGGCCACCGCACCACCATGACCCACAACCCCATCGACGAGTGGATCTGGTCCAACGAACCCGCACACGAGCTGCTCATCACCAAGGAACTCTTCGAGGCCGCCCAGCGGGCCCGCCGGCAGCGCGCCCGCGTCTACCAGCGGCAGGAACGACCCAACCGGCGAAGCGGTCGGCGGGCCTACGTCCTCCGAGGACGGGTGAGGTGCACTCTGTGCGGGCGGAAGATGCAGCCCTCTGCGATCCGCGACCACGTCTACTACCGATGCGAGTACAAGGAAAAAGAAGCAGCCCTCTACCCCGGGCTCGACCACCCGCGCACCATTAACCTGCGCGAGGACACCGTCTGCCGGGCACTGGATGCCTGGATCGCCCGGGCCTTCGCCCCGGACCGGCTCACCGCCACCATCACCGCACTCAGCCAAGCCGGCATCGCGGCAAGCGCCGCACAGCCACAAACCCCCGAGCAGGCCCAAGCACGTCAGGTGATCAAGGAGTGCGAGCGGCGCCTTGCCCGCTACCAGGCCGCCCGCGACTCCGGAGCCGACCCAGCCGTCGCCACCCAGTGGATCAACGACGCGCAACGTGACAGGGAAGCGGCACAGAAGAAGCTCGACGCACTGCCCACCGTCACCCGGAAGAAGGAACCACCCCTCACGGCAGACCAGATCCGGGAGATCACTGACAGACTCAGAGACATCGCACAACGAATCCAAGCCGCCGACGCCGAGAAGAAAGAGCCCCTCTACGAAGCCCTGGGCATCACGATCACGTACGACAACGCAACGAGGACCGCGACCGTTAGGTCGAGGCCCTCGATTCCGTATCGCTATAAGGAGTGTCCGAGGGGGGACTTGAACCCCCACGCCCGATAAAGGGCACTAGCACCTCAAGCTAGCGCGTCTGCCATTCCGCCACCCGGACTAGGTGTCTGTCGCCTTGCCGGGGGTCTTCCCCGCGGCGACATGGACAACAATACCAAGGTTTCGGAGTGCGTTTCACCTGCGTATCCGTCCCCGGGGGCGGCCCGGGGCGTGCCGGGCCGCATGGTCGGTGGCGGTGTACGGAAGGTGTGATCCTGTGTACACACCGTGAGGGTCACGGCATGAGCTGGTACTCCGGGAAGTTCCCGGGCAGCCGCTCACCCGCCGGGCCCCCGGTCACGGCGCGGACCAGGAGGTCGCCGCCGAAACCGGGTGTCGTCGGGGCGCCCTCGGTGGAGCGGTACGGCGCCCCGGTCGACGGCCTCGGCGACCTGGTCGGTGAGTTTGGCCTTGGCGGCGTTGATCAGTGGGCCGAAGTCCAGTTCGGGGAGCGGGTCGGTGGGGTCCGCGACCGCGAGGGGGTGGCCGACGCGGACGGAGCGGACCGCGGGGAGGTAGGCGGCCAGGAATGCGTCGAACAGGGAACGCTGCACGACGAAACGCAGGTAAGCGGTGCAGCGCTGCTTTCCGCAGTCGAAGAGCTTGGGGATCACGGCGGTGAGCCGTTCCCAGCCGGAGAAGTCCCAGATGCCCCAGGTGTTCAGGCCCTCCTGTTCCGGGATGTGCCGTTTGCTGAGGCCGGCGACGGCGGTGGCGACGTCGGCTCCGGTGTAGCGGCCGCCGACGAAGGACACACAGCCGATCTCCGGCGCCCGCACCAGCGCCTGGTTCAGCTCACGGCCGCTGCCTCCGACGAGGGTGACCGGCACCCCCTCCCGGGCGGCCAGCGCCATGGCCAGGGTGAGGCCACCCACACAAGCTTCATACAGTATTCGTCGACTGTATGCAATCTACTGCATGCGGCCTGCCGACTGTCCGTACGCAGTGCACGCGAGCCGCCCAACCCCTACGAAAGGGACAGGACTTCGCCATGCCCGACGACACCCAGGACGTGATCTCCGGTGGTCATCTCGTTGCCAGGGCGCTGAAGGCCGAGGGGGTCGACCGCATCTACACCTTGTGCGGCGGCCACATCATCGACATCTACGACGGCTGCGTCGACGAGGGCATAGAAGTCGTCGACGTACGCCATGAGCAGGTCGCCGCGCACGCCGCCGACGGCTACGCCCGGATCACCGGCAGGCCGGGCTGCGCGGTGGTCACCGCCGGCCCCGGCACGACCGACGCCGTCACCGGGGTCGCCAACGCCTTCCGCGCGGAGTCCCCGATGCTGCTGATCGGCGGCCAGGGCGCGCTCACCCAGCACAAGACGGGGTCCCTGCAGGACCTGCCGCACGTCGACATGATGGCGCCGATCACCAAGTTCGCGGCGACCGTCCCGGACACCGCCCGCGCCGCCGACATGGTGTCGATGGCGTTCCGCGAGTGCTACCACGGCGCGCCCGGCCCCTCCTTCCTGGAGATTCCCCGCGATGTCCTGGACGCGAAGGTGCCGGCCGACAGGGCGCGAGTACCGAAGGCCGGCGCCTACCGGGCCTCCACCCGCTCGGCCGGCGACCCGGAGGCGGTCGAGAGGCTCGCCGACCTGCTCGTGCACGCCGAGAAGCCGGCCGTCCTGCTCGGCAGCCAGGTGTGGACGACCCGCGGCACCGAGGCGGCCGTCGAGCTGGTACGGGCCCTGAACATCCCGGCGTACATGAACGGCGCCGGCCGCGGCACCCTCCCGCCCGGCGACCCGCACCACTTCCGGCTCTCGCGGCGGTACGCCTTCTCCCACGCCGACGTCATCGTGATCGTCGGCACGCCGTTCGACTTCCGCATGGGCTACGGCAAGCGCCTCTCCCCCCGATGCGACGGTCGTCCAGATCGATCTGGACTACCGGACGGTGGGCAAGAACCGCGACATCGACCTCGGCATCGTCGGCGACGCCGGCCTGGTGCTGAAGTCCGTCACCGAGGCCGCCTCCGGGCGCGTCGACGGCGGGGCTTCGAAGCGCAAGGAATGGCTCGACGAGCTGCGCGCCGCCGAGCAGACCGCGATCGAGAAGCGGCTGCCGCAGCTGAGGTCGGACGCCTCCCCCATCCACCCGTACCGCCTCGTCAGCGAGATCAACGACTTCCTCACCGAGGACTCGATCTACATCGGCGACGGCGGCGACATCGTCACCTTCTCCGGGCAGGTCGTCCAGCCCAAGTCGCCCGGCCACTGGATGGACCCGGGCCCGCTCGGCACGCTCGGCGTCGGCGTGCCGTTCGTGCTCGCCGCCAAACAGGCCCGCCCGGACAAGGAGGTCGTCGCCCTCTTCGGGGACGGCGCCTTCTCGCTCACCGGCTGGGACTTCGAGACCCTGGTCCGCTACGACCTGCCGTTCGTCGGCATCGTCGGCAACAACTCCTCGATGAACCAGATCCGTTACGGCCAGGCCGCCAAGTACGGCAAGGAACGCGAGCGGGTCGGCAACACCCTCGGCGATGTCGCCTACGACAAGTTCGCGCGGATGCTGGGCGGTACGGCGAGGAGGTCCGCGAACCCGCCGACATCGGCCCCGCGCTGCGCCGGGCCCGGGAGTCGGGCAAGCCGTCGCTCATCAACGTCTGGGTCGACCCGGACGCGTACGCCCCCGGAACCATGAACCAGACCATGTACAAGTGAGGGGACCCAAGGTGACCACCAAGGCACTCGACGGCATCCGCGTCCTGGACATGACCCACGTCCAGTCCGGGCCCTCCGCCACCCAGCTGCTGGCCTGGCTCGGCGCCGACGTCATCAAGCTGGAGGCGCCGAGCGGCGACATCACCCGCACGCAGCTCCGCGATCTGCCCGACGTCGACTCCCTCTACTTCACGATGCTCAACTGCAACAAGCGCAGCATCACCCTGAACACCAAGACCGAGCGCGACAAGGAGATCCTCACCGAGCTGATCCGGCGCTCCGACGTCATGGTGGAGAACTTCGGTCCGGGCGCGGTCGACCGGATGGGGTTCACCTGGGACCGCATCAAGGAGATCGAGATCAACCCCCGGATCGTCTACGCCTCTATCAAGGGGTTCGGCGAGGGGCCGTACACCGACTTCAAGGCGTACGAGGTCGTCGCGCAGGCCATGGGCGGGTCGATGTCGACCACCGGTTTCGAGGACGGGCCGCCACTGGCCACGGGGGCGCAGATCGGTGACTCGGGCACCGGGGTGCACACAGTGGCCGGGATACTGGCGGCACTCCTCCAGCGCGAGCGCACCGGGCGCGGCCAGCGCGTCAATGTCGCCATGCAGCACGCGGTGCTCAATCTGTGCCGGGTGAAGCTGCGCGACAGCAGCGCCTGGCGCACGGGCCGCTCGCCGAGTACTCGAACGAGGACTTCGGCGACGAAGTGCCCCGCTCCGGCAACGCCTCCGGCGGCGGCCAGCCCGGCTGGGCGGTCAAGTGCGCGCCGGGCGGCCCGAACGACTATGTGTACGTCATCGTCCAGCCCGTCGGCTGGAAGCCGCTCAGCGAGCTCATCGGCCGGCCGGAACTCGCCGACGACCCCGAGTGGGCCACCCCCGAGGCCCGGCTGCCGAAGCTGAACAAGATGTTCCAGCTGATCGAGGAGTGGTCCTCGACCCTCCCCAAGTGGGAGGTGCTGGAGAGGCTGAACGCGCACAACATCCCGTGCGGGCCGATCCTGTCCGCCAAGGAGATCATTGAGGACGCCTCGCTGGCCGCCAACGAGATGGTGGTGCGTGTCCAGCACCCCGAGCGCGGCGAGTTCGTCACCGTCGGCAGCCCGCTGAAACTCTCCGACTCCCCCGTCGAGGTGAGCGGTTCACCGCTGCTCGGTGAGCACGACGAAGAGGTCTACGTCGGCGAACTGGGGCTCGGTGACGAGGAGTGGCGGCGGCGATCGCGTTGCTGCTGCGCCAGCCGGGCCGGGGCAAGGCCGAGAAGACCGGTAAGGCGGTCACGGCCCCGAGGACCCAGCCGTCGTCCTGAGCACGCCTCCCGGATGTTTCCCCCTCCGCGATCCGCTCACCGATCACCGGAGGGGGAACACCGCATGCCCAGCACACCCGGCTTCGCCGTACGCCCGCAGTCCTGGCCACCATGTCGGTCACCGGCGCCGGGCTCACTCGTCAACTTGCTTACGTCGGACGCGATTTGGCGCCGACAGTCGGCCCATAGTTCGTGACGCCGCTCGTGGCCGAGCCCCGCCCCTGGCGCACGTCGTGATGCGGCACGGGCTGCCGCTGATCACCGCCTTCGGCGAGTGCTCTCGGCCATCCGGCCCAGCACCCGCAACCGGGACCGGCG